>CAZRPB010000014.1:0-23274 GCA_964601955.1 uncultured Klebsiella sp. | reverse complement strand
CCGCCGAGGTCGGTGAACTTGTCCTGGACCTTCACGGGCTTGTCGTCCGTGCCGGGCGGAGGGAAGGGCGTGATGGCGACCGGCTTGCCGTCGACGAAGAGCGCGGCGGCCCCGCGGGCGCGCAGGTGCAGCCGATGCTTGCCCGGGGGCAGCGTCACCGTCGCGTGGGCGCGGAGGAAATACGGATCCGGACGGGCCGTGCGCACGCCCGTGTCGACGTACTTGTGCGGGACGCGGAAGAAGCCGAACGCCGGCGCCTCGTAGCGCTCCGTGACCTTGAGCGTCTCCTGCGGCCAGGCGTTCGACGAAGGATTCCAATCCTCGCAGAGCTCCACCAGCACCTTGCCGGCGGGCACCTTGGACCAGTCGGTCGGCTGGGCTGCCGTCACCGTGGGCATGCCTGCGTTCGGCCCTTTGGCCGTGCCGCCGAGACTGTCATTGCCCGCGTTGGGGCTGGGCCCCATCGCGGCGAGCTGCTTTTCAGGAATCGGGGGGAGCGTGGTGACGAAGCGGGCGGCCAGATCCCGGTCCGGGACCGCCGTGCGGCGCACCGCGACCTCGTCGATCCAGCCCTTGAAACTGCTGCCGGAGTTGCCGCCCATCGAGGAGCCGATCCACACCGGGGCGTCGTCGACCACCGGGGCGTCGGCGCTGGCGCCGGACATGTCCCAGGCTCCCTTCATCGCCTTGCCGTCGATGAAGGCGCGCACGGTCTCCGGCCTGCCGAAGACGTAGCTGACCGCCACGTGGTGCCAGCGGCCGTCGTCGCGCAGCCCGGACAAGGTCGTCCAGCGGTGCCAGTCCACGTCACGCGGCCCCTTGGGCGAGGCGAAGAGGAAGCTCACGCAGGCCGATCCGTACATCTCACGCAGACGCAGCGCCCAGTTCTGGTTGTTGGGCGCGGCAGCCTTGGGGTCCGTGCGGCCCTTTCCGATGAGGTAGACGTTCTCGCCCTTGCGGATGCCGTCGAGCTTCACCCAGGCCTCGAGCGTGATCGCGTCGCCGTTGGTGAAATCGAAAACGCTGTCCTTGCCCGGGTCATCCACGACCAGACGCGCGCCCTTGCCGTCGAGGCGCACCGCTCGGTTCGTCTGGGCGAAGCCCGGATAGTCCGGGCGGCGGGGGCCTGGCTGGGCCAGCTCGACCTTGCCCTCCGCGCGCAGTCCGCCCGTCTCGGCGTCGAACGACCAGGCCTGTTCACGGGCCATGAGCGGCGCGAACCAGAGGCCTGCCAGGAGGAGGCGTGAACGGCGGAAAACGGGCATGGTTTTGGGACAAGGCCGGCAGGGAGGGGTTCCTGTGCGGGGGCCGGAATGACGCTTCCCAAAAAGTCGGCCTTTGCCACGAAAAACCGAATCACTAAACCACGTTTCATTGCCGTTTTCCCGTGGTTGCGGCCGCTCGTCCGCGGGTCCTAATCTGCCGCATGCCGAAGACCGCCCGCAGACTCGCCGGATTCACCGAATCGGTCATCCGCGGCATGACCCGGCTGGCCAACCGACACGGCGCCATCAACCTCTCCCAGGGCTTTCCGGATTTCGATCCGCCTGAGGCCCTGCTGGCCGCTCTGGAGCGGGCGACTCGAGGTCCGCATCATCAGTATGCCGTCACCTGGGGCGCCCCGCGGTTCCGTCAGGCCCTCGCCGGGAAGGTGCGGCGCTTCACCGGCCTCGACCTCGACCCTGACCGGCATTTCGTCGTCACCTGCGGCAGCACCGAGGCGATGATGGCCTCCATGATGGCCGTGTGCGACCCGGGCGACAAGGTGGTCGTCTTCTCGCCCTTCTACGAGAATTACGCCGCGGACGCCATCCTCTCCGGCGCCCAGCCGATCTACGTCCACCTGCGCGCGCCGGATTTTTCGTACGACCCCGCCGAGCTCGCGCGCGCCTTCGCGCAGGGCCCCAAGGCGATCATCGTCTGCAACCCTTCCAACCCCTGCGGCAAGGTCTTCACCCGCGCCGAGCTCCTGGAGATCCTCGCGCTGGCGGAGAAGCACGACGCCTTCGTGATCACCGACGAGCCCTACGAGCACATCGTCTATCGACCGGGTGAGCACGTCCATTGCGCGGCCCTGCCGGGCGCCTTTGAGCGCACCATCACCTGCAATTCGCTTTCCAAGACCTACTCCATCACCGGCTGGCGCCTCGGCTACGTCCAGGCCGCGCCCGCCGTCATCGAGCAGGTGAGGAAAGTGCACGACTTCCTGACCGTCGGGGCCGCCGCCCCCCTGCAGGAGGCCGCCGTGGCGGGTCTGGAGCTGCCAGCCTCCTATTATGAGGAGCTGCTGGCGTCCTACGCCGCCAAACGGGACCTCTTCCTCGGCATCCTCGCCGGCACCGGCCTCACTTACACCGTGCCGCAGGGCGCCTATTACACCTTGCTCGACGTCTCGCCGCTGGGATTCAAGACCGACACCGAGGCCGCCGAGTGGCTGATCAAGGAGATCGGCGTGGCCGGCGTGCCCGGCTCATCCTTCTTCCGCGAGCCCGAGCATCGTTACGTCCGTTTCCACTTCGCCAAGAAGGAGGAGACCCTGAGGGCGGCCGGGGAGAAGTTGGGGAAGATTGGGAAGAGATAGTGTTAGGGGCAGGGACAGGGGCAGGGACAGGGCTAGAGCCTGCCATGATTACCTGTCCCTAGCCCTGCCCCTGGCCCTGTCCCTTGGTTGGCGCCCTGCCTACCCGACGATCTTCTTGTATGGTCCGCCCTCGTTCTGCGTCGGGCGTTCCGGGCGGCCCTTGAATCGGTAGGAGAGCCCCATGTTGTCGATGCCGAGCAGCCAGAGCATGGTCGCGTGCAGGTCGTGCACGTGCAGGGGCGTCTCCTGGGCGCGCAGACCGAGCTCGTCGGTGGAGCCGATTGTCTGGCCGCCCTTCACGCCGCCGCCTGCCATCCACATCGAGAATCCCGTCGGGTTGTGGTCGCGACCATCGCCCTTCTCGGACATCGGCGTGCGCCCGAACTCGCCGCCCCAGACCACCAGCGTCTCGTCGAGCAGTCCGCGCGACTTGAGGTCCTTGAGGAGGCCGGCCACCGGCTTGTCCATCGAGGCGCAGAGCTTAGAGTGGTTGTCCTCGATCTTGGAGTGCGCGTCCCACTTTGAGCCCGCTCCGTGGAAGATCTGGACGAAGCGCACGCCGCGTTCGACCATCCGTCGCGAGAGCAGGCAGAGCCGGCCCATCGTCTCGGTCGTCTTGTCGTCGAGGCCGTACAGCTTGCGCGTGGCTTCCGTCTCGCCGTTGAGGTCGACCACGCCGGGCGCCTCGGCCTGCATGCGGAAGGCCATCTCGTAGCCGGCAAGTCGGGCGGAGAGTTCGGATTGGTCGGGGAAGCGGCCGGCGTAGTCCCGGTTGAGCTCACCGATGAGGTCCAGCTTGGCGCGCTGGAGTTCCGGGCCCACGGCATCCGGCGTGAACAGATTGGGGATGGGTTCGGCGCCGCCCTGGATGCGCACGCCCTGGTGGACAGCCGGCAGGAAGGCCGAGCCCCAGTTGCGCGGTCCATTGACCACCGAGGACTGGTTGTCCTGCATGACCACGAAGTCGGGCAGGTTGCGGTTCTCCGAACCGATGCCGTAGCTGACCCAGGAGCCCAGCGAGGGCTTGCCGGCGATGATCGACCCCGTGTTCATCTGGCAGACGCCCGCGGAGTGGTTGAGCCCGTCGGACTTGCAGGAGCGGATGACCGCGATGTCCTCCGAGCAGCCGCCGATGTGGGGGATCCAGTCGGAGAACCACTGGCCGGTCTTGGCGTGACGCGTCCACTCCCGTTTCGACGCGAGCAGGGGCGCGCCCACCTCGCCCATCGCGGTGATCACCTTGCCGAAGCTCTCGGGCAGCCTCTGTCCGGCGAGCTTCTGCAGGAGCGGCTTGGGGTCGAGCAGGTCCATCTGCGACGGTCCGCCTTCCATGAACAGGAAGATCACGCTCTTGGCGCGGGGCGCGATGGAGCCGACCCCGTCTCGCTTCGGCGTGCCCGCGGCCGGGACGCGCAGGTCGCGGGCGAGCAGGTCCGTGAAGGCCATGGAGCCGACGCCCAGGCCGGCGTTGAAGAGGAAGTCGCGCCGGGAGCGGGGCTTCTCGTAGCGGTGGCAGCGTGGGTCGTTCATTCGACGTAGAGGAATTCGGAGCCGTTGAGCATCGCGTGGCAGAAGGCCGCGAGCGCGCGGTCCGCGGGGGAGAGCGGGGCGCCGGGCTTGGAGTCGGACTTGGCCTCCGTCTTGCCGGGCTTGTTCGCGGCCGGCATGCCCATCGTGAGCAGGTGGCCCCGGCCCGAGGAGTCGGACATCACGCCCACCTTGTTCTCAAAGCGCCAGAAGCCCATCGTGCGGGGGCTCGGATCCTCGCTGGTGAAGAGGAGGTCGCCCGTGCCGAGCGCGCCGGAGCTGATGCGCACGTCGTCCAGCGCGCCATGGAATCCCGAGGGCGAGGAGGACGCGCGTCCGCCGAGGCTGACCGGGTGGGGATTGGCCGGAAGGGCGACGAGGCTGCTCGCCACCTTGTCGATGAGCAGGGGTTCGTCGTCGTTGGAGAGGTCTTTCACCGCGAAGGTGACCTCCCCGGGCGATTCCGCGGTGGCGTAGCGCACCGCGGCGGAGACGAAGTAGGGCTTGTTCATCTCGATGCGGAGGCCGGAGAAATGCACCGCCTCGCCGAACGAGCCGTCCTTGAGCGTGCCGAAGGCCTGGAGCGCGAGCACCATCGGCGCTCGGCGGGAGCGCATGCCTGTGATGCCGAGCTGCCAGTAGGACTCCTTGGAGGAGCCCGTGCCCTTGGCGACGATCACACGCAGCGCGCCGCTGTCGCTGACCGAGCGAGGCACGATCACGGCCTCGACCGTGAAGCCCTTGGAGAAGTCGAGTCCTTCGGTGCCGGCGGCCACGAGGGGCGTGCGGTGGTCCATGTCCAGCCGGGCGGCCTGGCCGTCGCGGTTGGGTATCCTCTCGGGATTGAAGGCGGCGGTTGCGGCGGCCTTCTCGGGCGCGGCCTTGGTGTTGGCGCGGATGAACGCCGCTCCGCGGGCGGTCTCCTTCGCGGTGGGCGCGCGCGCGTGCAGCAGGGCGTAGGCGCGGGCGACATGCTGCTCCGGCGTGCCCGCTGGCAGCTCGGCCCTGAGCCGTCGCGCCATCGTCTCGCCGCGCTTGAGCATGAACGGGCTGTTGAGGAGCAGCAGGGACTGGATGGGCGTGGTCGTGACCGGGCGGGAGGACGAGGAATTGAACCACTCCGGCGCGTCGAAGACGTCCATCAGCGGGTCGCGGTTGTTGCGGATCGCGCGGGTGTAGACGCTGCGCACGGGTTCGGAGAAGAGCGCGCCCTCGCCGCCCTGCTTCTTCACGTCGAGGTCGCCGCAGGCGGCGAACAGCGCGTCGCGGATCTGCTCGGCCTCGAGCCGCTGGGGCTGGAAGCGCCAGACGAGCACATTGAGCGGATCCTTCGTCCGGCCGGCGGAGGGGTCGGGGTGCTCGGAGGAGCGTCGGTAGGCGGCGCTGGTCAGCACCAGGCGGTGCATCGCCTTCGCGTCCCAGCCCAGGCGCACGAACTCGGAGGCCAGCCAGTCGAGCAGTTCGGGATGCGAGGGCGGTTCGCCGAGCCTTCCGAAGTCGCTGGCGTAAGGCGTGAGACCGCGGCGGAAGTACTGCTGCCAGAGGCGGTTCATCGCCAGGCGTGCGGTGAACGGATTCTCGGGCTGCGTCAGCCAGCGGGCGAAGGCGGCGCGTCGTCCGGACGACTCGACCCCCTCGGGGGCGGGCGGGATGACGGCGGGCGCCGCCGGCACGGTCTTGCTGAGGACGGAGAGGAAGGCGGGCTCGACGGAGGCGTCCTTCTTCGGGATCGTTACGGGCGAGGCCGTGCGTGCTGGCTCGCGGACGGCGAGCACGTAGGGGGGCTCCTCAGGCTTTTCGGCGTCGAACGTGGCGAGCTGCTTGCGGAGGTCGTCCAGCCGGGTGCGGTTCTCACCCTTGATCACGCGGTCAAGACGCGCGAATTCGTAGTCGACCTGGCGCCAGGCGAGCGCGGCGAGCTGCGCCTCGATCGGCGCGCGCTCTGCCGCCGGCTTGTTGATCATCGCCTGGATGTCCTCGGGGAACATGGCGACCGACTTGGTCGCCGCCTTCTCGCGGTAGGGCTGCTCGATCTTGGCGATCTCCTCCCTGATGGAGGCGGTCTTCTTCTCCCAGACCGCGAGCTTGCGGGCATGGGCCTCGGCCTCCTCCTTCGTCCAGGCCGCGCGGTCCTCGACCGGCAGGATGTTGGAGAAGAAGGCGCGCAGGGCGAAGTAGTCGCGCTGCAGGATGGGGTCGAACTTGTGGTCGTGGCAGCGGGCGCACTGCATGCCGGCCCCGAGCAGGGCGTCGCCCACGGTGTCCGTGACGTCGTTGAGGATGGTGGTCCACTGTCCGCGCGCGTCGCGCAGGTTGTACTCGTAGATCCAGTGGTGGAGGAAGCCCGTGCCCGTGAGGGCGTCGGGGTCGCCGGGGAAGAGCTCGTCGCCCGCGACCTGTTCCTGCAGGAACCGGTCGTAGGGCTTGTTGGCGTGGAGGGAGCGGATGACGTAGTCGCGGAAGCGCCAAGCCGTCGGCCGGTAGTCGTCGGCGCGGAAGCCGTCGCTGTCGGCGTAGCGCACGAGGTCGAGCCAGACGCGTGCGTTGCGTTCGGCGAAGCCGCGGGAGGCGAGCAGCCGGTCCACCAGGCGCTCGTAGGCGCCGGGGGCCGCGTCCTGGACGAACGCTTCGACTTCTTCAGGCGTGGGCGGGAGGCCGGTCACGTCGAAGGTCACGCGGCGGATCAGCGCGGCGCGGCCCGCTTCGGGCGCGGGCGTGAGCCCTTCCTTGGCGAGGCGTTGGTCGATGAAGCGGTCGACGGGATTGGCGCCGGTGGAGGGCAGGGCGGGCTCAGGGACTTCGGCGCGCACCGCCGGACGGTAGGCCCACCAGGAGCGGTCCTGGTCATTGATCCTGCCCGGCAGATACTTGCCGCTCACCGGTTTGGCGGCGCGGCTGGCCGGCCACTTGGCGCCGGCGGAGACCCAGGACTTGATCGTGGCGACTTCCTCGGCGGTCAGACGGTCGCCCTTCGGCGGCATCATCTCGTCCTCGTCGGTGGAGAGGATGCGCTGGAGGAAGAGACTGTCCTCGGGCTTGCCGGCGACCAGGGCCGTGCCGGAGTCGCCGCCGACCGTGAGACCCTGCGCGGCGTCCATCACCAGGCCGCCCTTGTTCTTCCCGGCCGAGTGGCTGTGGCATTCGAAGCAGCGCCGATCGAGGATGCTCAGCGCCTTTTCGGAAAAATCATCCGCGGCCAGCCCGGGGAGGGCGGCCAGCAGAGGCATGAGCAGGGCGGGTCGGAGGGGCATCAGACCCCTCCATTTGAGGGGTTATGAAGGTGACCGCAACCCCCTAGGAAATGTTCCCGGTTCAGAGGCCGAGCCGCTGCCTCCAGGCCGGGTAGTCCTTGGCCAGCAGGTCACGGGCGTATTCCCCGTACCAGCTGTAGCCATTGCGGCGCTCGTGACTGATTTCGGATAGGTTTTCTCGGGGGACGCCGTCGCGGCTGCAGAAGAAGGGCTTGGCCGTCTTCAGGTCATAGAAGCGGGCCCAGAGATCGGGCGCCTTCGGGTCCTGCACGACGACCTTGTCCTTGCTGAGGAGGCCGGACCGTTCTTCGACGCGGATGCCCTTGATTCGATGCGCGTCCAGCCAAGCGCATGCCCCCTCGACCGCGGCCTTCGTCTCGGCGTCGGGCTTCTCGACGCTCATCAAGATTCGGATGAGATCGATCGACTCCATGCCGCTGAACGAGACCAGTTCGAAGGTGCGCGCGGGGCGCGGGGAGAAGTCGACCTCGTCGTGCTGGGCGCACCAGACCGTGCGCCGTCCGTCGACGACGATCTGGCAGCGCAGGATGCAGCGCACGCCACGGTCGAAGGCATTCGCGCAGGCCTGCCTGGTCTCGGCAGGCACGAAGGCGTAGACGCTGTCATTCGCGACCTCCTTCAGCAGCCACATCAGCCGGGACATCGTGTTGTCGTTGAAGGTGATCCGGGTGTCGTAGCCCTTGACGGGCGGCGGACGATGCGGCCAGCCGCCGTTCCCATACTGCGCGGAGAGGATGCAGCGCAGCGCCCTGTCGAAGGACTCTCGGTGCGCGGGCTTCGACGAGCCGCCTGCGATCACCTTGGCGAGGAACCGCGCCTCGTCGGTCGTCGCATGGTCGTCGAAGGTGCCCTTTAACTTCTTGCGATCGCCGGAATAGGGGGCGGAGACGAGGTCCTTCTCCTCCTGCCAGGCGCCGTTGTCGGCCTGCCAGGTGACGAGGTTGTCGGCGACGCGCAGGGCCTCCTCGCTGCGGAACCATGCGGCGTCCCGTTTCAGGAACCTTTTGGCGGAGGGCGTCTTGTCGGCGGCGGCCGAATGGCCGGCCAGGGTCAGACATAGCAGGATGAGCAGGGCTCGCATGAACGCCATCATGCGCCGTCCGCCCGCCTCCTCAATAGCCGCCACGGGGATAAGGGTTGAAAGTTCAGCGATTCGCATCCCCTTTTCGGGCGTTGGAACCGCTACGTTTCATCCTGGCCTCGGCCTCCCCGCGTCGGACGCAGCTCCTGTCCGAGGCCGGCGTCCCGCATGCGGTCGTGACGGCCGCAGTGACCGAGCATGAGGATCCTTCGACGGATCCCGCGGTGATGGTGCTGCACAACGCACGGATCAAGGCTGCGGCGGTCTCCGCGCTTCATCCTGACGCCCTCGTGCTCGGGGCCGACACCACCGTGGCGCTCGGCGACCGAGCGCTCAACAAGCCGGCCGACCTCGCGGAGTCCGCCGCCATGCTGCGTTCGCTCTCCGGCCGGGAGCACGTCGTGCACACCGGCGTCTGCCTGCTGTGTCCCGCGCTCGGCATCGACGAGGCGCATGACGTGACCGCCTGGGTCCGCTTCAAGCCGCTGAGCGAGGCGGACATCGGCCGTTACCAGTCCCTGGTGAACACCTTGGACAAGGCCGGCGCCTACGGCATCCAGGAGGGCAGGGAAATCATCATCGCGGCCCATCAGGAGCCCGTCTCCACCATCATGGGCCTGCCGGTGGAGTTCGTGGTCGCGAGATTGCGCGCGCTCGGCGTGCTGGACAGACTTCGCGCATGAGGACGGCCCTGCTCCTGCTGCCCGGCCTGCTTTGTGCGGCCGCTCCCTCGGGCGACGCCGAGCTGCGGGCGACCGTCCTCGGACGTCCGGCCGTCCTGCGCACCACCGCGCGCACGGCCGGGGCGATCGACTCCTTGCGTTGGGGCGGCGAGGAGTTCATCGACACCCATGACCATGGCCGTCAGCTGCAGTCGGCCGTCAACGCGGACTTCGAGGGACAGTATTTCATCGAGACCTACAATCCCACCGAGGCGGGATCCGTGGCGGACGCGCTGGGTCCGACGTCCAGCAGCGTGCTCGAGGGCATCCAGGTGAAGGACGGCGTGCTCTCGACACGCACGCGCATGGCCTTCTGGCTGCCTCCGGGCGGAAGTTCCCATGGCCGGCCGGCGTTCAACCGCGAGGTCGTCTCCGGACACGTCCTGCGCAAGAGCGTGAAGTTCGGCTGCGACGGCGTGGAGAACGCCCTCGACTATGCCGTGGCCTTCACCGTGCCCGCGGACCGCGAGCACCGCTACCTGCAGTTCGAGGTCCTCACCGGCTACATGCCGCCACGCTTCTCCGTACCCCTCTCCTTCGACGCCACCAAGGGCGAATTCATCCCGCGCGATCCTTCCAAGCAGGGCGAGCTTTCCTCGCCGGTGGCCTTGTCGACTCCCGACGGCCGCCTGGCCATGGGGGTCCTGCTGCTCTCGAGTCCGGGCGCTTCGTATTCCAAGCCCGGCTACGGCAGCTTCTTCTTCGCCCGGGATGACGTCGCCAAGTGGAACCTGGTCGTGAGGCTGCGGTCCGACCGGCCCATCCCCGCGGGGGAGCATCCTTTCCGCTGCGCCGTCATCTTCGGCTCCCGAGAGGATTGCCGCACGGCCTTCCGGGCCCTTTCGGCCGTCCGCCCCGCCCGCTGAAGGGCGGTGGCGCTTGAAGTCGATTGTCGGGCGCGTTTACTCCCTTCCGTGCAGGAGCCCTCCTCATTCGACCCGGCCTCCGTCATCACGGCCGCCGTGGCGTCGGTGCTGCTGCACGTCCTTCTGTATTTCGTTTTGCCGAACGACTTCCGCGCTGCACTGGCCATTCCGGTGTCCGCCGCTCCCGTCCGTCCACTGAAGGTCACCATCGCTCCCGCCGAAGTCTCTCCTGAGCGTCTGCCGGAGCACATGCGTCCCCGCGTCATCGAGGCGCCGGCGAACGCCAACCGTGCAGTGCCTGAAAAGACTCCCTTCGTGGCCGCCCGCAACCAGACCGCCGCGCAGCCCGTGCCGGAAAAGAAGCCCACCCAGTCCTCCCTGCCTCGCACCGAAGGCACCTCGCAGGAGATGCGCGTCTCGCAGGGCGTGCCGCGGCGCATCCAGGAGTCATCCGTCGTTCAGGCGGAGACCCAGCCTGGGACTTCGGCGATCGCCATCGGCATGGCGCCCGGAAACCGTCCCGGACCCGTCGGTGCAGGCGGACAGGCGCCGCAGGCCAAGCCGAATCCCGTTCCCGTGCCCCAGCCCGCTGCGGCCGACGTCCCCAAGCCCGCCAACCCTGAGCGCCCCAAGGCCATGGTGCCTTCCGGCACCGCCGGCCTCCTCCTGCGCAACAACGTCGGCGTCAATCGCGCCGGCCTCGTCGCCGTCGACGCCCGCTTCAGCCAGTATGGCGACTACGTGCAGCGCATGATGGAGGCCATCCAGTCGAGCTGGTGGGACATCATCGAGCGCTCCCGTTTCGAGACCGTGGCGACCGGATCCTGCGTCGTGCGCTTCGTCCTGCGCCGCGACGGCACCGTGCGCGACGCCCAGATCCTGCGGACCGACGTCCCCCGCATGATGGCCCTCGCCTGCAAGGACGCCGTCATGGCGCCCGCGCCCTACGACGCATGGCGGGCCGACATGGTCGCCCTCTACGGCGAGGAGGACGTGGTCACGATCTCCTTTCACTACCGCTGATGTCCTCCGCCGACTGGATACCGTTCGCGGAGGGCGTGAAGGTCGTCGCCGAGCATCCCTGCGGCCTGATCGCCGTCGAGAAGCCCCACGGCCTGCTCGCGCATCCCAACCCCGAGGACGAGGGCGCCCGCGACAACGTGCTCATCCCCGGCAACTACTCCTTCGAGGAGGAGGCCTTCCACGTGCGGGACGGGCAGGGCGGCGTGCGTCGCGTGCACCTCCTCAACCGACTCGACTCCCCGACCAGCGGCCTGCTCCTCCTCGCCTTGGACGCGGCCCTCGCCGCCGAAGTGCGCCGCATGTTCGCCCGTTCGGCCGTCTCCAAGCGCTACTACGCCCTCGTCCGCGGGCGCGGCCTCCGTCAGCCGCACGGCACCTGGCAGGACGTCCTCGTGAAGTCCAAGGGTCCTGGCGGGGGCGTGCGTTCCTCCGCCGCAGGCGGTTCCGGGGCGCCGGCGGTGACCCTCTACCATTGGGAGCGCGCCGCCCTGCGCGGCCTGCCGATCTCGCTCCTGCGACTTGAGCCGCGGACCGGTCGCACCCATCAGCTGCGCGTGCAGACCTCGATGCACGGCCATCCCATCCTTGGCGACCGTACCTACGGCGACTTCGACTTCAACAAGACCATGGGGACCGCGCGCGGCTTCCGTCGCCTCTTCCTGCATGCCGCGTCGACCGAACTTTCCTTCGACTGGGCCGGCAAGCGCGTCCATTTCTCGGCCGCCTCGCCGATGCCGGAGGAGTTCAGCCAGGCCCTCGGCGGAGCGGAGGACGGCCCCGGGCGCGGGGCGCCGAAGGACGCGGGCGTGCCCGTCTCGCCCCGCCTGCGCGTGCGCCTCTGAGCCCTTCAGCGCGCGCCCCAGACCTCGCGCAGCATCGCGAAGCCCGTGGGGTCGGCGCGTTCGAGCTCCTGGCGTTCGAACGGGAAGAAGTCGTTCTTCCCGAAGAAAGCCTCCGTCGTCTCCGCGAAGTATTCCTTGGCGTTC
Source organism: uncultured Klebsiella sp. (assembly GCA_964601955.1). Classification (GTDB taxonomy): domain Bacteria; phylum Verrucomicrobiota; class Verrucomicrobiia; order Opitutales; family UBA953; genus UBA953. Next base: position 11,216 of record CAZRPB010000014.1, on the reverse strand, counting down.
GTGAGCGCGTAGGCGCGGACCCCGGCGGTCACGCGCCCCTGCCAGTCGCGCCGCTTCACCGAGGCGTAGGTGCCGGCCTTGTCCGCCGCCGCGTAGGCCGCGAGCACTCCGGCGTGCCCGTAGCCGAGGACCAGGTCATGGTAGCCGTGGGCGAGCTCATGGAGCGTGAGCATCGGCATCCGCTGCACCTCCTTGTCGAGGATGTCCAGATTCGTGAACTCCACCGCCTTGGCCATGGCCGGGTCGCGACCGTTGGCGGCCAGCCATTGTTTGCCGGGGTGATATTCCGCGCGCATGGGCGTGCCCGCGTATTGCGGCGAGAAGTAGAGCTGGATGCGGCGCAGTTCGGCGACGGCCGGGGATGGCACAAGCCGGACCACGTCGTCCAGCTGGGCGCCCACCAGCCGGATCGCGCGTTCCGTGACCGCAAACTTGTCCGGAGCCGTCAGTTCCTTGCGCACATGGAGCGTCCAGCCGCGCAGGTCGCTCGTCACGTAGGCGGGAGGGGAGGCGTCGGCGGCGCTTAGCGCGGCCGTGAGCAGCGCGCCGGCGAGGGCGGCGGACCTCATCGGTCTTCGCTGGGATCGAAGAGCCCCTGCCGGATCACGAAGCGGATGACGCCGGCCACGTCGTGCACCCCGAGCTTGCGCATCAGGTTCGTGCGGTGGTTCTCGACCGTCTTGGAGCTGATGTTGAGCCGGGCGGCGACCTCCTTGCTCGAGTGGCTGCGGGCGAGCAGCACCGCCACCTCCCGTTCGCGGTCCGTGAGCAGCACCCCCTTCTCGTCCGTCGAGCGTTCCGGGCCCTTGCGGGCGCGTTCCAGCGCGGCGTTGTAGGCGTCGCTGAACCAGGTGTCCCCGGCGGCGAGCGCGTCGAGCGCCTGGCGGAGCTCCGAGAGCGGAGCGGCCTTGCTGACGTAGCCGCGCACCCCCTGGTCGAGCAGGCCGTGGGCGAGCTGCTTCTCCGACTTGCTGGAGAAGACCAGCACCGACATGTTCGGGGCGGCGTCGTGCAGCCGGCGGAGCACCTCGATGCCGCTGATGTCGGGCAGGAGGATGTCGAGGATGAGCAGGTCGGGCTTCACCTTGATGACCATGTCCACGCCTTCCTGGCCCGCGGCCGTGGAGCCGACTACCTTGTACTTGCCCCGGGATTCGAGCATCTCAGTCACCAGTTCGCGGACCGCGGTCTGGTCTTCCACGATGACGACGGTCTTCTGCGGGGCGGAGGGGGAACCCATGGCGACCTATGAAGTCCATTCCCCAGGACCTTTCCACCAAAAACCTCAGCCGGCGTTCGGATCGACCAGCCCCTGCCGGATGATGTAGCGGACCAGCCCGGCGACGTCGCGCACCCCGAGCTTGCGCATCAGGTTGGCGCGGTGGTTCTCGGCCGTCTTGATGCTGATGTTGAGCCGCGAAGCGACCTCCTTGCTCGAATGGCTGCGCGTGATGAGCACCGCGATCTCGCGTTCGCGGGGCGTGAGCAGGTCGAGCAGCCCGTCGGGCGACTGGGACGGGCTGGCGAGCGCCTCGCGGACCGTGCGGTCGAAGTCATCCGTGAACCAGTTGCGACCCTGCGAGAGGGCGTCGACCGCCTGTCGGAATTCCGACAGCGACGAGGCCTTGTTGACGAAGCCGTGGATGCCGATCTGGACCAATGAGCGCACGATGTGGGGCTCCTGCTTGGCGGAGAAGACCAGCACCCGCATCCCGTCGCGTCCGCCGGAGAGCCGCCGGAGCACGTCGATCCCGCTCAGCCCGGGCATCAGGATGTCGACCACCAGCACGTCGGGCCGGAGCGTGAGCGCCATGGCCAGGCCTTCCTGTCCGTCGGAGCTCGAGCCCACCACCTCGCAGCGTTCATTCGCCGCGATCGTCTCGCACATCAGTTCCCGCACCGCCGTCTGGTCCTCGATGACCACGAAGCGACGCTTGCCGGGAGCTTTCGTCGGAGTCGGGCGCGGCGAATTCGGCAATGCAGCGGGGCGGGTGATGCGAATTCGTCGGGTTGCTGGACTCATGCGTGGGGTATCTCCTGTTTTGTAGAAGCCTCCAATCCTAAGAGAGTAGGGGTCATTACCCATGACCCAGCGCTCCGGATTCGCCCTCATCCTGGCCTTGTCCTGCCTCTCCTTGATTCTCCTGACGACCCTTGCGACCCAGGCGCTTCTGACGGTTGAAATGCGGGCCGTGGCAGCCGCAGCTTCGGCAGCCAAGCTGCGCTTTGATTTGCAACAGGCCTCTTTGCTGGCCCTGGCCGGTCTTCAGTCGTCGGTTGGAAGGGATGACGTCCACACTTTCAGGAAAGAAGCCGTCGACTGGGCGGCCGGCCCCGGACTTCCTTGCGAGCCTCTTTCTGGATCCGTGGCACATCTCCGCTGGGCTTGGGAGGGCAGCGATTTATCGCTCGTCCATGACGTCGATGCGCAAAGTCGGGCGACGTTGGCGTCCGACGCATGGGTTGCGGGGGCCCATGGGCGTGGCAAGGTGCCGCTGAGGATGTCCGCTGAGCCGCTCGGGGCCGATGAACGGATGGCTCTGGAGCTTGGGTGGTCTCCCGCTCCAACTCAGCTGCGTGGAAAGGGTTCGCGCGGGCTTCTGACGGATCCGGTTCGCGGCGGATTTCGGTCGGACCTGTCTGAAGAACGCAATCTTCAGTCGAGACTGGGTCACGATGTCCACCGGACCTGGAGCGGTCTCGTCTCAGGGGTCGATCCGCACAGGGGCATGGTGCTTGGAGGACGCGGGGTTCCCTGTCCCTTGTTGGCGGGCGTCGCCTTCAGCGTCGGGGTTTTCAATTCAAGGGCCGACGGCAGGCATAGGATACGATTTCACGGATCGGGGCTGATGTGGAACGACCTCGGCGTGCCATTGGCGTCCTCAGGCCGCGGCCGGATGTTATTGGTCGAGCTCAAGGGGGCGCCGATCGTCACGATTCGCAACCTTGACTCGGGCGCCGAGGTCGAAGCCGATCTGGATGATCTGTCCGAGCTTGACCTCGGCACCCTTGAGCAGGGCAGGCGTGAACGCAGTCTGTGGTTCATCGCCGGCGTCGATGATGCCACCGTTTCGCCCATGTCCTCTCCGGGACTGCTCGCGGGCGAGTCCTACGCATTCGTGTCCCCGTCGCCCGCGGCCCAGCCTCAAGGACTGGCTCGGATCCTGAGCCCCGTCACCTGGCGCATGGATCGGCGCCCCCATGGCCCAGGCTGGCGAAGGCCTGGGCCCGACGTCATGACTCCTGCGGATCGCATCCACATAAGCTTCCGATTCGAAGGCGAGTCATCCGTGGTCGTAAGGAGGTACGTGGGTGACCCGGTCAGGGGCGCCGACCTTGATTCTTACGCCGGAGAAGTCTGCCAAACGGTCGAAGGTCTCCGGTTTGAGTCCTTCGTCATCGAAACCAACGGGGAGGACTATTCGCGTCCCGACAGCTCAGGATACAGGATCTCGGAGCGTCGCGCCTGTGTGGCCGCTTTCCCGGACGCCAACTCCTCCGACGATTTCCTGCGGTGGCGGAATGACGCCCGGTCGATGCGACCCTTTCTTTGGGCCGAACGGCATCCTCTTGCCTTCGGCAGGCCGGAAGAAGATCATGTGCGCAGGCCGGGAGACATTCTTTGGGATGAGACGCCCAACGCGCATGGTCCGGTGCTTCCCTTGAGGTTCGGCCGAGCGGTCGGCCCGGAGATTCCTCTCAGGCCGGTGCTTTCGTCCGGCTCTCTGAGGCACCTGGGCGACCCTGATTGGACTCAGGCTTTGGATTCCGCCGCATTCCTGCCCCGCGCCGGCATCCCCTCCCATCCGAGGCTGAGGACTTGGGATGGTGCGGCAGGCTCTGTCGCGTCGGACTACTTCATCGACGGAGCGTTCAACATCAATGCGACCGCTTCTGAAGAATGGGTAAACTTGCTCTGGTCAGCGGGGGCCGTTCCCTTCAGTCCCGCCGCAGCCGCGTTTCCGACTCGTCCGTCCACGGTTGACGTGCCTTTGACGGGTTTGTCAGTGCCGCGCCCCCTTGAGGATCACGAGGTCGACCGTCTGGAACCTTCGGCCCTTGGAGAGACTGTCCTTAGCCAGCCGGTCAGGCTCCTCTCGCGGACACAGATTGAAAGGCTGGCCGAGGGTTTGGCTGCGGAGGTCGCGCGATGCGGACCTTTCCCCTCCTTGGCCGCTTTTCATGAAAGCGGGGTCATGGAGCGGGCGATTGCTTCGGCCTCCTTGAACGTCCGCGTGGAAGACGCTTCGGGCGGTATCGCGTTCCGGCTATCTTCAGCTGACATCATGGAGCTCTTCAGTCCTCAACTGGCCGTACGGGGTGACACCTTCCATCTCAGGGTATCAGTGGGCGGGGAGCACGGTCGTTCTTCCGTCAGCTTGATCGTCCAAAGGACTGCATCAACGGAGGGTTTGCCCGCCCATCTGGGCCGGCGGCTTAAGATTATGACGATCAATCATCCTTAAGGAGGCGGGCTCGCTCCGGCTTGACTGCCGGGCAGGGCGGGTAAACTGAAGGGTACATCCATGTACGAATCCAATCCGTTCATCGTCGCCGACGCTCCCGCCGCCGCCCGCGCGGCCTTCTACCGCCGCACCTACGGCCTGGTGGCCGCCTCCCTGGTCGCCTTCGGCGCGACGCTCTACGGCATGTTCGTCTCAGGCGTCGCCCAGTCGGTCATGAACGGGCTGGGCTCGATGCTCGGCTCGCTCGGGGGCTGGAGCATGCTGCTCATCATGCTGGCCTTCTGGGGCGGATCGACGGTCGCCCAGTCGCTGGCCTTCAACCGCGTCTCCCGAGGCTCCCAGTATCTCGGACTAGGCCTCTACATCCTGCTCGAGGCGCTGATCTTCATCCCGATCATCGCCTACACCGCCGCGGTCACCAAGGGCAACCCCGGTGAGATCCTGGTGCCGGCCTGCCTCATCACGGGCGTCCTCGCCGCGGGCCTCACCGTCACGGTGTTCATGTCCTCCACGGACTTCTCCTTCCTGCGCACCGCCATCGTCATCGCCAGCTTCTGCGCCCTCGGGGCCATCGTGGTCTCGATGATCGCCGGTTGGACGCTGGGCGCCTGGTTCTCGATCGCGATGATCGTCCTGATGGCCTCGGTCATCCTCTACCAGACCCACGAGATCAAGAACACCATGGAGACCGACCAGCACGTGGCCGCGGCCTTCGTGCTCTTCTCCTCCTTCGTCACGCTGCTGTTCTACGTCATCCGGCTGTTCCTCGACCGCCGCGACGACTGAACGGCGGGGCAACCTTAAGGGGCTTCCGGTGTTCCATCGGGAGCCCTTTTCATTTCCATGCGCCACCTCTTCCTCGTCTGCCTCGGCCTGCTCGCTGCGTTCGCCCAAGGCCAAGGCAAGTTGCGTGAACTCATCTCCGCCAAGCCCCCCGAGGGCTGCGTGGAGCGCGCCTGGGACGTCGGCGGGGTCAAGCGCACCGCCATCGTGCGTGCGCCGCTGACCAAGGGTGAGGCGAAGCCCCCCGTGGTCTTCGGCTGGCACGGTCACTACGGCACGGCCGCCCGCGTTGCCGGCTCCTGGGACATCACGAAGCTCTGGCCCGAGGCCGTCTTCGTCTTCCCGCAGGGCCTCCCCACCGCCACCGTCAACGACCCCAGCGGCAAGGGCAACGGCTGGCAGACCCGGCAGGGCGTACAGGAGGACCGCGACCTGAAGTTCTTCGACGTCATGCTGGCGGACGTCCTGAAGGACTTCGGCGCCGACGCCGGACGGGTCTACTCCCTCGGCCATTCCAACGGCGGCGTGTTCACCTACCTGCTTTGGAAGACGCGGGCTGACAAAGTCGCCGCCATCGCGCCCGTGGCCGGCGTGATCACGTCCCGACTGAAGGACGACGCCTTGTCGCCCATGCCCGTGCTGCACGTGGCCGGACGCAAGGACGCCATCGTCAAGTTCGCCGGTCAGCAGGCCAGCATCCTCGCCGCGCGCAAGGCCAACGGCTGCGTGGATGAATCCAAGCCCTGGGCCCAGGCCGGCGAGCTCAAGGGTGAGATCTGGACTTCGGACAAGGCGCCCGTCGTGGCCGTGATCCATGACGGCGGGCACGAGTTCCCCAAGGGTGCCTCCGAGCTCATCGTCCGCTTCTTCAAGGAGCGGAGCGTGAAGGCCCGCTGATCAGGGACGCTCGGCGGCATAGAGCCGCGTGACGCCGGCGAACGCGCGCGCCGCCGGCCCGTCGTCCGCCAGTTCGGTCGTGAGGGCCGATTCGAGCAGGGTGAAGCCGGCGGCCTCGAGTTCGCCCCGCATCTCCTGCTCCGTGCAGCTGCGCATGAACACGGGCGATGTCGGCGAGTCGTGCCAGCGTTCCCCGGGTTCGAGGCCCGCTTCCGGGGCGTGCCGTGCCCATGCGTCCCGGTTGTCGCCCCGTTCGCGGTCATTGGCCGAGAACACCAGCCGCCCGCCGGGCCGCAGCACGCGGCGGATCTCCCTCAGCGCCTTTTCTCGGTCGGCGCGTCCTCGTAGGCACATCAGCGCGTTGAAGGCCGCCAGCACGCCGTCGAAGGTCCCGTCGGCGAAGGGCAGGTCGGTCACGTCGGCCTGCCGCACCTGCCCTTGCCAGCCCGGATTCGCCTCCGCCAGCACGCCGCGGGCCATCTCGACCATCGCCGGAGAGAAGTCCGTGATGATGATGTCCGCGTATCCGAGCCTCAGGAGGCCGAGGCCGGCGCGGCCTGCGCCCGCTCCGACCTCCAGCAGCCGATGGGCCTTGTCGAAATGCCTTTCGGCCATGATTTTCTCCGAAGCCCAGAGGCCGACCTGCGCCGCAGCGCGGGCGTAGTGCAGCGCCGTCGCGTCTTCCAGCCAGTGCGCCCTTCGGTCCCGTTCCATCGCATCAGCCAACCCGCTCTTGCCTCCATGGCAACCGCGGGGAATCCTGCCGCATGCGTCTCCCGATCCTGTTCGCCCTCGCATTCACGCTGGTCGCCTGCGATTCGGGCCGTCCTTCGGCTCCCGTGCGCAACGGTCCCGAGGCCGGCATCGAGGTCCGCTTCCCCGTCGCCGTGGGACGGCCGGTGGTGAATCTTCGTCTCGCCGTGACCGACCTCGAGAAGGCGCGCGGCCTGATGGGAACCGCGCAGCTGCCGGACACCGAGGGCATGGCCTTCCTTTATGAACGCTCCCAGCGGGCCTCCTTCTGGATGAAGGACACCCCCTTGGACCTCGACATCGCCTTCGTCTCCGCCGAGGGCGTGATCCTCGAGGTGCGCACCATGCGGGCTCTGGACCTGACTGCGGTCGAATCCAAGTCCGACGACGTGCGTCTCGCCGTGGAGATGCCCGCTGGCTGGTTTGAGCGCCAGCGCGTGACCGCCGGGGCGCGCGTCGACCTGGAGGCCGTCCGGCTGGGACTGACGGCCCGCGGTTTCGATCCGAAGCGCTACCTGCCCTGAGCCCTCAGAGCGAGCGCCAGACCAGGAGCAGTCCGGCGGCCGCCGCCAGCAGCGAGAGCCAGAACGTCATCGCCAGACGTTCTGAGACCGTCGTGCGAAAGATCCTCATGAGGCGGGGGCGAGCTTGGCGGCGGCATCGCGGAGGTAGCCCGTGAGCCGCAGCAGGAAGAACGGCGAGGGGGAGCCTTCCGCGGGTGCGAGCGCCAGTTCGGCCGCGGCGATCTCCGCGTCCAGCGTGCGGAACGACTCCTTCCAGGCCGCGGCCGAGATGGCCCGCCGGGGGTCTTCGCCGTCGCGCAGCCGGCGCACGCCCTCGGGGCCGTTCAGTTCCCGTTCCAGGATCATCGGCAGCGTCAGCTTGCCGCTGGCCACGTCGGTTCCGAGCGTCTTGCCGGCCTTTGACTCGTCCTGCAGCAGGTCCGCGAGGTCGTCGTAGACCTGGTAGGCGATGCCGAGGTGGCGTCCGAAGAGACTGCAGGCCTCGACATGTTCCGCGGGGCGACCGGCGAGCAGCGCGCCCACCCGGCAGGCCGCCTCGAAGAGTTCGGCGGTCTTCAGGCGGATATGGCGCCGGTAGGCCTCGACCGGCAGCGCGTCGTCGCCGCGCGAGAACGTCTGGCAGACCTCGCCGGAGCAGACCTCGCGGGAGGCGCGTGCCACGATCCGGCAGAGTTCCGGCGTCGTGTGCTCGGCCGCGAGCACGAGCGCGTGGGCGAAGAGCGCGTCGCCGAAGAGCACCGCGGCGTGGGCGCCGTGGGTGCGGTTGGGCGTGTCCGCCCCGTGGCGGCGGTCGGCGCCGTCGAGCACGTCGTCATGGACCAGCGTGGCAAGGTGGACCAGCTCGACGATGCCCGCCCCCCGCACCAGGGCGGGGGAGGGAGGGCCTCCGGCGCCCGAGCCGAAGGCCAGCAGCGGGCGGAGACGTTTGCCCGGGTGGGCGAGGACATCGCGCACCATCGGGCGCACCTCGGGCTCGAAGGCGGACTCCTGCGCCTTCAGGAACTTCTCCAGCTCGGCGAAGTGCTCCTCGAGGCCGGCATGGAGGGGCGTGGACACCCCTGCAAGTTGTGCTTCCGCCCCATCCGGCGCAAGCGCAGGTTGCCCCGGCCGCTTCAGGGCGTGAACTTTGTCTCGATGCGTACCGTCACCTTGCCGGACTCGCAGGCCGTGCACGGGATGCGCTTGTCGTCGAGCTTGCCCTTCTGGGCCTCGCGCGTGAAGCCGAGGCCGCCGCAGGTCTTGCAGGGGAATTTCTCGGCGGTGATGACCGAAAGTTCGGCGCCCGACTTAACGAGGTCCATGAACTTCTGCTGGCTCGCGACGGTCTCCGGAATGAGTGAGCATTCGATGAAGGCCTCCCGTCGCAGCGTCAGGCGTCGTCCGGCCAGGGGTGCGAAGGTCGGCGTGAAGCGTACGGAGACCATCCCCACGCCGGTGACCACGGACTGGCCCTTGTCTCCGACGGCCTTGGGCTTTTCGGGCATCAGGACCGCGTAGGCGTCGGTGGCGGCGGGAAGCAGGCCGTCGCCCGAGGCGACCCAGTTGGCCTTCACCAGCAGCCTGCCGTCGCCGAGGTCCTGCTGCACGACGTATTCAATCGTGGTGATGGGGCCGGGCGCCGGAACCAGCTCCTGTCCGGCCGCGTCCTGCACATGCTGCTGGATGAAGGCCGTGAAGAGACGCTGCAGCTCCCTCGTCGTCTCGTAAGCGAGAGGTCGGTTGAGCCTGGCCATGCTGAAGACCCTGGTCTCCTTGGCCTCGGGGCGCTTCAGCGGCCGGAAGGGCGAGATCACCACCGACGTGTCCTCGGGGTCTTCGGGAACCGCGACGGAGGGGGAGGCGCCGATGACTCCTGAAGTCGGAGCCGCGGCGTCCTGGGCGGGCGACTTCTTGACGCCGAAGAGCGAAGGCTCCTGGGCGGCGGCGTGGGCCGCGCAAAGCAGGGTCAGGACGAGGGCGCGCATGAGAGGGTCAGTCGAGGGAGCTGAGGTCGCCTTCCGCCGGGGGCGGCAGCCGCTTGGGCCGCTCGGGCTCGGTCGCCTGGGCGGGCGTGGAGGAGGTCCGGGAGGAGCTTGACCTCACGGGGGCGTCGGGGCCGCCGTCCGGATCGTCGTCCCCGTCGGGACCGTCGTCATCGTCGTCGATGTCATCGTCCTCCGGATCGGCGCTGTCGCCTCGGGCGACGCGCTTGCGGCGCACCACGGCCGTGCCGACGGCCACCGCCACCAGGTAGAAGCTGAAGAGCACGCCCGTCATCACCAGCAGTGAGACCGGTTCGGCGATGGGCGTGATCAGCGCGACGAGGCACATGATGCCGAAGAGCATCCCGCGCCAGTGCTTCAGCAGCGTGCGCGGGCGCACGATCTCGAGCCACATCACCACGATGAGCGCCAGGGGGAACTGGAACGTCAGCCCCGTCAGCAGGCACATCATGATGACGAACCCGTAGTAGTCGGAGGCCTGCCAGATCACGTCCATCTTGAGGCCGACCGCGAAGTGGTGCCAGATCTGGACCGACATCGGGCAGAGCCAGAGGAAGGCGAGTGATGCGCCCGCGAGGAAGAGGATGAGCGCGGCGAAGCAGAAGGGCACCAGCACGCGCTTCTCGCGGTCGGTCAGGGCCGGGCCGACGAAGCGCGCCGTCTCATAGAGGAAGACCGGCGAGGAGAGGGCGATGCCGACGCCGAAGGCGGCGTACATGAGCACCTTCCAGACGCCCATGAACGTGAACTCCTTGAGCTCGGGGATGGCCTTGAGGCCTTCGCTGGACTGGCCGAGCACGAAGCCGACCGGGGACGTCTCCGGATGCTTGGCCCACTCGAGAGGCAGGTTGAGGAGCACGGGCGTCTCCTCGTAGAAGATCAGGGCCGCGACCATGCCGACCGCGAAGACCCCCAGGACGCGCAGCATCGAGACCCGCAGGTCGTCGAGGTGCTCGAGGAACGTCATCTCGGCCTTCGGCTTGTTCCTTCTGATGAAGCTGGAGAGCATCGGGGTCAGTCCTTGCGCAGGAGTTCCTTGATGTCCTCCAGGGACAGGGAGGACGAGACAGAATCTGACTCGCTGAGCAGTTTACGCAACATCTCCGACTTGCCCTTCTGCAGGTCCATGACCCGTTCCTCGACGGTGCCCGCGGCGATGAGCTTGATGCTGGTGACCGTGCGGGTCTGGCCGATGCGGTGGGCCCGGTCGGTGGCCTGGGCCTCGGCGGCGGGATTCCACCAGGGGTCGTAGTGCACGACCGTGTCGGCTCCGGTCAGGTTGAGGCCCGTGCCGCCGGCCTTGAGGGACATCAGCATGACCGGGATGGAGGGGGTGCCGTTGAACTTGTCGCAGACCCCCTGGCGGTCGGTCGTCGAGCCGTCGAGGTAGCAGTAGGGGATGTCGCGCTCCTCCAGGGACTCCCGGATGAGCTGCAGGGCCGAGACGAAGGTTGAGAAGACCAGCAGCCGGTGGCCGGCGTCCTTGGCCTCCTCGAGCAGCTCGAGCAGGGCCTGGAGCTTGGCGGAGTCGGTCTCCTCGAGCTTGGGGTCGAGGATGCGCGGATCGGCGCAGGTCTGGCGCAGCCGGGTGAGGAGCTTGAAGGCCTGCATGCGCACGTCCTTCTCCTTCGCTCCGCCCACTTCCATCTCAAAGATCTCCTTGCTGATCGTCTCCTGGACTTCGTCGTAGAGCTTCTTCTGCGCGTCCTCGAGATCGCAGTAGATGAGCTGCTCGATCTTGGGCGGCAGTTCCGGGGCGACCGCGGCCTTGGAGCGGCGCAGGATGTAGGGCGCGGCCATCTGCAGCAGCC
>CAZRPB010000013.1:0-32225 GCA_964601955.1 uncultured Klebsiella sp. | reverse complement strand
TGGGGTACATGACCCAGCCGCCTTCATGGAACAGGTCCATGAGGGTCTTCTTGTGCACCGCGGGGGCGGCGGCCGCGGCGGCCGCGGCGGCGGGCGCGGCCTCCTGGGCGCCGGCGAGGGCGGTCAGGAGCGCGAGCGCCAGAGCGGGTGAGAGGAGGGGGCGGAGGTTCGTCTTCATGAGTCTGACGTGGGGGTGTCGGGTTGGTATAGGAGGGGTTCGGGAGGTGGGCAAGGACTGTTAGCGGTTCGCGGACTGGTCGTCCTCGGGGCGCACCGCGGCCTTCTTGATGGCTGCGCCGTCGGGGAGGAGGCCGGCGGTGGCGAGCTTCTTCTGCTCCGCCTCGGCCTTGGCGATCTCCTCCTTGGGCAGGATCTTGCGGGCCTCGTCGGCCTCCTTGGAGACCGGGTAGGTGACCAGGATGTCGCGGAGGTAGCGGAAGGAGGTCTCTTCGAGCTTCTGCTCGCGGACGGCGGGTCCGTCCATGCCGCGGAAGGCCTGGGCGGCCCCGAGCAGGGCCTTGGGCACCTGGTCCTGCTCCGTTCCGTAGAAGACCGGCACGCGGAGGTAGGCGTTCATGGCCGCCTCGTATTTGCGCGTGGCGAGCAGGGAGGCGCCCTTGACGATGTGCAGGCGGGCGAGCACGCCGGCGTCGTCCATCTTGCCGATCAGTTCGTCGGCCTCGCGGATGACCGACTCGTGGTCCCCGCGGCGGGAGCGCTGGAGCAGGCGCGAGAGCTGGATCTTGGTGGCCAGCTCGGGCAGCGAGGCGGCCTCATCCTTCTCGAGGGTGTCGAGGAAGCCTCCCAGTGCGGCGTCGTTGTTGAGGCGGTCGAGGGCGTCGAGTTTGATGACCGTCGCGTCGAGCCACAGGCTGCCCGGCACCTTCTTCAGCGGTTCGAACAGCTTGATCACGGCCTCCACGTTGTCGAGGGCCTTGGCGGGATCGCCGCGGTTGACGAATGCGCGGGCCTCGACCAGGCGGGGCATCTCCGGCCAGATGACCTGGGTCACCTCCGAGAGCTTGCGCGTGTTGGTCACCTCGATTCCGCCCTGGAGGACCGTGCGCTGGACGGAGCCGGTGACCTGGTTGATGGTGGCCTTCTTCGGGTCGACGAGCGGCTTCGGAGGGATGGACGCGGTGTCCATCTTGAAGGGGTCGTTGACCTCCCACCGCTCGTTGCGGATGACGAAGGTCTGGGCCGAGGCCGAGACGGCGAGGAGCGCGGCGGGCAGGAGGGTGCGGAGGGTGCGCATGGCGTTTCAGAGGGTGAGGGAGAGCTTCTTGGCCTCGTCGGCCTCGGGCGTGTCCTTGATGCGGTCCTTGGACAGCATCTCGGTGAGCAGGACCTTGGCGTCGGGGCGTTGGTTGAGCTTCACGAGCATCCTGGCCGCCCCGAGGTAGCCCTTGGCGGACCAGCTCTCGTACCGCTTCCAGCCCTGGTAGCAGCGACGGTAGAACGCGAGGGCCTCGGGGAGCCGTCCCTGACGTTCCTCGATCATGCCCAGCCAGAAGAGGGAGCCCGCGGTCTTGTCGCCCCGCCATTCCTTGGTCTTGGCGATCTCCTCGAAGCCCTTCTTCGCCTCGTCGTACTTCTGGGTCTCGGCCAGGCACTGGGCGCGGATGAACATCACGTTGAGCTCCTTGGACATGAGCGCGCGGGCCTCGATGGCCTCGTCGCAGAGCGCGAGCGCCTCCTTGAACTTCTTTCGGCGGAGCTGGATCTCGGCCTGGCCCGCGTAGCCGTAGTCGGCGTATTCCGAGGAGCGGGCGACGGTGAGGATGGCCGCGAAATAGGTCTCGGCCTTGGCGAGGTCGCCCTTCTCGAGCAGGTGGTCGCCGACGACAGCGAGAATGGTCGGGCTGAGTTCGTCCGCCTTGTAGTTCGCGGCGATCTTGCTGAAGTTCAGCTCGGTCTTGGCCGGCTCGCGGGTGTACACCGCGAGCTGTCCCAGCGCGTAGAATCCGCGGGCCTGGGCCACGAGGGAGTCCTTGTTCTCGTCGAGGCGGAGCAGCTTGCGCATCTCGACCTCGGCGTCGGCGGAAGTGTAGGCGCCCGGCTCGGGCTTGGTTCCGGGGCGGACGCGCTTGACCTTCTTGGCGAGCTTCTCGGCCAGGAAGCCGATGAGCTTCTCGGCTCCCTCCTGGCGGCGGTCGTTGATGTTCCCGGCCACCGCGTCGGAGAGGATCTTGAGGGCGTTGTCCTTGGCGCGGGCGATGGCGGCCTGGCGCTCCTTCTCGACCACGGCCAGCTCGTCCGCGAGCTTGGCCGAGAGGGCCTTGACCTCGTTCTTGGCGGCGTCGATCGCGGCCTGGACCGGGGGCGTGGCGCGTTCGAGCTGGTCGACCTTGAGGCGGGCCTTCGCGAGCTCGCCGCTGAACTTCTTCTGGATCTCCTCGGAGCGTTCGCCGAACTCCTTGCGGTCCCCCATGCGTTCGGTGGCGCGGATGACCTCGTAGAGGTAGGTGAGCGCCTTGGGGTCCTTGGTGTCCCAGTTGTAGAGCTCCATGTAGAGCTCGCGCATGCGGCGGTGCTCGCCTCGGCCGGGCAGCATCTTGTTGAGCTCACGGAGCACGAACTCCAGGGCGTTCGCGTTGCGCCTGCCTAGCTTGGCCGCGGCAACGTAGGCGTCGATGGCCTTGGCGGTGAAGGCCTCCTTCTGCTTCTCGATCTCGCCCTTCTTGGCGAGCGCCTGGGCGCGCGCCGCGGGGCTCTGGGCGGCGCGCGCGACCAGGTCGGCCTCGCGGATGGCCTTGTCGAAGCCCTCGGCGAGCCGGATGTTGGCGTCGCCCACCAGGGTGTGCACGTCGGGCAGCTGGACCTGGATCTCGTCGGACTTGTCGTTCGCGTAGTCCTTCAGCCATTCCTCGCACATGCGGATGGTCTCCTCGGTCTCCGGCGGCTGCACCCCGAAGCGGACGATGGCCTGACGATAGCGGACGTCGGGGATGAACATGCCCTTCGGGTATTCGGCCTGGTACTTGTCGAAGCCCTCCTTGGTCTCCTTGTACTTGCCCTGGTAGAACCAGCAGAGGGCGGTCATGTAGAGGACCTGCTGGCGCACGGGGGACCGTTCGTACTTGGCGGAGAAGGCGTCGAACGCCTTGCGGGCCTCGTCCCATTCGAACTGGGAGAACTGGCAGGCCGCGATGCGGAAATCCAGCTCCATGGCGGCGTCGGGCGAGAGGTTGGAGACGTTGTCCCGGGCCCACTTGTAATGGTTGATGGCCTCCTTGTAGTCCTCGTTGTCCTGGGAGATCTCGCCCAGCATGATGGCGACCGGCGAGGTCTCGTCCGCCTTGGGGAACTTCTGCAGGAACTCCTTGCAGACATTCTGGGCCTCGTCGCGGCGACCCATCTGGCGGAGCGTGATGACGTAGTAGTAGTAGGCCCCCGTGATGCGCGAGAAGCCGGCGTTGCGCTCGAAGATGTCCTTGAAGGCCACGTAGGCCTCCCAGGGGCGTCCGAGCTCGAGCAGGCAGAGTCCGATGCGGTAGGAGATGAACGCGTCGTAGTCCTTGTTGGCCTTGAAGTCCGTGTCGATCTTGCGGAAGCCCTCGAGGTCCTGCTTGGCCTGCTCGAGGCGGACCTTCGTCTCATCGTTGGGCTTGGGATTCGCCTTGTTGAGCGCCTCCAGCGCCTCCTCCTTGGCCTTGATCGCCTTCGCGAGGTCGCGTGCGACCGCGGCCGAGCGCATCGTGCCCTGGTAGCTGGCCAGGGCCTGGCGGTAGAGCGTGTCGCGCACGGCCTCGTCCACCGCGGAGTCGGCGGAGGTGAAGCGCGCGTCGCCGATGCTCAGGAGCTGGAAGTTGGAGCGGATCAGGTCGGCCGGTGAGCCGGTCTTGAAGGCGTCGACCTTGGCCTTGAGCTGCTCCGCCTCCTTGGCGAGCCCGAGCTTGGTGTAGATTTCGACGAGCTGGATCGCCGCCTCGCGGCGCTCCGGCGTGTTCACGCCCTCGCCGATGGCCTGCTGCAGGAAGCCGATCGCCTGGGAATAGCCGGCCTTCTTGACCTCTTCGGTGCCGGACTTGGCCCGGTCGACGCTGATCTTGGCGGAGAGCGCGAAGGCGTTCACGCGCACCTCGACGCGTTCGGTGACGCTGTTGCGGATCTTCTCGAGGCGGGCCAGGGCCGCGTCCCACTTGCCTTGGTTCGAGAAGGACTCGATGAGGGTCAGTTCCGCCACGCCCCGGCGGTTGTCGGCGTCGAAGAAGTCCTGGGTGCCCTTGGGGAACTTGGCCAGGAACGAGGTGAGCTCGGCCTCCGTGCGGGGCCAGTCCTTCATGAAGTAGTAGCAGCTCGCCTTGCGGAAGGAGATGACGGCCTTGTACATGTCCGCCGCCTCCTGGGCCTTCTTCTCGACTTCCACGTACTTCTCCAACGCCTCGCGGTACTTCTTGGCGTCATAGAGCTGCTCGGCTTCCCGGAAGAGCGTCGCCACCGGGTCTTCGTCCGCCTTGGCGCCCGCGCCGACGACCGCGCCGGCCGCCTGGGCCCGCACGACGGAGGGGGCCGGCGTGACGGCGATCAGGACGGCGAGGATGGCCGCTCTGGCCAGTCGGAAGGTGCGCGATTCGGTATGGGCCGTCATGGTCGGTAAGGGTCCTTGGGGTGGGGCTTCCAAGGTAACCCTCGGCCATGAGAAATGCCAAGCCATAAGCCCCCCGGGCGGGACTCCCCGGGCTGTGAATAACTTCAGCGCCCCGCCTTGACTCCTGTGGCCAGCAAGGTCTCGAAATGCGGCTCCTTGGGCTCGCGGGCCACGACGCGGGCCGACGCCTCCCGGAAGCCCGCCTCCTCGATCCAGTCGCAGAGTTCGTTCTCCTGGAACCCGAGCCAGCGGTCGGCGTACATCTCGCGCGCCTTCTCGAACTTGTGGGCCTTCAGGTCGAGGACGAGCAGCCGGCCGCCGGGGCGGAGGATGCGGTGCGCTTCGGCCAGGGCCTGACGGGGGTTCTCGGCGTGGTGCAGCGCCTGGCTGAGCAGGGCGAGGTCCACGGCGCCGTCCGGCAGGGGGACCTTCTCGATGTCGCCCAGCAGGTAGGTGACGTTGTCCAGCCGTTCCTTGCGGGCGAGCGCACGTCCGACCTGCACCATGCGTCGCGAGTTGTCCACGCAGTGGACGCTTTCCGCTCCCCGGGCCAGGAGACGTGAAAGCGTTCCGTCGCCGGCGCCGAGGTCGGCGATCCGCACCTTCGGGGTCAGGAGCAGCAGCATCTGTCCCACGGCCTCCCAGGACCGTCCGGGGCAGTAATGCTTGCCCAGCCTTCCCGCCACGCGGTCGAAATGCTGCTCAGCCTTGCGCCGTCTGCGTTCGACGATCCTGCCGAGGGCCCTCAGGTCGGCGGCGGACTGGGGTTCGCCGGAGGCGGCCTCACAGGCGGCGTCGACCAGGGCCGAGACCCGTGCGGGGAGGCCGTGGGCCAGCGAGTAGTAGGTGCGCTTCCCGTCGCGACGGTCCTCGGCGAGGCCCGCCTTGCGGAGCTGGGCCAGGTGCGTGGAGATGCGCGACTGGCCCATGGAGAGCACCTCCTGGAGCTCGCCCACGGCGAGTTCGGCGCGCCGCAGGAGGGCGACGATCCTGGCCCGCGTCGGGTCCGCGAGCAGGCGAAGTGATTCCCAGGGGGACGGCATCGGGCTGTCTGCTTCTGACCGCCCGCGGGCGCGGTGTCAAAAGCGTAAGCCCGGCCGCTCAGCGCTTGTCGACCCAGCGTCCGACGGAAAGCACCGTCCAGTTCTCCGTGCGCCCGTTGATGTTGGTCGCGAAGGTGTCGCCGGTGCGGTGGTTCAGGAACTGCTTGGCCAAGGGGGAGATGTAGGCGAGGGCGCCTTCTTCCGGCCGGCCGTCCCAGGCGCCGAGGATGTCATAGGTCACGCGCGTCTTGTCGGAGCCGCGCTCCAGCGTCACGGTCGAGCCGATGCCGATCACGTCGGGCTTGGCGTCCTTGAAGTCGGTCACGCGGACCTTCTTGAGGAGCGCTTCCAGTTCGGCCCGGCGGGCGGAAAGGGTGTCATGGTCCTGGCGGGCCATCTTGTATTCGGAGTTCTCACGGAGGTCGCCGTGCTCCTTGGCCACCTGGATGGCCTCCTTGACCGCGGGCAGCTTGTTCTGGACGATGTCGGCCAGCTCGCGCTCCTTCTCGGCCCGGCTGGACTCCGAGACCACGAGCTCCTTCTCCGCCGACTCCTCGTCGCCGCGCTTGCCCTGGGTCAGGCGCTGGACGAGCGGCTCGATCTTGGCGATGCGGCTGATGAGCTTGATGCGGGTCATGTCATCGAAGCCCTGGCTGTCACGCAGCGTGCGCGCCAGGTCGCAGATGGTCTCAGTGTCGGCCTTGGGGCCGCCCGCCGGCGCGATGAGCTGCCCGACCAGGTCCTTGTCCTTGACCAGTTCGTAGGCCAGCGGGATGCGGGCGGAGGAGTTGGACTCGAGGGCCTCGGTGTCGATGGAGGACAGGATGGCGCCCAGCAGCGAGGGGCCGACGAGCGGGCCGACGATCTCGGCGTACTTGCGGGAGTCGCGGTTCTTGATGACCCAGATGATCACGGGGGCGCGGAGCTCGCGCGCCTCCAGCCACTGCGAGAGGCGGGCCGCGACTTCGGCGGTCAGGCCGGCGTCGCAAAGGTAGGAGACGGTCTCGGAGACGAGCTTCGCGGAACCGCTCTTGGCGGTTCCGATCTCGCGGCTGCGGAGAAGGTCAAAGGCGCGCTCGGACCATTTTTCGCCATGATGGGCGCGGATGAGGTCGAGCAGCGCGCGGATCTTCTCGCTGGTGTGGGGGATGTGCAGAGCGAGGAGCGCGAGGTCCTGCTCATTGCAAAGCGCGATGATGTCCGAGGCGGTCGGGCTCACGGTCTCGACATGCTCGATGGCGGAGCGGAAGAACTTGTCGCGGTTCCAGATGCCGACCAGGGCGGCGGGCAGGCCTTCGCGGCGGCGCGCCGGGGAGGCGGCGGCGGACACGGCCTTGGCGAGGTCGCCGGACACTTTGGCCAGGTTGGCCTCGGTGGCGGCGGAGCGGGTCTCGGCGGCCGGGCTTTCGGCGAGCTCGGCGAGCAGGGCGAGCCTGCGCTCGAGGCCGGGCGAGGTCTCGTACTGGGCGAAGAGGTCCTCTCCGAGGTCCTTCGGGGCTTCGAGCAGGGCGTAAAGGCCGCCCTTGCGTTCGGGCACCAGGATGGCGCGGTCGCGACGCAGGGCCGCGCGAGCCTTGGTCCACCAGGACTTGAACGCGGCGGTCCGGTCCTTGCCGGCGCTCAGGGAGGCGAAATGGATGCGGTCAAGGGCGGCCTCCAGGGCGTAGGACGTGCACTCCCCGGTCGGGTATTCGGCGAGCAGGACCTTGACCAGGGCGGCGGGGTCTTCGTTGAGCATCTGGGCCACCGCCGACTTGCCGGTTTCCGAGTAGGAACGGGCGATGACGCCCTCGGGGTTCAGGAAGTCGATCTTGGCGAGGAAGAAGCCGGAGTCGATGACGTGGCCCTTCTTGCCCTGCTCCGGGAAGTCCACCGTGAAAAGCTTCTTGTCGGCGTCGTAGGCCCGGATGATGCCGATGCCCCAGGTCTGGTGGATGCAGAAGGCTTCCTTCCCCCCGGCCGCCCGGTCGATCGCCGACTGGAGTTGCTGCGCTTTGACGGCTTGCAGGTTGGAGTCCTTGTTGCTCATTGCAAAAGTGGGTTGTGGGCATAAAAAAACCCCCTTGCAAGCAGGAAGGCGGCCCCTCCCGGAGCCCTGAGCAACGCCCCCCGTCCCGATCACCCTGACATGGCATTCAAGCCCGAAAAACCGCCGATTCACGGTGAAAATCCCGACAGCCTGGCTGAGCGGCTGGCGACCGACGGACACCCGCGCTATCGCGCCGGACAGATCATGGAATGGGTCTACGGACGCCGGGCCGAATCACCGGACGCCATGACCAATCTTCCCGCAGGACTCCGCTCCTGGCTTGCGGCGACGTTTGACTTCTCGGCCACCGAACTGATGGGGAAGAAGACGGCCTCCGACGTCACCCAGAAGGTGCTGCAGCGCCTCAGGGACGGCTCCCTGATCGAGACGGTCATCATCCGGGCTCCCATGGAGGGCGTCGGCCAGGACCGGTCCCGTCGCACCATCTGCATCTCCACCCAGGTGGGCTGCGCCTACGGCTGCAAGTTCTGCGCCTCCGGCCTCGAGGGCTGGAAGCGGGACCTTTCCCCCGGTGAGATCGTCTCCCAGCTCGTCCAGGTCTGCCGCATCGAGGATCAGGCCGACCCCGCCCGCGCCTCCCGGGGCCTGGCGTCCTTCGACAACATCGTGGTCATGGGGATGGGTGAGCCGCTGGCCAACTACGACAATCTGATGGCGGCGTTGCGGACGGCCAACGCCGCCTGGGGCTTCGGCTTCGGAGCCCGGCGCATCACGATCTCCACCTCGGGCGTCGTCCCCCGCATCCTCCGGCTCGCGGAGGAGCCGCTCGGCTTCCGGCTGGCCATCAGCCTACACGGGGCGACCAACGAAGTCCGTGAGCAGATCATGCCGGTGAACCGCAAGTACCCGCTGGAGGAGCTGCTGCCTGCCGCGCGGGCCTTTGCCCGCCGGCACGGTCGCATGCTGACGCTCGAGTTCATCCTCATCCAGGACGTGAACGATTCGCTCGATCAGGCGCGTCGGCTCGCCGCCATCGCCCGCGACCTCCACGCGCACGTCAACCTCATCCCTTACAACACGGTCGAAGGCCTGCCCTGGAAGCGGCCCTCGCTGACGCGCCAGGACCGTTTCGTGAAGGAACTCCGCACGGGCGGGGTGACCGCCACGCTGAGGCGGGAGAAGGGACACGACATCGAGGCCGCCTGCGGCCAGCTCCGTCTGCGGAAGGAGCGCGAGGAAGGCGCGGCTAGTCCGTGAGCCTCCTGACGAAGGCCCGCCGGTCGGCCGCCTTGTAGAAGGCGGTGCCGGTGACGAAGGTGTCGGCGCCGGCCTCGCGGCACAGCGCGCCGGTCTCCAGGTTGACGCCGCCGTCGACCTCGATCCTGAAGGCGAGTCCCGTCCGCTTTCTTTCCTCGGCGAGGGTCCTGACGCTCTCCAGTACCGAGGGCATGAAGGACTGCCCTCCGAAGCCGGGGAACACGGTCATGCACAGGACGAGGTCCGCCCGGTCGAGATAGGGCAGGGCGCGGGAAGGGTCGCAGTCCGGATTGAGCGCGAGGCCCGCGGGCAGGCCGGCGGCGCGGATGGCCTTCAGCGTGGCGCCGACGTCATGTTGGGCCTCGACGTGCACGGTGATCCGGTTCGCGCCCGCCTTCACGAAGGCGTCCACGTAGCGGTCGGGCCGGGAGAGCATCAGGTGCACGTCGAAGTGCAGGCGGGTGCGCGGCCGGAGATCCGCCACGACCTGCGGACCGAAGCTGATGTTGGGCACGAAGTGCCCGTCCATGATGTCCAGGTGGAGCCATGGGGCGCCGGACTCCTCGACGAGTCGCACGCCGGCGGCGAAGTCGCCGTGGTCGGCGGCGAGCAGGGAGGGCGCGACGATCCGGTCCGGCATGCTCACCAGGCGGACAGCGCGGCCTCACGCACCTGCGAGGCGATGTCGGCGTAGGCCGCGGGGCCGAGACTGAGCTCGCCGGCCGCGGTGTCGCCGGTGGGCTGATACACGTGGACGGCGGTGAAGTCCCTGTCCCTGAAGACGGTCTTCGCTCCGCCCTCCGCCGTCAGCGTGCAACGCACCACGAAGGTGATGCGATGGCTGGCGAAATCGCGCGCGTCATCGACCCGGGCCGAGAGCGCCTCGCGGCGGAAGCTGATGAGCTCGGCCTCGAGGCGGGCTCCGCCCGGCCCGAGCCGCACGCGAGGGTCCATCGCGAACGCCTCCGCCAGGCGGGTGTGCAGCGCCGCATGCACGCCCGTGCGCGAGGTGGCGTTGCGCACCGCGACGACCTCGATGGTCCTGAAGGGCGGGGGCGGGCCGCCCAGCCGGTAGGCGGAGCAGCCGGTCAGCAGCAGGAGCGCGAGTGACAGCCGGGAGCGCATCAGCGTCGCTCGTTGTCGATCACCGGGCGCGCGCCTTCGTTGCGGAAGCCGAGGGCGTCGATGTCCTCCCCCACCGGGGCGGGCCTGGCCTCCGCCGCCTTGCGGGGCCGGGGGTAGGGGCCGAGCACGGCGTCCGCCAGGCTGCGCGGGGGCTCCCCGAGCTTCTCGATTTCGGCGATCAGGGCTTCGGCCTCCTTGGCCGCCTCGGATTCGGGAGCCACGGTGCGGCAGGCGTTGGCCATGAGCCGGGCCGCGTCGGGGTTGTTGCGGCTGCGCCAGTAGAACTGGGCCATCAGGAGGCGGGAACGTGCGGCGCGGTCGCGCAGCGATTTGACCTGCTCGGCCGCGACCTTCGCGCGCGGGTCGGACGGGAACTGCTCCATGATCGTGCGCCAGTGCTCGGCGGACTCGAGGCAGGCGGCCTGGTCCCAGGCGGCGCCCATGGATTCGGAGCTCCGCAGGCGGGCGAGCAGTTCAAGCGCTTCGGGCAGGTGAAGGGAGGCGGGGTAGTCGCTGACGAGACGTTCCAGCACGGTGTCGGCGCGCGGCGTGTCCTCCAGCACCAGCGCGAGCCGGGCTGAGCGGATGAGCGCCTCGTCCGCCCAGGGACCGTTCGGGGCCAGCTTGACCGTCTTCTCCCATTCGGCGAATGCCGCCGCCCGGTCGCTGAACCAGGGGAACCATCCGCCGAGGCGTCGGCTTTCGCCCGCCGCATAGGTGGCGCCGATGTCGAACTGCACCTTCACGGCCTGGTCGAACCGGCTGAAGGAGCCGTGCTTCGAGGCGATTCTGGCGATGAGCTCCGAGGCGTCGTCGAACCGACGCTCGTGGATGCGGATCAGGGCGAGCTCGACCAGGGCGCGGCCCGCCGACTCGGAATTGATCTCGGCGTCGGCGATGCGTTCCCAGGTCTTGGCCGCCTGGCCGAGGTCTCCCGACTCCTGGGCGGCCGAGGCCTCGTCCATCTTGGCCAGGACGACTTTCTCGTCGGCGTCGGGCTGGCCGGCCTTGACGCGCCAATGGCCGCCCTCACGGACGTATTCGGCGGCCTCGACGGCGCCCGTCAGGGCCGTCAGGAAGAGGAGGATGAGGATGTCAGTTCTTGGGTTCATGCCAGCGTAGAAGGGTCGCGCCCCAGGTGAGCCCGGCGCCGAAGGCGACGAGGAGGACGAGGTCGCCGTGGCGGACGCGGCCGTTCCGCCACGCCTCCTCGAGCGCGAGCGGGATGGAGGCCGCGGAGGTGTTGCCGAAACGGTCCAGGTTGCAGGGGAAGCGGTCCATGCCGACCTTCAGCTGATCGGCGACCGCCTCGATGATGCGGATGTTCGCCTGGTGGGGGATGAAGCAGGCGACCTGGTCGGACTTAACGCCGCACCGGGCCAGCAGACGTTCGCAGGCGTCGGCCATCACGCGGACGGCCAGCTTGAAGACCTCCTTGCCGTTCATGCGGAGGCAGTGTAGACGCTCGCGCACCGAGGTCTCCGAGGCCGGTTCGGCGGATCCGCCGTGGGTGCAGTGCAGCAGCTCCGCGTTCGAGCCGTCGGCGCCGAGCAGATTGCCGAGCAGGCCCACGTCCTTCTCCTCGGTCGTCTCAAGCACGGCCGCGCCGGCGCCGTCGCCGAAGAGCACGCACGTCGACCGGTCCTGCCAGTCGACGACGCTGGAGAGCTTCTCGGCGCCCACGACGAGGGCCCTACGGTAGGGGCCTGCTCGCATCATGTCGGAGGCCACTTGGGTGGCGTAGATGAATCCGGAGCACGCGGCGGAAACGTCGAAGCAGGGGATGTCCCGCCGCAGCCCCAGCTTGGCCTGGAGCAGGCAGGCGGTGGAGGGGAAGGGCACGTCGGGGGTCATCGTGGCCACCACCAGGAGGTCGATGTCCTCCGGACGCAGCCCGGCCCTTTCCAGGGCCTGGGCCGCCGCCTTGGTTCCCATGTCGGAGGGATTCTCGCCGGGACCGGCGATGCGACGCTCGGTGATGCCCGACCGAGTCCTGATCCACTCGTCCGAAGTGTCCACCTGGGTGGAAAGCTCGGCGTTGGTGAGGCGTCGCTCCGGCGCATGGACCCCGATGGCCCGCATGTAGACGGAAGGCGCGCTGCTCATCGCCCTCCGAAATAAGCCCCGGTGAGCCCGGAAGGGAACCAAAATCCTCAGGACTCCGCGGGAGTCGAGGAAATCACCGCGTTGGCCTCGGCCAGGGCGGTCCGCATGCGCCGGCCGGCTCCGTGACCGAGCGCCTCCGAGCCGAGGCGGATGGCACTGGCGATGCCCTGGCGGTTGCTCGAGCCGTGCGCCTTCATCACCAGTCCGTTGAGTCCCAGCAGGGGCGCTCCGCCGTAACGTTCCGGTTTCAGCTTGCCCTTGAGTTCGCGCAGCAGCGGGAACATGGCGATGCCGCCCGCCAGATAGACCGGGTTGCTCTTCACCTTGCTGCCGACCATGTCGCGGAGCATGTACACCAGGCCCTCGATGGTCTTCAGGATGAGGTTGCCGGTGAAGCCGTCGGTGACGACCACGTCGCAGGCGTCGCCGAAGACGTCGAAGCCCTCCACGGGGCCGACGTATTCGATGCGGTCACCCATGGCCTTGAGCAGCGCGTGCGCGCGGTTGATGCGCGGGCCGCCCTTGCCTTCCTCGGTGCCCACGGTGAGCAGGCCGACGCGCGGCCGGGCGATGCCGAGCGAGCTCTGCGCGTAGATGGAGCCGAGCACGGCGTTGTGCACGAGATGCTCGGGCGTCGCCTCGGGATTGGCGCCGACGTCCAGCATGATGAAGTGGCCCTCGCGACGAGGCATGATCGCGGCCAAGGCCGGCCTCTCCGCGCCTTCCATCGGCCTGACCTTGATGGTGCCCGCGGCGACGAGCGCCTTGGTGTTGCCGGTCGAGACGACCGCGTCGACCCGACCCTCCTTGAGCATCTCCAGGGCGATCACCATGGAGGAGTCGCGCTTCGACTTGAGGACCGCCATCGGCGCGTCGTCGGGGGAGACGATGCCCGGGGCGTGTCTGAACTCGACCCGGGGGCCGCGCAGGGCGCGATGTTCCTGCGCCAGCAGGCGGAGGTTGTCCTCGTGCCCGACGAGCACGACGGTGTCGGCGGGGCCGATGCTGCCTTCCTTGACGGCGAGGGCGGCGCCCGCCACGGCTTCGGACGGACCGAGGTCGCCGCCCATGCAGTCCAGGGCGATGCGATGGCCGGTCTTCGGAGCTTCGTCAGTCATGCGCGCGGGCTCAGCCCGACGACGGCCTTCAGGCGGCCTTCTCGATCACCTGGCGACCGCGGTACTTGCCGGTGATCGGGTCGACGCGGTGGGAGCGGCGGAGGGCGCCGGACTCGGCGTCGCGGACGAGCTTGGGGGCGCGGAACTGGTTGGCTCCACGGCGGAGGCGGCTGCGGCGCTTGGACTGCTTGCGTTTCGGGTTGGCCATGGTTCTGCGCTGGGTTGAGGGTCGGTTCTACCCCTGCCGCCCCCTCGGTCAAGCCCCCTTTCCTTGGCCTTGCTCCCCGGGGCGGAGCGGGTTCGCTGGGCTCTCATGGCAGGCCAACCAGCCTTATTTCTGGACCGGGACGGCAATCTCATCCGAGACCACCACCACACCTGCCGGGTGGAGCAGATCGAGCTCATCCCCGGGGTCAGGGAGTCTCTGCTGGCGGCGATGGATGAGGGCTACGCTCTCTTCATCCTGACGAACCAGAGCGGGATCGGCCGCGGCTTCTTCACCTGGGAGCAGTACCATGCCTGTCATGCGCGCATGCTCGACCTGCTCGACCTGCCGGCCCCCGGGTTCTGTTCCGTGATGGCGGCCCCGGAGCGGCCGGACGAGCCTTCGGCTTACCGCAAGCCCAGCCCCAGGTTCATCCTGGAGATGGGGGCCGCGCATGGGCTCGACTTGTCGCGCAGCTGGATGGTCGGTGACCGTCGCACGGACTGGGAGGCCGGACTCAACGCGGGCATCCGCGCCTGCGCGGTGAGGAGCGGCAAGGAGTTCGGCCCTGAGGACGAGGCCTTCGCCCGCGCCTCCGGAGTCCCCATCCATCCCGATTTCCCGGCCTTCGTGCGCCAGGAACTCGGTCTCGCTCGGTCGCTCTGACCTGAAAACAGCGGAGGCGGACAACGTCCGCCTCCGGGTCAGGTCAAATAGCGGGACTTCAGGCCTTGGGCTTCTCGGAGGGACAGCACTTCTTGCAGTCCTTCTTCTCTTCGTCGGCGGCCTTGGGCTTCTCCTTCTCGCAGGGGCACTCCTTCTTCTTTTCGTCGTCGGAGACCACGAGGGCCTTGGGCTTCTCCTTTTCACAGGGGCACTCCTTCTTCTTCTCTTCATCGGCGAAGAGGACCGCGGAGGAGAGCGCCAGCACGCAGGCGACGGTGGACAGGAGCTTGAGGAACTTGGTGTTCATGGTTTTGGGATTGGACTCCATATCTTGCAAGCGAGCGCCCCGCTGTCAATCCGACCGCCCGACTGCTCAGCGGGGCAAATCCCTCAGTCTAGCCTTCAGGTTGACCAGGCCCGAGCCCGGCAGCCATTCGGATCCGCTTGGCGCCACGTAGACCGCTCCTTCTCGCACGGCCATAACGTCCTTCACGGCAGGGACTTGGCTCAGCTGCGCCCGTTTGGCCTCGGATTTGATGACGGGGCCGTCCTGGGATGATTCCTCCACCCAGATGATCAGCCCCGGGTTGGCTGCGGCCAGGGTTTCCCAGTCGAGCCGGTTCCATGAGCCTCCGGCGGGCACGAGCGTGAAGCCGAAGGTCCTGAGCGGTCCCGCCAGATACGAATCCTCCCCGGCTGTGACGCCGCTCCAGATGACGGCCACCTTGCGTCTCGGGCCCGCGTCGAGATGCGTCGGGCCGAGCTTCGCCGCCAGCTCCTTGGCGGCCGGCTTCCTTCCGACGGCCTCGCCGATGGCAATGATGTCAGCTTCCACGGAGGCGGATGACTCCGGCTCGAGCAGGAGCGTGCGGTATCCCGCCTTGCGGCAACGTTCCGCCCAGAGCGGATTCGCCAACCGAGGCAGGATGACGAGTTCCGGCCGCGTTGACCGCAGCTTCTCCATGTCCGGGGCGAAGGCGTCGCAATGCCTTGGCGCAGGATGCTCGGCGGGCAGTGGGCACCAGCGGGTGGCGGCCACGATCTCTTCGCCGGCCCCGAGGTCGGTCAGCGTGCGCGTGGCGCCGGGGCTGAATGACGCGATGCGGGTCGCCGCCTGCGACCGGGAGGCGAGCGCCAGGACCAGCAGAAGCAAGATCCTCACGACGTCAGCCGCAGCGCTAGGCGCACCGCCGAATCGAAGCTTCCGAGGTCGGCGCGCCCCGTGCCGGCGAGCGCGTAGGCCGTGCCGTGGTCGGGGCTCGTGCGCACGTATGGCAGGCCGAGGGAGAGGTTCGCTGAAGTCGCGAAGTCGACCGACTTGAGCGGCCCAAGCCCCTGGTCGTGGTACATGGCCGCGACGGCGTCGTAATCGCCCATCAGATGCCGGTGGAACACGGTGTCTCCCGGCAGGGGCCCTTCGGCGTCGACGCCTTCGGCGCGCAATGATTCCACCGCCGGCCGCACCACGGCGATGTCCTCGCCGCCCATCAGGCCCTTCTCCCCGGCGTGCGGATTGACGCCGCAGACGGCGATCCTGGGGCGTGGGACGCCGAGCCGGACTTTGAGCCGATGCAGGGCGAGGACCGTGCGACGGATCGCTTCCTGCGTCACGGCCGTGGGCACGGCGCTGAGCGGGATGTGCCAGGTGACGAGCCCGACCGTCATCCTGCCGCCGGCGAACGCCATGACGGGCGTGCCGCCCCACCTGGCCGCGAAGAACTCGGTCTGTCCGGGATGCGCGAACCCTATGCCAGCAAGACCTTCCTTGCTGACCGGCCCGGTCACGACCGCGCGGTAGCGTCCGATCTTCACGCCTTCCGCCGCCTCCTCCATCGCGGCCAGCGCGACGCGCTGTCCGGCCTCGTCGGGCCTGCCTGTAATCGGGCGGTGATTCCGGTCACCGACCGCCAGCGAGGGCGACCTGAGCGCCGAGGTCCAGGCCTCGCAGCCGATCGCCACGGTCTCGGCCGCCAGCGCCGGGTTGGAGGTCAGCCAGGCGGCCGTGATCTCAGGTCCGATGCCGGCGGGATCGCCGCAAGTGATCGCAATGGGAGGGTGTGTCATCGGGGGGAGGCGAAACGTCCGCGACGTCCGCCGAGGAAGAACTGGAGGAATTCCCGCGCCTCGGGCGAGCGGTATTCTCCTGCGGCCAGCGCCTCTCCGGCAAGCCTGGCGCAGTCGCCGCCGGGGCCGTAGACGGCGTGGTAGGCGCGCTTGAGTTCGGCGACGGTCTCGGCCGGCACGCCGCGACGGCGCAGTCCGACCAGATTGAGTCCGGAGACCTCGTTTCGGCCGTGGGCGATCACCTGCGGAGGCACGTCCTCGGTGATGACGGCGTTGCCCGACACCATGGCTCCCGGGCCGATCCGGCAGAACTGGTGCACGGCGGTTCCGCCGCTGATGAAGGCCGAGTCGCCGACCTGGACGTGCCCGCCCAGCATGCAGCCGTTGGCCAGGATGACCTTGTCGCCCACGCGGCAGTCGTGCGCCACGTGGCTGCCCGCCATCAGCAGGCAGCCGGCCCCCACCGTGGTCGCGCCGCCGGGCTGCGTCGCCCGGTGCACCGTGACATGTTCGCGCAGCGCCGTGCCTGCGCCGATCAGGGCGAAGGATTCGGTCGTGCGGTCGAAGGCCAGGTCCTGCGGATCTCCGCCGACCACCGCGAAATGGTCCACGTGGACGCGCTCGGCGAGACGCGCGCCCGCCCTGATCACCGCGTGGGCCGCCACCGTGCAGCCCGCGCCGACTTCGCCTTCGACGAGCGCCCAGGGGCCGACGTCCGCCGATGCGTCCAGTCTGGCTCGTTCGCAGACGGCTGCGAGCGGGTGGATCATCGCGGCGGCCCTCCGAACAGCTCGAGCTGCGCGACCTTGACCATGTCGTAGACGCGCAGCAGGCGGAGCAGCTGGAGCGTGTCCGACTTGGCGTAGCTCTGGTTGGCCTCCACGGCCTGCACCAGGTTCTCCAGGATGGTGCGGAAGGTGAGCACGTGGTCGACGCCGCTCTCCTTGAGCAATGTCACGCTTTCGGAGCGCTGAGGCTCCTGGGCCGGTATGCCGGGCAGCACGAGCACCTTGGAGAGGGCCCGGCCGTCCTCGGTCGTCAGGTCCGCGAAGGCGTCCTTGGCCGCTTCCACCGCCTCCTTGCGCACGAACTCCAGCAGGTCGCCCTTGCGGATCATCGCAGGGGTCACGGCCTTGGTGGTGTGCCATCCTTTCACCGCGACGACGGCCGCGGAGAGTCCCGGCAGGTCGGAGCCGAAGAGCTGGAAGGGCAGTTCGCCGCCCCGTCGTGGCGCCGGGTTGATCACGAGGAGGTCGCCCTCTTCGTCCGCGCGCTTGCGCCGCGACTGGACGGCGTACTTGCGGGATTGGCGGACGAAGAATCCGCTCATCTCGAAGTATTCACGGACCAGGCTGTCGTCAAATCCCGCCATCTTGCCCGGAGCGTGACGACGCGCCGCGACCGGTCAATCCCTGCGGCTCAGAGCGTGAACCCCTTCGGCGCGACGGCCAGGGTGAACTCGCCCTTGAGCGAGCCCGAGAGGGTCGCGGGCACCAGTTCGCCCAAAGGCCCCGTCCTCAGGGACTCATGCGTCTTGGTCAGCTCGCGCCCGACGCATGCGACCCGGTCGGGCCCCAGGATCTCGAGCATCTCGCTGAGCAGCGCCTCGATCCGGTGGCAGGACTCGAGCAGCACCAGCGTCTCGCCGGCCTCGGCCGCCTCCTGCGTGAGGAACCTGCGCCGGGCCGCGGACTTCGGCGGCAGGAATCCGACGAAGCGGAAGGCGTTGGTCGGCAGTCCGCTGACCGAGAGCAGGGCCGTCGCCGCGCACGGCCCGGGAACGGGAGAGACCTCGAGGCCCAGCCGGCGGCATTCCCGGACCAGGCGGAAACCGGGGTCGCTGATGGCCGGAGTGCCCGCGTCCGTCACGAGCGCGACGGTCAGGCCCTGCCGGATGCGTTCCGCGACCGCCTCCGCCGCCTCGCGCTCGTTGTGCTCATGATAGGCCAGCATGCGGGGGCCGTCGATGCCGAGCAGGCGAAGCAGGTTGCCCGTCGTGCGCGTGTCCTCGCAGGCCACGAGGTCGCTGGCCGCCAAGGATTCGCGGGCGCGCTGGGAGATGTCGCCGAGATTGCCCAACGGCGTGGCCACCACGAGCAGGCGTCCCCTGCGGGCTTGCGCGGGGACGGGCTCGCCGGCCGCCATCAGCGGAAGCCTGATCCCTGGGTCTGGAAGCCGGGGAGGCCGCCCTGCCAGTTGGCCGGCATGGCCTGGGGCAGGGAGTCGTCCGCACGCTTCTCCACGGTGCCGCAGCCGCTCAGGCCGAGCGCGGAGAGCGTGAGCAGGATGAGGAGGGCTCGCATCTCAGTTGCCGCCGGTGAAGGGGACCAGCTTGACCACCGCGCCGTTGGTGACCTGCTTCAGTTCGAAGCCGGGCAGCATCTGCGCGTAGGAGACGTTGGGTCGCGCGGCCGAGACGCGCACGTTGCCGGCCTTGACGCCGGCGACCATCAGCTCGAAGCCGACGTCGGCGCGCACGCCGCTGTGTTCGCCGACCGAGAAGGCGACGAGTCCGGTCGAGGCGTCGAGGGAGATGACCTTGGTCACGATGCCTTCGGCGCCGAAGCTGGGGGCGCCGGGGGTGCCGGCCGGCGCCTCATCGACGAGAGGGTCGCGGGGGTAGGGGGGCTTGGTGTCGGACTTGCCGGCGGCCCATCCGTAAAGCTGGACGTAGCGTCCGCGCGCCTTGTCGAGCTTCTCCTCGGCCTGGGTCACCTTGGTGATGCTCTCCTCCATCTGCTCCTTGGTGAACATGGCGGCGGTCTTCTGCTTCTCGGCCACGATCTCCTGCTTGGCCGCGTCGAGTTCGGCGGCGATGGAGTCACGCTTGCTGGTGGCCTCGGTGAGCTGGCCCGTCAGCTCGTCGCGCTTGCGGGTGAGCTCGGCGCGTTCGCCCTCGAGGGCGGTCACGTTGGCGGTGAGGCCTTCGATCTTGGTGGTTTTGTCCGCGACCTCCGCGCGCAGGTCCTTGACGTTGCCTTCGAGCTCGAGGATCTTCTTGGACTTGGCGTCGAGAAGCGGCTTCACCTTGGACCCGATGTCGGTCATGCGGGCGTCGAACTGGGGACGGGCGCCGACCTCGGGGTCGGCCACGGCCCAGGCGGTGGCGTTCATCGCGGCGTCCATCTTGCCCTTGAGCAGGTAGGCGAAGGCGCCTGCGGCCAGGGCGGCGACGATGCCGAAGATCCGGATGAAGAGGTTGAGCTTCTTGTTCATGGGGCTGGGGTCAGGAGTGGGTGAAAAGCGCTTCCGCCGGATCCTCGGAGAGGCGTGCGGTCACGGGGCCGGGGTTGGCGGCGACGTGGAGAAGGATTTTGTAGACCAGCTCTTCCGACCCTTCAAGCCCGTTTTCCCCGCATATCTGCGAGGTTTTCATCCATTGGCCGGGTCTGGAGCGCAGGGCGGCCACGGCTTTGGCGCGGAGGCTCAGGGCCGCTGAGGCGGCCTTCTTGCCGGCTTCGACCCCGGGCTGGTGGTAGGCGTTGATGCCGACCAGTGAGGCGTAGAGCCCCACCGCCCGCTCGAAGAGCGCGATGAGCATGCCCACGGTGCGCGCGTCCACGCGTTCCACGGTGATGGTGACGCTGGCCCGGCCTCCGCCGGTGAGCGCCTCCCGCGTGCCCAGCAGGAAGGCCTGGAGGTAATCGCCCGAAGTCACGCCCGGCTCCACTTCGGGCGAGGCGCCGGCGCGGTCATTCAGCACCTCGATGAAGACGGCGAAGAAGTTGTCCACTCCGTCACGCAGCTGCTGGACGTAGGCGTGCTGGTCGGTCGAGCCTTTGTTGCCATAGACCGTGAGACCCTGGTTGACCTTCGCTCCGCGGAGGTCGAGCTCCTTGCCGAGCGACTCCATCACGAGCTGCTGCAGGTAGCGGGAGAGCAGCAGCAGCCGGTCCTTGTAGGGCAGCACGACCATCGCCTTCGAGCCGCGCCCTTCGGTGAGGTGATGCCAGGCGAGGGCGAGCCGGGCGGCGGGGTTGCGACGGGCGTCCGGGATGCGCGTCAGCTCGTCCATGCGCGCGGCCCCGGCGAGCAGGCCGCGGATGTCCAGCCCCTGCAGGGCGGCGGGAAGCAGGCCGACCGGTCCGAGCTCGCTCGTGCGGCCTCCGACCCAGTCCCACATGGGGAACCGGGCCAGCCAGGCCTCCTTGCCGGCGACCCCGTCCAGCTGGCTGCCTTCGCCGGTGACCGCCACGGCGTGCTTGGCGAAGTTCAGGCCCGCGGACTTCCAGCGGGCGGCCGCCTCGATCTGGCCGTTGCGCGGTTCGGGCGTGCTGCCCGACTTCGACGTCACGACCGCCAGGGTGGTGCCCAGCCGGTCACCGATGGCGTCGAACACGCGGTCGAACCCGTCGGGGTCCGTGTTGTCGATGAAGTGCACCCGCAGGCGGTCCGTCTTTCCGCCCAGCGCGTCGGCGACGAACTGCGGGCCGAGCGCCGAGCCGCCGATGCCGATGCAGAGCAGGTCGGTGAATGCGCCTTTCTCGCCGCGGACCGCTCCGCGGTGCACGTCGGCCGCGAAAGTCTCCACCGCCCTGACCGCTGAACGGACCGCCTCGGCCGTCTTCGCGTCAGGCGCGAGCCCGGGCGCGCGCAACCAGTAGTGGCCGACCATGCGTCCTTCGTCGGGGTTCGCGACCGCGCCCTTCTCGAGGGCGTCCATCGCGTCGAAGGCCCGACGCAGGGGCGCCTCCATCTTCGCGGCGAAGCCCTCCGGCTCGGGCGCCCGGCTGAGGTCGAGCGAGAAGCCGTCGGCGTTGAAGTTGAGGAGTCCGGCGCGGAATCGGTCGAAGGAGGAGGCCACGGACTCATTTCGCCCCGGGCTCCGGGGTTGGCAACATCGGACAGCCGCGGGTTCCCCTCAGTCGCCGTCCGTGATCGCGCCGCGCGAGGCGGAGGAGACCAGCTTGGCGTACTTGGCGAGCGTGCCGCGGCGCTCCTTGCAGGGCGCGGGCTTCCATTCGGCCAGTCGTCGGGCGATTTCCGCCGCGGGCACGTCCAGATTGATCTCGTTGCGCACGGCGTCGATGGTGATCGTCTCGCCGTCCTTCACCGCCGCGATGAGGCCGCCGCAGGCCGCTTCGGGCGTGATGTGGCCGACCACGAAGCCGTGGCTGCCGCCCGAGAACCGTCCGTCGGTGATGAGGGCCACGGTCTTGCCGAGCCCCTTGCCCATGATCGCGCTCGTGGGCCCGAGCATCTCGCGCATGCCGGGTCCGCCGCGGGGGCCTTCGTTGCGGATCACGATCACGTGGCCGTCCGTGACCTTGCCGTCGAGGATGCCCTTCAGCGCGCTTTCCTCCGACTCGAAGACGATGGCCTTGCCGGTGAAGCTGCTGCCCTCCTTGCCGGTGATCTTGGCGACCGCGCCCTCCGGCGCGAGGTTGCCGCGGAGGATGCGCAGGTGGCTGTCCGCCTTCACCGGATTGGAGAAGGGACGCACCACGTCCTGGTCGGCGGAGTAGCCCTTCACTTCGGCAAGGTTCTCGGCCACCGTCCTGCCGGTCACCGTCAGGCAGTCGCCGTGGAGCAGGCCTTGGTCGAGGAGCATCTTGAGGAGGGGCTGCAGGCCGCCGATGCGCACGAAGTGGGCCATGTTGTACTTGCCGCTCGGCTTGAGGTCGGCGAGCACGGGCACCTTGCGGCCGATGCGCTCGAAGTCCTCGAGCGAAAGCGCGATGCCCGCGCTGTGGGCCATGGCGATGAGGTGCATCACGGCGTTGGTCGATCCGCCCAGGGCGATCACGACCGTGATGGCGTTCTCAAAGGCCTTCTTGGAGAGGATGTCCGAGGGGCGGATGTTCCGCCCGAGCAGCTCGATGACCGCGCGACCAGCCCGTTCGCAGTCGGCGAGCTTGTCCTTCGAGTTGGCCAGCTGCGCCGAGCTGTCGGGCAGGCTGAGGCCGAGGGCTTCGATGGCGCTGGCCATGGTGTTGGCCGTGTACATGCCGCCGCACGAGCCCTCCCCGGGAATGGAGCAGGATTCGATCTCCTTGAGCTCGGCGTCGCCGATCTGCCTGGCGGCGTGCTTGCCGACCGCCTCGAAGACCGTGACGATGTCGGCCGCCTGGCCCCGGTGCAGGCCGGGGATGATGGTGCCGCCGTAGACGAAGACGGAGGGGCGGTTGAGCCGCGCCATGGCCATGACGCAGGCGGGCATGTTCTTGTCGCAGCCGCCGATGGTCACCAGGCCGTCGAAGCCCTCCGCGCCCGCGACCGCCTCGATGGAGTCCGCGATGATCTCGCGCGACACGAGCGAGTAGCGCATGCCGGGCGTGCCCATGGAGATGCCGTCGGAGACGGTGATGGTGCCGAAGATGACGGCCTTCCCTCCGGACGCGTCGGCGCCCCGGGCGGCCTCATCCGCGAGGCGGTCGATGTGCATGTTGCAAGGCGTGACCATCGACCAGGTCGAGGCCACCCCCACCACGGGCTTGCCGAAGTCGGCGTCCGTGAAGCCCACCGCCCGCAGCATGGCGCGGCTGGGGGCCCGGTCGGGTCCGTCGACGACGACGGAGGAGTGCTGGCGGCAGGAGGAGGGAGTGGTCATCGGGATGGGAAAGTCTGCGGTTGTCAGTGGAGGCGGCCCGTCTATCAAGGGTGCGGGTGCGGACATTGAGCCGCCCTTCATCAGCCGACAATCCGTTTTAAAAAGTCCGCCCGCCCGTGGAATTCAACCTCAAGAAGATCATCAAGGCCCTGCTGCTCTCGACCTCTGAAGCGGTGTCCATCAAGGACATCCAGAAGGTGGTCCAGAGGTATCACGCCCAGGCCTCGTCTGCCTCGGAGCCGGCCGAAGGTCTCCCGTCCGAGCCGGCTTCGGCTCCTCCGTCCGCACCCGTGCAGGAGGTCATCCAGGACATCATCGACCAGGTGCCCACGCTCCTGACTGCCACCCAGATCCGCGAGGCGGTCGACGCGCTCGAGGCCGAGATGCGTGAGTCGAACGACTCCTGCCGCATCCTGCAGGGCCCCGAGGGTTTCCGCCTCGTCATCTCCCCCGTCTACGCCGACTGGGTGCGACTGCTCCGCGGCGAGCCGCGCCCGCAGCGTCTCAGTCCCGCCGCCCTCGAGACGCTCTCGATCGTCGCCTACCGCCAGCCCGTGACGCGTCCGGAGATGGAGGCCATCCGCGGCGTCTCCGTCGACAGCGCCCTCACGCGTCTGCTCGAGCTCGAGCTGGTCGCGGTCACCGGTCGCGCCGACCTTCCTGGCCGGCCCATCCAGTACGGCACCACCGACCGATTCCTCGACTTCACGGGGCTGCGTTCACTCGGCGAACTGCCCGCGTCCGACGTTCTTTCCCCCGCCCAGATCTCGGAATGGATCGCCCGGGCCACCACGCCGGTCGCGGTCGGCGACGCCGACGTCGGCCTGCCCGCGGAGGGCGGAGCCGAGGGCCCCGGCACAGATGCGCAGCCCTCCTCATGAGCCTCGAGGACCATCGGCGCGAGGTCGACCGGATCGACCGCGAGATCCTGGCCCTGCTGGGTCGCAGGCTCGAGGTGGCCCGACTGATCGGCGAGGCCAAGCAGCGCGCCGGCGCCCCTGTCTACGCTCCGCAGCGCGAAGAGCAGCTGCTGCGTTCGCTGACCGAGGCGGCCCCCTCCATCCCGGCCTCCGGAGTCCGAGCGGTCTTCCGCGAGGTCATCTCGCTCTCCATCGGCGCCCAGATGCAGCGTCCCGTGGCTTACCTCGGGCCGGAGGGCTCCTTCACGCAGCAGGCCCAGGTCCGCGCCTTCGGCTCCAGCGTCCCGGCGCTGCCCCTGCGCTCGATCGCCGACGTCTTCGCCGCGGTCGAATCCGGCGAGGCCTCCTACGGCGTCGTCCCGGTCGAGAACTCCACCGAGGGCGTGGTCAGCCACTCCCTCGACCTGCTGGCCGAATCCGAACTGAAGGTCGTCGCCCAGGTGACGCTCTCCGTTGAGCAGTGCCTCGTGGGGCAGGGCCCCCTGGCCGAGGTGAAGCAGGTGCTCTCCAAGGACATCGCGCTCGCCCAATGCCGCGGCTGGCTCTCCCGTCATCTGCCCGGCGCGACGCTCACCGAGACCGAGAGCACCGCGGGCGCGGTCGAACAGGTGGCCCGCGAGCCGGCGGGACGCGCCGCCGTCGCCTCCGCCTCCGCCGCCGAGTCCCGCGGCGTCCCCGTGCTCGCGCGCGGCATCCAGGACCGCCGCGACAACGCCACCCGTTTCTTCGTCATCGGCGCCGCCGCCAATCCTCCCGGCGCCAAGGAGGAGGTCACCAGCGTGGTCCTCGCGCTCAGGCATGAGCCCGGCTCCCTGCAGGCGGCTCTCAAGGCCTTCTCCGACCGCGGCATCAACCTGATCCGCATCGAGTCCCGGCCGAGCCGCCGCCGCGCGTGGGAATACCAGTTCTTCATCGATTTCCCGGGACACTGGGAATCGGCTGAAGTCCAGTCGGCCGTCTCCGAGCTCAAGGGAAGGTGCGAGGTCGTCAAGTGGCTGGGCAGCTACCCGCAGTCCGCCGGATGAGCAGACGGACGACGGGAGCGCTGCTGCTCGGCCTCGCCCTCTCCGGCCTCGTTTTCTCAGTCTGGGCCTGGTGGCGCGCCTGGTCCGCGCCCCTCGTCGAAGTGGTGCTCCGCCCGCCCTTCTCCGTCCAAGGGGTCACTTCCGGAACGCCCGTACGCGTCAACGGCGTCGTGGTCGGACAGGTGGCGTCCGTCGGCCTGCACCGCGACTCCGAGGGCAGGGTGACGCCCGATCTTCGGCTCAGCCTCGATCCAGGCTCCTTGGAGGACCGCGGATTCGCCGACCGTCTGCGCGGAGACCGCCTGCATGAGGAAGTCGCCCGTGGGCTGGTCGGCCGTCTCGTGACGGTCAGCCCCGCTTCCGGCATGCTGCAGGTGGAGCTGCTCTGGGAGGCCGACCACGCGCCGCGCTCCGGCCTCTCACCCTCCGAGATTCCCGCCACCGGCGGGACCTTGCAGCAGACCTATGAAAGCCTCGCCGCCGGGTTCGACGACCTCGCCCGACGCGACCTCGCGGCGCTGGCGGCGGAGCTGGAGTCCGACCTCGGACGATGGGACTCGCTCGCGGATCCTCGGCGGGCCGAAGAGCTCAACGCGGCCTGGGTGGCCAAGTCGGAGGCGCTGGCCGCCGGGGCGAGGGACTTGGCCGAAGGGCCGGGTCTCACGGACGCCGCCCGCGCCTGCCGCCGTCTCCGCGAGGCCGTGGAGTCGGCCGACGCCTCGGTCTCGCCGGAACGCATCGCCCTGCTGCAGGCCAGGCTGGCCGACGCATCCGCGGCCCTGGGTTCATTCGCCGCTTCGCTGGACGCCTCCCGCGGCGTGATGGAGGGCGCCTCGTCCGACCTCTCCGCGGCCTTCCGCGCGCTTTCCGAAGCGGCCAAGTCCTGGCGGGCCAAGGCGCGCGGCCTCACGACCGAGCCCCTTCCTCCGGCCCGGTGAACAGGCTTGCCGCCCCTGCGGGATGCGGGGTTAGGTGAGGTCAGCCATGGCCGAAAAGACCGACAAGATGGATTCCATCATCAACCTGTGCAAACGGCGCGGGTTCGTCTTCCCTTCCTCCGACATCTACGGGGGCTTCAACGGCTTCTTCGATTACGGCCCCCTCGGCGTCGAACTGAAGAACAACATCAAGCAGGCCTGGTGGCAGGACTTCGTGCACCGTCGCGACGACATCGTCGGCCTCGACTCCTCCATCATCCATCACCCCACGACGTGGAAGGCCTCCGGCCACGTGGACAACTTCACCGACCCTCTCGTCGACTGCAAGGAGTCCAAGATGCGCTACCGGGCCGACCAGCTGTTCTTCGCGCCCGTCCGCGTCGCCGGCGAGACCATCGGCTATGTCTCGCTGCTGGAGTCCGAGGGCATGCAGGCGCGCGCCGAGGAGATGGCCGCCGACCTCAAGCGCAAGCTCGCGAAGCAGGGCCAGATGGAGCCCGTCACGCTCCGCGACTACACCGAGGCGAAGCCCGAGGAGCACGCGCTCATCCCTTCTCCCGCCACCGGCAAGCCCGGCTCGCTCACGCCGCCCCGGTCCTTCAACATGATGTTCCAGACGTACGTCGGGGCCATGCAGGACGCCTCGGCCACGGCCTACCTCCGTCCGGAGACCGCGCAGGGCATCTTCATCAACTTCAAGAACGTCGTCGACACGGGACGGGTGAAGCTGCCCTTCGGCATCGCGCAGGTCGGCAAGGCCTTCCGCAACGAGATCAACCCCCGCAACTTCATCTTCCGTTCGCGTGAGTTCGAGCAGATGGAGATCGAGTACTTCATCGCGCCCTCGGCCGACTGGGCCACGGCCCACCGCGACTGGATCGAGCGCTGCCTGGCCTGGTTCGAGTCCATCGGCATCCCGCGCGACAAGCTCTCGCTCTACGACCACCCGGCCGAGAAGCTCGCCCACTATTCCAAGGGCACGACGGACATCATGTTCGAGTTCCCCTTCGGCGTGCAGGAGCTCCAGGGCGTCGCCGCCCGCGGCGACTTCGACCTCACGCAGCACAGCCAGGTCTCGGGACAGAAGCTCGACTGGTTCGACGAGGCGGCCAAGGCGCGCTTCATCCCCCACGTCATCGAGCCTTCGGTCGGCGTCGACCGCGTCTTCCTCGCGCTCCTCACCACGGCCTACCATGAGGACGTCGTCGAGGGCGAGGCCCGCACGGTGCTGCGCCTGCCGGCCCGCGTCGCGCCTTTCAAGGCCGCGGTCTTCCCGCTGGTGAAGAACAAGCCCGAGCTCGTCGCCCGCGCCGAGGCGCTCCACCGCCGTCTGCGCCGCCGGTTCAACGTCTTCTACGACGCCTCCGGCGCCATCGGCCGCCGCTACCGCCGTCAGGACGAGATCGGCACCCCCTACGGCATCACCGTCGACTTCGACACGGTCGAGAAGGACGCCGGCGTCACCGTCCGCGACCGCGACACGCTCTCCCAGGTGCGTATGACGGAGGACGAGCTGGTCCGCTTCCTCGACGAGAAGGTCAACGGGGCCTGACGGATTCCTCCGCCAGCTCCGCGGCCAGGGCCGCCAGCCTGCGCTTGCCGGCCACCGACGCCGCCGTCGCCAGGTTGCGCAGGCCCTGCGGCAGGTGGGCGAGGTATTCGGGACGTCCCTTGACCCTTCCCAGGAAGCCGTAGGCGCCGCACGCCTGCATCAGCCGCTGGGCCGCTGCGACGTGCAGGAGATGCGTGAAGGCGTCGCGCGACCCGCTCCAGCCCGAGGCCTCCCGGGCGTGGTCCTCGAGGTCGACGCGCCAGAGCTGCATGTCCGGCCGGGTCAGGTAGGGGTCGAAGGCCAGGGAGGCGAAGTCGTAGGCCGCGCAGCCCATGCGCAGGCCCTGCAGGTCGACGAACCAGGCCTGTCCGTCGCGCACCATGACGTTCTGCGACTGCAGGTCGCGGTGGAGCGTGACCAGGGGCTGGGCGCACAGTTCGGCGGCGAGCGACTCGGCCTCGCGGACGGCGCCCTGGTCCGGCTTCCGACGTCCGACCGCGTTCTCCAGGAAGTACTGCCGTTCCCAGCGGTAGAGCGGATCGCCGAAGGGCTCCATCAGCGTCACCCCCGCCGTCGCAGCCGGCCCCTCGCGATGCAGCTTCGCCGCGGCCTCGACCGCGGATGCGAAGGCGTCCCAGGGGAAGTCCGGACCTTGGGCCAGCGTCCAGAGGTCGGTCGTTCCGAGGTCCTCGAGCAGCAGCGTGCCCGCCGCACGGTCCTCCGCCAGGACGGCCGGGGCGTTGATGCCCGCGGCGTGCAGCGCGGCGCAGATGGCCCCGTATCCGAGGTTTTCCGGCCGGCTGTCGTCATAGACGCACAGCACGGCGGGCGAGCCGGAGGCGGTCAGCACACGGTGGAATCTCCGCCCCGACCCTCCTTTCAGGACCGCGCCGTCTTCGGCCGGCGCACACCCGTGCAGCGCCGCGGCAGCCGCGACGTCGAGCGATCCCCGCGCGGGGCGCTCCAAGCGTGCCCGCACGGAGGCGTATTCCTCGACCGTGCCGAGGTCGTGCCACTCTTCGCTGCGGTCGAGGAATCCCTGCACCGAGCCACGGGTCGCCTGGATGCGCCTCAGGAAGTGCTCGACCAGTGACTCCTTTCGGGCCGGCACCCCCCGGGCGAAGTCGGCCGTGACGACGCAGACGCCGACGTACTGGTAGGGCCGGTCGTCCGATCCCAGACGGTCGCGCATGTCGGTCACGTCGCCCTCGTCGGTGATGCGCACGTTCGCGTTGGGCCCCTGCTCACGGACCACCAGGGTGGCCTCCGCTCCGTTGGCGCGGTGGTGCGCGGCCGCGGCCGCGATGTCGCAGGAGCTGAGGATGTCGCCGTTCCAGATGACCAGGTCGCGGTCCTCCGGCTTCAGCAGCGGAGCCACGTTCGCCAGTCCGCCCCCGGTGTCCAGCAGCTCCGGTTCATGCACGAGCAGGACCTCCGCGTCCTGCCAGCGGCCTTCGGGGAAGGCGGCGTTCCAGGCTTCCGCGGCGTGGTGCGTGTTGATGATGAAGCGTCGCGCCCCGGCCGCGCGCAGGCGTTCCATCGCCCGGATGACCATGGGCCTGCCTCCGATCGGCAGCAGGGGCTTGGGCGTCCGCTCCGTGAGCGGGCGCAACCGCGTGCCCAGTCCGGCTCCGAGGATGAAGGCCGTCCGCGGGAACTCAGGCATGAGCCGCGCAGTTCGGGCAGACGCCGTAAA
Organism: uncultured Klebsiella sp.; assembly: GCA_964601955.1. Taxonomy (GTDB): domain Bacteria; phylum Verrucomicrobiota; class Verrucomicrobiia; order Opitutales; family UBA953; genus UBA953. Next base: position 3,379 of record CAZRPB010000013.1, on the reverse strand, counting down.
CTTCCATCACATGGGTGAGGTCGGCGTAACCCTTGGCCCGGGCCGCGCCCTCGATGCGCGAGGTGTCGCAGCCGGGCAGGCGTTCGACACGTCCGCATCTGCGGCAGACGACGTGGTGGTGATGGTGGCCCGAGGCGAGGGCGTAGAGGGTCTTCCCGCGCTCCATGGGGTGCCGCTGCACCACGCCGGCCTCCTCGAGCGCCCCGAGGCTGCGGTAGGCGGTGACCAGGTCGAGCGCGCCGTGGCCGGCCAGGCGATGCACGTCCTCGGCGCTCAGCGGATCGGCGGACTCCGCCAGCACCCGCAGGATGCTCATCCGGGGCGCGGTCACCCGCAGGGACTTCTCCTTCATCCGGGTCACCGCCGCGTCGACGCGCCGTGAAGCGTCGCCGCAGCACCCGTCCTCATGACCGTGCTCGTGGGACATCGCAGGGCATCTTCCGTCCCCGTTATGACGTGGCAACACCGAATGGCCACTTGCCTCCGCCCGAGCTTGGGGTTGGAGTGCCGTTGCGCCATGTCCGACCCGAAGGTCCAGGCCGCGCGGGAACTGCCCCCGCCCGCATTCCAAGACTTCGTCTCGGAAGCCCCCTTTCCTTTGGAACTGGGAGGTGAACTGCCGGGTCTCACGCTCCGTTACGAGACCTACGGCACGCTCCTGCCCGACGGCTCCAACGCCATCCTCGTCGCCCACGCGCTGAGCGGGGACCATCACGTCGCCGGCAAGTATGCGCCGGATGACCGCAAGCCGGGCTGGTGGGACCATTACGTGGGGCCGGGCAAGGCCGTGGACACGGACCGCTTCTTCGTCATCGGCATGAACTGCCTCGGCGGCTGCCGCGGTTCGACCGGTCCGCTCAGCGTCGACCCCCGCACCGGGGCCCTTTACGGAGGATTCTTCCCCGAGATCACCCTCGGTGACATCGTGCGGGCCCAGCGGCTGCTGGTCCGCCATCTGGGCATCTCGCGGCTCCATGCCGTGGTCGGCGGATCCATGGGAGGCATGCAGGCCCTGCTCTGGTGCGCGGATCACCCCGCCGAAGTCGGGCGCATCGCCGTGCTGGCCGCCGGACTCAGCCAGTCGCCCATGGCCATCGCGCTCAACGCGGTCTCGCGCGCCTGCGTCGAGCGCGATCCCGGTTACCGCGGCGGACATTACCTCCCCGGAGAAGGACCGGAGTCCGGCCTGGCCGTCGGGCGCATGCTCGCCCACATCAGCTACCTCTCCTCGGCCGCCTTCGACCAGAAGTTCGGCCGGGCCGTCGTCCCCGGTTCGCGTCCCGGCGACCCCGTCCGCTGGCAGGTGGAGAGCTACCTGGAGCATCAGGGCGCCTCCTTCGTCCGGCGTTTCGACGCCAACAGCTGGCTGCGCATCACCCGTGCCGTCGACCGCTTCGACCTCACCGCCCGCGCCGCCGCCGGCACGCTCTTCAAGGCCGACGGTCCTGAGCTGCTCGCGGTCGGCTTCTCGAGCGACTGGCTCTATCCCACCAGCGAGCTCCGCATGCTCATGGCCGCCGCGGCCGCCGCGGGCGTCAACGCCGCCTACCATGAGGTCGTCACCGATGCCGGACACGACGGATTCCTGCTGCCTGACAAAGGACTGTCGGTGCGGCTCAACGCCTTCCTCGGCTGATCATAGCAGCGGGGCGAGCACGCGAGAGAGCGCCTCGATCGCGCGTCCCGTGCGGGTGCGGCTCCGCCGGTACAGGTCTTCGGAGTAGTCTCCGCACTGGGACGCGAGCGCGTCGCAGTAGGCCTTGATCTCCGCGACCGCGGCCGCGTCCTTCACCACCGCGGCGACCTCGTAGTTCAGGAACAGCGAGCGCATGTCGAGGTTGGCCGACCCGATGACGGCGGCCTCGTCGTCCACGAGCGTCAGCTTGGCGTGCAGCACGCCGGGGCCGTAGAAGAGGACTTCTCCGCCCGACTCGCGGAGGGTGCGCAGGTGCCAGCGGCGGGCGAAGTCCACCAGCCGGTGGTCCGACCTCCGAGGCACGATCAGCCGCACGTGCCGCCCCGCCTGCGCCGCGGCCAGCAGCAGCGAGAAGGTCATGCGGTCGGGCACGAAGTACGGCGTGACCACCGTGATGCTGCGCCGGGCCGAGGAGAAGAGCCGCACGTAGGCGTCCCACAGCGGGTCGTCGAGGCTGTCGGGACCGGAAGCGACGATCTCCGTCCGTGCCGTTCCGGCCCGGGCCGGCCTTTCGCGCAGCAACGCCTCGTGGGACGAAGGGGATTCGTCCGTCGCCTGGCACCAGTCCGCGATGAAGACCTGCTCGAGGGCGCCCGCCGCCGGACCCTCGATCAGGAAGGAGCAGTCGCGGAAGCGTCGGCGCGAGGGCGTGTCGCCCATGTAGTCGAGCCCGAGGTTCTGGCCGCCGATCACCGCGCGTTCACCGTCAAACACGGCGATCTTGCGGTGATTCCTCCAGTTGGCCGAACCCTTGCCCTGGAAGGGAAGCACGGGGTTGAAGCGCGCGACCTGGCCGCCGGCGCGGCGGAGCGGGCGGCACAGCGTCAGGGGCGCGCCCCAGCTGCCCACGGCGTCGAGCAGCAGCCGGACGGTCACGCCTTCCTTGGCGCGTCTCGCCAGCAGGCCGATCAGCTCCCGCCCGACCCGGTCCTCCGCCAGGATGTACGTCGAGACGTGGATCCGCCGTCGGGCTCCGAGGATCTGGGCCCGCAGTTCCCGCAGGGTGTCGGAACCTTCGGGATCGCCCAGCACGCGGATGCGGTTGCCTTCCGCCTCGGGGTCGCCGCCCAGCGAGCGCGCGATCCGGTTGACCTCGCGCTTGGCGGCGGCGAGCACCCCGTGCTTGCGGCCGCCGAAGAGGAAGACCGCCGCGGCGGTGGTCTTGGGCGCGAGCCAGGCCAGCGGTCCCCAGAGCAGGAGGTACACCGCGGACGTCCTTGCCGTGATCACGCGCCAGACCACGAAGGCGGCGCAGGTCGCGTCCAGCGCCAGCGCCGCCCAGGGCAGCCGGTCCGCCGCGCCCGAGAGCGAGAAGGCCAGCACGCAGCCCAGCGCGAAGGCCGCGCGGAGGGCGAAGTTGCGGTAGCCACGGGCACGGACGGCCATGGTCGCATCTTGGCCTCCCTCCGGCCCATGGGCACAAAAAAAGGCCCCGGTCGCCCGGGGCCCTGTCTTCGCCTGAGGACCGGCTCAGTTGCCGGCCTTGTCGAGCAGGTCGCCGAGGCTGTTGAAGTCCCCGCTGCCGGACGACGAGCTCGAGGAGCCCGAGCCCGAGGACGCCGGGGCGCCGCCGGTGGACGGTCCCTTGATGCGCTCGTAGCTGGAGATTTCGGCCTGCAGGCGGTCGGCGTCGTAGTTCGCGGCCTTGATCGAGAGGCCGATGCGGCGGTCCTCCTTGTCGAT
>CAZRPB010000012.1:0-33353 GCA_964601955.1 uncultured Klebsiella sp. | reverse complement strand
GAGCGCTCTCCGGCGGCCAGCAGCAGCGCGTCGCCATCGCCCGCGCGCTCGTGCATGGCCCCACGCTCCTCATCTGCGACGAGCCGACCTCGGCCTTGGACAAGGACACCGGCGCCCAGATCCTCGCGATGATACGCGACCTTTCCCGCGCCCCCGGCCGCTGCGTGATCGTCGTCACTCACGACCACCGCATCTACCGTTTCGCCGACCGCATCGCCGAGATGGAGGACGGACGCATCCGCCGCATGGTCGACGACCCTTCGCTCCTCGACCAGCCCCACGCCTAGACTTTCATGAAGCCACGCATCCTGCTCTACCTGCTCGCCGCCGCCGGCGCGGTCGCCGCGCTCCAGCTCACCCGCGGCACCGCCGACGAGAAGCCCGTCCAGCCGCCGCCCTACCGCCCCGCGGTCCGCGAGAAGGACGGGCTCATCGCCGCCGCCGGCCTCGTCGAGGCGGTCGCCGAGAACACCCTGCTCGGCGCGCCGGTGCCGGGCACGGTCGCCAAGGTGCACGTCAGGGTCTGGGACCGCGTGCGCGCCGGCGATCCGGTCATCACCCTCGACACGCGCGACCTCGACGCCCAGCGCGCGGTGCTCGCCGCGACGGTGTCGGCCGCCGAGGCGGTCGCCGAACGCGCCGAGGACCAGGTGCGCCGCTGGGAGACGATCAAGGACGGCGGCGCGGTCAGCGCCGGCGAACTGGTCGCTTATCGCGCCGCGGCCAAGGAGGCGCGCGCCCGCCTCGAGCTCGCGCGCGCCCAGCTTCGGCAGACCGAGGTGCAGCTCGACCGCATGGTCCTGCGCTCCCCCATCGACGCCACGGTCCTGCAGGTCAACGTCCGGGCCGGCGAGTACGTCGCCTCCGGCGGCCGGTCTCCGGCCGTGCTCGGCGACATCACCCGCCTCCAGATCCGTTGCGACGTCGATGAGCAGCTCGCCCCGCGGGTCCGGGAAGGGCTGCCCGCGCGCGGCTTCCTCAAGGGCGAGTCCGTCCGCGACGAGGCCGGCCGCGCCATCCCGCTCAAGTTCGTGCGCATCGAGCCCTTCGTCGTGCCCAAGGTCTCGCTGACCGGCGGCAGCGTCGAGCGCGTCGACACCCGCGTGCTCCAGGTCATCTACCAGTTCGAGCGTCCGACCGACCGCTCGGTGTTCGTCGGTCAGCAGATGGACGTCTTCATCGACGCCTCCCCCGATGCCGCCAAGAAGTGAGCTCATCCTCGCGTTGGCGCTCCTGGCCGGTTGCGCGGGCGCTCCGGGCGTGAAGCCTGCGGCACCCGTCGCGCCCAAGGCCTTCACCGCCGCGGGCGCGCCCGCCGGCGCCGGCTGGACCGAGGCCTTCGCCGACCCTGCGCTCAAGGAGCTCGTCGCGCGCGCCCGCAAGGCGTCGCCCGACCTCGCCGTCGCCCGCGCCCGTCATCGCGAGGCGCTCGCCCTCCTGCGCGCCGAGGGGGCCGGCGACGAACCCGCCCTCACCGCGTCGGCCGGCGTCGAGTCCTCCCGCATCTCGGTCGCCAACGGCCGCTTCCCGCCCGGCATCCCGCGCCGCACCGACGTCACCGCGGTCGGCCTGCGCGCCTCCTGGGAGCTGGACTTCTGGGGCCGTCAGGCGTCCGCCGTGCGCGCCGCCGCCGAGGACGCGCGCGCCGCCGCGCTCACCGCCGACCAGGCCGACCTCGCCCTCACCGCCGAAGTCGCACGCCTCTGGTTCGCCGTGCGCGCCGCCCGTGAGCAGGCCGCCTGCCTCTCGCAGGAGTTCATCGCGCGCGAACGCGAGATGCGCATCCTGGAGAAGTCCGTTGCCGCCGGCATCCTGCCCGAGGATCCGCTGTCCTCCGCGCGCCTCGCCGCCGCGCAGGCCAAGGTCGACGAGGGCCTGGGGCTCCGCCGCCTCGCCGCCGCCGAGAACGCGCTCCGTGCGCTCATCGCCGCCGACCCCGGGTTCGCGCTGCCCGCCTCGGGCGCGCCGGCCGCCATGCCCGCGTTCGGACCCGGACTTCCATCCGATCTCCTCTTGCGCCGGCCCGACCTCGCCGCCGCCGCCGCGCGCTTCGACGCCGCCGTCGCGCGCGAGGGCGCCGCGCTCGCCGACTTCTATCCTTCCGTCACCCTCGGCGGTCAGGCCGGCTGGCAGGCCGACCCCGCGTCACGCATCGGCAAGGGCGCGGCCGGATTCTGGAGCCTGGCGCCTTCCGTGGACCTCCCGCTGTTCGACGCCGGCCGTCGCGAGGCCGGACTCGAGGCCGCGCGCGCGCGCATGGACGGCGCCGCCGCCGAATGGACCCGCGCCGTGCTCAACGCCTTCCGCGAGGTCGAGGACGCGCTCGCCGACCTCCGTGAGCTCGCCCTTCAGGAGGAGCTGACCGCCCGTGTCGTCGAGGCCACCCGCGACCGGCTCCGCAACGCCGAGGCGCGTCATCGCGCCGGCGTCGCCCCCGAGGCCGAGGTCATCGCCAACGCCCGCGACGAGGCCCTCGCCCGGCGCACCCTCGCCGGCGTCGTCTGGGAGCGCCGGCAGGCGGCCGTCCGCCTCGCCGCGGCGACCGGCGGCGGCTGGAGCGAGCCGCGGTGACCCCCGGACGCAGGAAGGGCTCCCTTCCGGGAGCCCTTCGGTTCAGGCCTTGATCTGCGGACGCTTCGGGTCCGGCCAGTCGATGTGGTAGAACTCGCCCCGCGGCTTGTCGATGCGCTCGTAGGTGTGGGCTCCGAAGAAGTCGCGCTGTCCCTGCAGCAGGTTCTGCGGCAGCGACTCCGTGCGGTAGGAGTCGAAGTAGGAGAGCGCCGAGCCCAGGCAGGGCGTCGGGATGCCGTGCTTCACCGCGAGCGCCAGCACCTTGCGCCAGTTCTTCTGCGCCTGGCGCACGGTCTTCTTGAAGTACGGGTCGAGCAGGAGGTTGGCGAGGCGGGGCTTCTTGGCGAAGGCCTCGGTGATCTTCTGCAGGAAGCGCGCGCGGATGATGCAGCCCCCGCGCCAGATCTGGGCGATCTCGCCGAAGTTGAGCTTCCACTTGTACTCGTTCTGCGCCTCGCGCATCAGCTGGAAGCCCTGCGCGTAGGAGCAGATCTTGGAGCAGTAGAGCGCGTCGCGGATCATCGCGACCACCTTGGCGCGGTCGGGGTTCGTCATGGCGCGCTTCGGTCCGCGCAGCGCCTTGGCGGCGGCCACGCGCTCCTCCTTCACCGCGGAGAGGCAGCGGGCGAAGACCGCTTCGGCGATGGTCGGCGCGGCGACGCCCATGTCGAGGGCGTTGGCGCTCGTCCACTTGCCCGTGCCCTTCTGGCCGGCGGTGTCGAGGATGACGTCGACCAGCGGCTTGCCGGTCTCGGGGTCCTTCTGCTTGAGCACCTTGGCGGTGATCTCGATGAGGAAGGAGTTGAGGTCGCCCTGGTTCCACTCCTCGAACACGGAGCCGATCTCGTCGGGCGTCATGCCGAGCAGGCCGCGCATCAGGTCGTAGGCCTCGCAGATCATCTGCATGTCGCCGTATTCGATGCCGTTGTGGACCATCTTCACGTAGTGTCCGGCGCCGTCGGGCCCGATGTGGGTCACGCAGGGCACGCCGCCCTTGATGGGCTTGCCGGGCTTGGCGCCGGTCAGTTCCACGCCCGTCACGGCGTCCACCTTGGAGGCGACCGCCTCCCAGATGGGCTTGAGTTCGGCCCAGGCGGCGGGGTCGCCGCCGGGCATGAGGGACGGCCCGAAGCGGGCGCCTTCCTCGCCGCCGGAGACGCCGGAGCCGATGAAGCGCAGGCCCTTGGCCTTGAGGTCCTTTTCACGGCGGATGGTGTCCGTCCAGAGCGCGTTGCCGCCGTCGATGATGATGTCGCCGGGCTCGAACACCGAGACCAGTTCGTTGATGACCGCATCGGTCGGGCCGCCGGCCTTGACCAGGATGATGGCCTTGCGGGGCTTTTTCAGGGAGGCGGCGAAGTCCTTCATCGTCGGGCAGCCGGTGAGCTTGCCCGGGGTGTTCGGGTTCTCCTTCACGAATTCGTCCGTCTTCGCCGTGGTCCGGTTGTAGACCGAGATCGCGAAGCCGTGGTCGGCGATGTTGAGGGCGAGGTTCTGTCCCATGACGGCCAGCCCGATGAGTCCGATGTCGGATTGCATAAGTGGCCGCATCGCAAACCCGCCACTCGGCGATGGCAACCTATAAAGGGGATTTAAAGGGGTTTTTGGCCGTTTTTCGGGGGTGCCTGGCCCCTTTCGCCTCGCCTCACCGCAGGGGACGGACAAGTTTTCCCTTTCTCATGGCTCAGCTCGAAGGCAGGCGCATCACCCTCGGGGTCACGGGCTCCATCGCGGCCTACAAGGCCGCCGACCTGACGTCCCAGCTCATCAGGCTCGGGGCCGAGGTCCAGGTGGTCATGACCCGGGGCGCCGCCCAGTTCATCACCCCGATGACCCTGCAGGTGCTTTCCCGCCGCCCCGTGGCCTCCGATCTCTGGGCCGAAGGGCAGGGGACGTCGCCTGGTCACATCGAAGTGGCCGACACGACCGACCTTCTTCTCGTCGCGCCCCTTTCCGCCAACGTCCTGGCCGAATTCGCCCACGGGCTCGCGCCCGACTTCCTCACCAGCGTCTATCTCGCCCATCGCGGCCCCGTGCTGCTCTGCCCGGCCATGAACGGCAAGATGTGGACCCACCCCGCCACCCGCGCGAACCTCGAGATCTTGCGCGGCCGCGGCCATGCGGTGGTCGAGCCGGCCGAGGGCATGCTCGCCTGCGGCTACGAGGGAGTCGGCAAGCTGGCTCCGGTGGAGGAGATCGTCTCCCGCACGCTGGCCATCCTGGGCTGAGGCCATGGACCCTCGCGCGCTACGCGAGCGGATCGAGGCCGAGGCGCGCGCCCTCGGGTTCGACGCCTTCGGCGTGGCGCCGGTCGACGCCGACGTGCGCGCCGACTACTTCCGCCGCTGGATCGCCGACGGCATGCACGGCGACATGGACTGGCTGGCCAAGGATCCCGGACGTCGCACGGACGCCACCCGCGTCCTGCCCGAGGCGCGCAGCCTCGTCGTCGTCGGGCTCAACTACTACCAGCCGCATCCCCCCGCCGGCTACCGCATCGCCAAGTACGCCCTCGGCGCGGACTACCACGACGTCATCCTGCGCCGTCTCAAGCGCCTCTGCGCGGCGATGCGCGCCCTCGGCGGCGCGCAGAAGCCCTACGTCGACACCGGGCCCGTGCTCGAGAAGCCCGTGGCCGCGGCCGCCGGCCTGGGGTGGCAGGGCAAGAGCACCATCCTCATCCACCGGGGCGCCGGCACCTGGCTCTTTCTCGGCGTGGTGCTGACCACCCTGGAGCTCGAACCGGCGTCCGCGCCCGAGCCGGACCGGTGCGGCACCTGCACCCGCTGCATCACCGCCTGCCCGACCCGCGCCATCGTCGCGCCCTACCGTCTGGATGCGCGCCGTTGCCTCGCCTACCTCACCATCGAGCATCGCGGCGCGATCCCCGAGGAGTTCCGCGAGGCCCTCGGCGACCGCGTGTTCGGCTGCGACGACTGCCTCGACGTGTGTCCTTGGAACCGCTGGGCGCGACGCACCCGGGAGGAACGCTTCGCCGCCCGGCCCCATCCTCCGCTCCGCGACACGCTCCGCTGGACCGAGGAGTCCTTCCTCGCCCATTTCCGGGGCACGCCCGTGCGGCGGCTGGGCCTCGCCCGCTGGCGGCGCAACGCGCTCACCGTGCTCGGCAACGTCGGCGGCGCCGAGGACCTGCCGTCCGTCGAGTCCCTGCTCGCCGACCCGGATCCCGTCGTCGCGGAGCACGCCGCCTGGGCGGCCGCCCGTCTCCGCGCGCGCTGACCCAAGCTCCTTGTTGCTTCGCCCTCGCCCTCCGTCCTAACTTCGCAACGTGACCCTCGCCCAGGCCTACGCCGCGCTCGCCGCCTTCCTTCTCCTTTCGGGATGGCTCGTGTTTTCCGACGCCGCCCCGCTGAGGACGTTCCGGCGTTCGCGCCCCGCCGCGATCGTCCTCACCTTCACGGTGACGGCGTGGTTCGGCTGGTGGCTGCTGAACCTGCCGGACCCCGATCTGGCGGGCCTGCCGCGCGAGCCCGTCGCCATCGGGTTCGTCGTCTGCAGCCTCGCCACGCTGATCACGATGCCCGACCTCCTTCCGATCCGGGCCCTGGGCGTGGCCATGATGTTCCTCGCCCGCCATGTCCTGGACGCAGGCTTCGGGCGCCTCCCTGACAGCCTGCTCGCCGCCTCGGTCAGCTACGGCTTGCTCGTCGTCTTCGGCCTCTGGTGGGCTTCCTCGCCGCCCGCCTTCGTCCGTCATTGCGACTGGGTGCTGGCGGAATCCTTCCGCCGTCGCTCGGCCGGAGGATTCCTCATCCTGCTCGGCGTCGCCTGCGCCGCCTCGGCCCTCGCGTGAGCCGCCCGCTGCTGATCGTCGTCTCCGGTCCCGCGGGCAGCGGCAAGACCACCCTCTGCGACCGGCTGACCCGGGCCCATCCGGAGGCCATCCGTCGCGTCGTCACCTGCACGACCCGCGCGCCCCGTGCCGGCGAGCGGGACGGCCTCGACTACCATTTCCTCGGCCGTCCTGAATTCGAGGCGCAGGTCAAGGCCGGCGTCTTCCTCGAGCACGCGCTCGTCCACGGCAACCTCTACGGCCCGCGCGCCGCCGACGTGGCGACGCATCTCGCCGCCGGTCATGACGCCCTGCTCAACGTCGACGTCCAGGGCGCCGCCACCATCCGTGCCAAGGGCGCGGCCGACCCGCGCCTCGCCGCCTCGCTCGTCACCGTCTTCATCCGCGTGAGCGACCGGACCGAGCTCCGTCGCCGGCTCACCGGGCGCGGCACCGACGCCGCCGATGAGATCGAGCGGCGCGTCCTGGCGGCGGAGGAGGAGCTGCGGCACGCCGGCGAATACGCGCATGTGATCGAGAGCGGCTCCCGTGAGGCGGACTTCGCCGCACTGGAAGCGATCTATCTCGCCGAGAAGGCCCGTCGGCCGTGATGGAGCCCAAGGACATCGCCGCGGTCCTCGACGAGATCGCCACGCTGCTCGAACTCACGGGGGAGAACCCGTTCAAGATCCGCGCCTACTCCGCCGGCGCCCGCGCGCTCGAGAGCCTGCCGGAGGACCTCGACACGCTCATCGCCGAGGGCCGCCTCGGCGACCTGCCCGGATTCGGCGAGGCGCTCGTCGAGAAGGTCACCGAGCTCCGCCAGAAGGGCGAGCTGGCCTTCCACCGCAGGCTCAAGGCCTCGATACCCGGCGGCCTCCTCGAGGTCCTCCAGATTCCCGGTCTCGGCCCGAAGAAGGTGCGCGCGCTGTGGAAGGAGCTCGGCGTCGAGGACGTCGCGAAGCTCAAGGAGGTCTGCGATTCGGGCGCCGTCGCCGAGCTGAAGGGCTTCGGGGCCAAGACCCAGGCCAAGATCCTCGACGGCATCAGGAACCGCGTCGCCTACGCCAAGCGTCACCGCTGGTATCAGGCCGCGGAGGTCGCGGGCCCGATCCTTGCCGGCCTGCGGGCGCTCCCCCAGGTCGAACACGCGGAGGCCGCCGGCTCGCTCCGCCGCAACCGCGAGACGGTGGGGGACCTCGACTTCCTGGTCGCCTCGGAGCAGCCCGGTCCGGTCATGGAGTGGTTCGTCACCCGTCCCGGCGTCAAGGAAGTGACCGCCCACGGGGAGACCAAGTCCAGCGTGCGCTTCGAGAGCGGCCTCCAAGCCGACCTCCGCGTCGTGCCCGCGGAGCAGTTCTTCTTCGCGCTGCATCACTTCACCGGCTCCAAGGACCATAACGTCGCGATGCGTCACCGTGCGCTCGGACGCGGGCTGAGCATGAGCGAGTGGGGATTCAAGTCGGTCGACGGGACCGCGCCCGCTCCGGGCGCGGCGAGCGAGGAGGAGGTCTTCCGCGCCCTCGGGCTGCCCTGGATCCCCCCCGAACTGCGTGAGGGTTCCGGCGAGATCGAGGCCGCCGAGCTGGGCGCGCTGCCCGACCTCATCCGCCCGGAGCAGCTTCGCGGCGTCTTCCACGTCCACACCACCGAATCGGACGGCGACGACACACTTGAGCGCATGGCCGAGGCGGCCGAGGCCTTCGGATGGGAATACCTCGGGATCTCCGACCACTCGAAGTCGAGCCAGCAGGCGGGCGGCCTGGACGAGGCGCGGCTCGCCGCGCAGGTGAAGGCGGTCGGGAAACTCAACGCCTCGGGCAGATTCCGCGTGCGCGTGCTCGCCGGCAGCGAGGTCGACATCCTCCGCGACGGCTCGCTCGACTTCTCCGATGACGTGCTGGCCGGCCTGGACTTCGTCGTGGCCTCCGTCCACAGCCTCTTCACGCTGGACGCCGAGGCGCAGACGGCGCGCATCATCCGCGCGGTCGAGAACGAGCACGTCGACATGATCGGCCACCTCACCGGGCGCCTCATCAACCGCCGCGAGCCCTACGACCTCGACATCCCGCGGATCATCGACGCCTGCGCGGCCAACGGCACCTGCATCGAACTCAACGCGAACCCCTGGCGCCTCGACATGGACTGGCGGTGGTGGCGGCGCGCGTCCGAGAAGGGCGTCCTCTGCGCCATCAATCCCGACGCCCATGCCGCCGACCAGCTCGGATTCACGGACTACGGCGTGCGGGTCGCCCGCAAGGGCTGGCTCACGGCGGCCGACGTGCTCAACGCCCGGCCGCTCGGCGAGGTGCTCGGCTGGCTCGGCCGCTGACCCGATTCCGGCTCGCCCTCCGCCCCGGGGCTTCGCAGTCTGGGCGCATGCTGCACGACAAGCGCCGCCTGCTGCTCATCGCCGGACCCTGCTCGCTTGAGAACGAGGCCAACTGCCGCGCCGTCGCCAAGGAGCTGCGCGCCCTCGCCGACCGGCTGCCCGAGCTCAACGTCGTCTTCAAGGGCTCCTACGACAAGGCCAACCGCACGTCGCTCTCCGGCGTACGCGGCCCGGGCATGGAGGCCGGCCTCGAGCTGCTCCGCATGGTGAAGAAGGACTACCGGTTCCCGACGCTCACCGACGTCCACGGCCCCGAGCAGTGCGAGCCCGTCGGCAAGGCGGTCGACGCCCTGCAGATCCCCGCCTTCATGTGCCGCCAGACGGACCTGCTGGTCGCCGCCGCGCGCACGGGACGGATCGTCAACGTCAAGAAGGGCCAGTTCCTCTCGCCCCAGGAGATGCGCTTCGTCGTGGACAAGCTGGAGGGCGCCGGCGCGGCCGAGATCTGGCAGACCGACCGCGGCACGACCTTCGGCTACCAGAACCTCGTCGTCGACATGCGCTCCTTCCGCATCATGTCCGCCTTCGGTCACCCGACCGTGATGGACGCCACGCACGCGGTGCAGCTGCCCGGCGCGGCCGGCGGATCCTCGGGCGGTCAGCGCGAGTTCGTGCCCGTGCTCGCCAAGGCCGCCCTGGCCGCGGGCGCCGACGGTCTCTTCATGGAGACGCATCCGGATCCGTCCAAGGCGGTGTCCGACGGACCCAGCCAGGTGCCGCTCGCGGAGTTCCCCGCGCTGGTCGAGACCTGCCTGCGCGTCTGGAAGGCCGTCCGCGCCTAGACGGCCAGCCTGGCGATCGCCGCCCGGTCCGGCTTGCCGCTGGCGTCGGTCGGCAGGACGTCGACGAAGACGTAGCGCCGCGGGCGCGCCGCGGGCTCGAGCGCCTCGCAGGCCGTCCGGAGCGCGGGTTCGGCGTCGCGGGAGGCGATGACGCAGGCGGTCACGACTTCGCCCCAGCGTCCGTCGGCGACGCCGATCACGAGCGCCTCCCTGACCAGACCCGTGTCCAGCAGCAAGCGTTCGACGCGGGCCGGATCGACCTTCTCGCCGCCGGTGACGATCACGCGGTCGGCCCGGCCCAGGATCCTCACGTCGCCCGCCGCGTCGACTTCGCCCCGGTCGCCGCTTCGCCAGGGCCGGCCCAGCGGGCCGTCGGGCCAGACGCCGAGGCCGAGCGCGGGAGAGTCGACGGTCACCACGCCCTGCGCGTCGGCCGCGAGGACCGTCCCGGGCAACGGCGTTCCGCGCACGGCTTCGCCCGACCAGAGTCGCTCCGGGGGGCAGAGCGCGCAGGCCGCCGCAGTTTCGGTCGAGCCGTACGTCAGGAACACGGGCAGCCGCCGCGAGCGGATCTCGCCGAGCAGCGGCGCCGGTACCGACGAGCCCCCGAGCAGGATGACGTCGAAGCCGCGCAGCCACCCTTCGCCGTCCGTGCGCGCGAGCAGGCGCGACAGCTGCGCGGGCACGAGCGAGACGAGTTTCGTGCCGCCCGCCGGGAGCGCGACCTGCGGCAGCGCCCGTTCCGGGTCGAAGCGGCCATCGACGACGGCGTGCGCGCCGCCCGTGGCCCTGGCGCGGATCGCGGGCATCAGTCCGCTCACGTGCCATGGCGGCGTGCAGGTGATCCCGTGCAGCACGGGCGCGAGCCCCATCGCGGCGAGGCGGTCGCGGAGCGCGAGCGCCGCGGCACGCAGCGTCTCCGGAGAATGGACCACGAACTTCACCTTGCCGCCGGTGCCGCCGGTCGGGATCAGCAGGCGTGAGCGCCAGCCCGTCGGCCAGTCGCAGGCTCCGAGGCCGCGCGGCTCCAGGTCCGAGCCCCGGATGAGCGTGCCGCGCGGAATCTGCCTCGCGGCCTCCTCGAGCTCCGACCTCCCCCAGTGCGGATTGCCGAGGAACACGGGCAGTCCCGCGTCATGCGCCTGCAGGGTTTCACGCAAGTGGGCGGCGTGGTCCGCGTGGAACACCGCGAGCGCGCTCATGCCAGCTCCCTCCAGAACTTCTCCCAGTCGAGGCCGCCCAGGCCGCGTGCGAAGGGTCCGTCCTCGTGCCGATCCCGTCCGTCCAGTTCGAACCTCCCGAGCGTGTCGAACCCGACCGCCAGAGGAGCGGGGTCGAGCGAAGCGAGCCAGAGGCCCGCCTGCCTGCCGATCGCCGTCTCGAAGCACGAAGAGTAGACGACCGGGGCCGTGCGCGTCCCGCGCCAGGCGAGGAAGGCGTCCCAGTCGCCCGCCAGGGAGGGCTTCACCACCGCCGGTCCGGCCCATGCGGGTCCGTCCGGGGTCGTGAACGATTCGTCCAGCGCGACCTTCTCGCAGCCGAGCGACGCGTAGCCCGCGTGGCCGACCGGGAGCGGCTGTTCCAGAAATTCGACGCGCGCCTCGGAGCGCGCGTACTCCGTCCAGAGACGCGCGGCCGCGAGGTCCAGCGAGCCGTTGGCGTCGAGCCTCAGGACTCCCGGGAACCGGTCGAGCGCCGCGCGCGCGAGGTCCGTCCCGTCGCCCGGGCCGATCTTCATCTTCAGCGTGCGATGCCCCCGCGCCGCCTTCTCGCGCACGTCCTCGCCCGCGGTGACGAGCCCGGCGCAGGGCAGCGCGCCCTCGAACGAGGCGATCTCGTTCCAGCGGCGGCAGGAAGAAAGCGCGGCCGCGAGCGCGGGCATCGGCCGTGAGGCGACCTTGGAGACCAGGCGCGCGAGGTCGCCTTGCGCCGAGCGCAGGGCTTCGGCCGCTTCGTCGGCCGATTCCGTCGGGAAGCCCGGCCAGGGCGCGACCTCCCCGAAGCCGACGCGCCCTTCCGTCTCCGTGCGGATCACCACGCGGTCGACCGCGTCGACCGTGCCGGAGCCCGTGACGATCGCCTTGCGGAATCGTCGGCGGATTCTCCGGAACTCGTAGTTTCCCGCGCGCATCCCGTCCAAAGTCACGCAATCCGGCCTTTTCCGCAAAAACAAATTGCCTCGCCGGAGCCCGCTCCCTAACACCCTTCGGGGAAACCGACCTTCCATGGCCTCCGCTAAAACCAAGGGCCGCGTTTCCCTCGACGAACGCTTTTACCTGCCTGCCGACGCGTTCTTCCCTGCCAACGCCGGGCTCGGCCTGACTTACGACGACGTCTCCCTGGCCACCCGTTACTCCGAGGTCCTGCCGAGGATGACCCGTCTCGACACCTCGCTTTCCGAGTCCCTTCCGCTCTCCCTGCCCGTGGTCTCGTCGGACATGGACACCGTGACCGAGCACCGCATGGCGATCGCCATGGCCCTCAACGGCGGGCTCGGCCTCCTGCACTACAACATGTCGGAGCCCGACCAGGTCGCCGAGGTGCGCCGCGTCAAGAACCACATCCACGGCATGATCGCAGAGCCCGCCGTCGTCTCGCCCGAAGACCGCATCGGCGACGTCCTCGCCCGCATCGAGCGCGACGGCCTCGCCTTCAGCACCTTCCCCGTCACCTCGCCGGACGGCCAGCTCGCCGGCCTGCTGCCCGGCAGCGCGGTCAAGGAGCGTCACCGGGAGCGCAAGGTGGCCGCGGTCATGATCCCCCGCGACCGCGTGTTCTCCGTCGTCGAAAAGGACCTCGGCAAGGATCCGATCGCCACCGCCGACCGGCTGTTCTCCGAGAACGTCGGGCAGAACAAGCTCCTGGTCGTCGACGCCCGCAACCGCCTCCGCGGACTCTTCACCCTCAGCGACATCGAGCGCATCTCCGAGGAGTCCCGCGCGCACGTGCGTCCCACCCGGGACGCCGACTTCCGCCTCCGCGTGGGCGCCGCGGTCTCCGTCCCGCGCGACGCCGACGGCGAGATCGACCGGGCGCGCCTTCTCCGTCACGTCGGCGCCCTCATCGAGGAGGGCGTCGACGCCGTGGCCGTCTCCACCGCGCACGGTCACACCAAGGGCGTCGGCGACGCCGTCCGCATCCTTCGCAAGGCGCACCGCGGACTGACGCTCATCGCCGGCAACGTCACCAGCGCGGAGGGCGTGGAGTTCCTCGCCGCGGCCGGCGCGGACTCGGTCAAGATCGGCCAGGGCCCGGGTTCCATCTGCACCACCCGCATCGTCGCCGGAGTCGGCATCCCGCAGCTCACCGCGCTCTACGTCGCCTCCCGCGCCGCGGCCCGCAAGGGCGTGCGCGTGATCGCCGACGGCGGCGTCACCAAGAGCGGCGACATGGTGAAGGCGCTCACGCTCGCCGACGCGGTCATCCTCGGCGGCCTGCTCGCCGGCAGCCGCGAGGCGCCCGGCAAGCTGATGGAGATCAACGGCAAGACTTACAAGGAGTACCGCGGCATGGGCTCGCACGAAGCCATGCGCAAGGGTTCCGCGGCCCGTTACGGGCACAGCGCCAGCGGCAAGTTCAACAAGGTGGCCGCCGAGGGCATCGAGGCCCTCAAGGAGGTCTCCGGTTCGGTGGACCAGGTGCTCGCCAGCCTCGCCGGAGGCGTCCAGAGCGGCCTCGGCTACCTCGGCGCGCGCAATCTCGCCGAGCATCGGCGCAACGCCCGCTACATCCGCGTCACGCCCGCCGGCCAGCGCGAGGCCGCGCCGCACGACGTCATCGAAATCAAGGCCGGCTCCTGAACATGCTCTCCTTCATCCGTCTCCTCGCCGCCTTCCTCGTCGGCGGCGCCGCCGGCGCCGCCGCGGTGCTGTTCCTGCAGCCCACCTTCTCCATCGTCGTCACCAACGCCCCCGCCGGCGTGACCACCCTCGTCGACGCCCATCCGCCCGTCGTCGAGGAGCCGGAGTTCGTGCCGCCCCCGGCGCCGGTCAGCGCGCCCGTCGCCGGCGGCAGGCCGGCCGCGCCCACGCCCGGCGTCTCCGTTCCGCCTCCGGCGACGCCCGCCCCCGACGCGCCGATCGAATACGCCCAGGTCGCCGGACGGCCCGCCTTCTGGCCGGCCGAGGTCCAGGCCGTGGTCCCTTCGGTGATCACTTTCAGCGAGGACGGAAAGAAGACCGAGGAGATGCGCATCGCCTCCGGCACGACCCTGCAGCTTTCCGGCGTGCAGCCCGACGGCATGCTCGAACTGCGCGCCCAAGGGCGCAAGTTCACCTTGCACGCCAAGTTCACCGACTTCGACGGCCTCGTCAGGAAGAAGGCCCGTGAGCTCATCGCACGCGCCTCCGGCGCGACGCCGGCCGTGCCTGCGCCCGCCGCGGCCTCCGCCGTGGCCCCCGAGCCCGTCGTCGCGGCCGTCCCGCCCGCGCCTGCGAAGCCCAGGGGCCCGCTCACGATGCAGCAGAAGCTCGACGCCCTTTACGGACGCAACAAGGAGGAGCCCGCCGCCCCGCCTTCCCCGCCGACCGCCGCGCCGAGCGTTCCTGCCGCCGCGCCTTCCGCTCCCGTTCCTCCTTCCGCCCCTGCGACGCCCGCCGCCCCTGCGCCGTCCGCGCCGTCGGAATCCGCCGATCAGTCGGCCAAGGATGCCGACCTCAAGCGACGCATGGACGGACTCTTCAAGCCCGCGACCGCTCCGGCGCGATGAGCGGAGCCAAGGTCTTCTCCTGGAACGTCAACGGCGTCCGATCCGCGCTGGGCAAGGGTCTGGCCGACTTCATCGCGCAGGCCGACCCCGACGTCCTCTGCCTGCAGGAGACCAAGTGCGAGACCGCCGTCGCCTCCGCGCTCGGTCTCCCGTTCGCCCATCAGTTCTGGCATGAGGCGGAGAAGAAGGGCTACTCCGGCACGGCCGTGCTCTCCAAGCGGCCGCCGCTGTCCGTGAAGGTCGACTTCCCGGGCGACCACCCCGCCGAGGGGCGCGTCGTGACCGCGGAGTTCGCCGGACTTCATGTCGTGAGCGCCTACGTGCCCAACTCGCAGCGCGAGCTCGAGCGGCTCGACTACCGTCTCGAGTGGGACGCCGACTTCCGTCGCCACCTCGCGCGTCTGGCCAAGTCCAAGCCCGTGCTCGTCTGCGGCGACCTCAACGTCGCGCACCGGGAGATCGACCTGGCGAACCCCGATTCCAACCGCCGCAACGCCGGCTTCACCGACGAGGAGCGGGAGTCCTTCGGCGTCCTGCTCGACGACCATGGCTTCACCGACACCTTCCGTTCCGCCCATCCCGACCTCGCGCGACGTTACAGCTGGTGGAGCTACCGGCCCGGCATCCGGGAGCGCAACATCGGGTGGCGTCTCGACTACTGCCTGGCCTCCGACGGCCTGAAGTGGTCGTCGCCGGAGATCCATGACCGCGTGAAGGGCTCCGACCACTGTCCCGTCTCCTTGGTCGTGCAGGCCGACCTGGGCTGACCGGCCTACTGCTTCCCGTCCTTCGGCCTGCCGTCCCAGTCCAGCCCGCGCCTCGCCAGCGCCACCTTCATGAGGCCGGCGAAGAGAAGCAGCGTGCCGGCGGCGAAGCTCCACAGGCCCCAGACCGGCCAGAACCCCTCCAGCCTCCCGTCCTGCGGGCGGTGCTTCGCGTAGCGCACCGCGATGCGGCCGTCCTGCGGCACCTGACCGTAGAAAGCCTCGCGCACTTCGTGCCGGCGCCCGTCCGCGTCGACGTATCGCACCCGGATCTCCACGCTTTCCGAGAGCACGCCGCGCCGCCAGTGACGCAGCACTTCGTGGTCCATGACCTCTCCCGTGACCGTGGCGGAGTTCAGTTCGAAAGCGAGGCAGTAGGCGAGCCAGCCCAGCATGTACATCGTGATGACGATCGTCACCACCGTCGCCACCCCGGGCCCCGGCTGCTCCGTCTCCGATCGGCCGAAGACGCGCATGTCAGCGCGCCTCCATGAGCCGCCGGATCCAGGGGGTGAGGACGAACAGCGCGGCGGCGACGGCGGCGACCGCCCATGTCTGTTCCAGGAAGAAGGCGCCCATGGCCGCCGGATCCTGCGCGGTGAATTCGCCGGCGAGCGCGCCCGCGAGCTTGCTGCCGATCGCCGTGGCCAGGAACCACACCCCGAGGATCATCGAGGTCAGACGGGCCGGCGCCAGCTTCGTCATCGTGCTGAGCCCCACGGGGCTCAGGCACATCTCCCCGACCGTCTGCAGCAGGTAGACGCTCAGCAGCCATTCGGGTCCGACCTTGCCCGCGGCCGTCGCGGAGGCCGCGGGCACCATGAGCGCGAAGGACAGTCCGAGGAAGAGCAGGCCGAGTGCGAATTTCACCGGCACCGAGGGTTGGGAATGCCCCAGGCGCATCCAGCCCCAGGCGAACGCCGGCGCGAGCGCCATCACCATGAGCGCGTTCACCGACTGCCACCAGGCGGAGGGGAACGGCTTGCCGAAGGCTTCGTTATGCGTGAGTTTTTCGGCGAAGAGCGTGAGCGTCGACCCCGCCTGTTCGAAGATCGCCCAGAAGAGCGTCGCGGCCAGGAAGAAGATGAGGACCGCCGCCAGCCGCCGGCTCTCGCCGTCCTTCCGGATGACGCCGAGCCAGACCGCGCCCATCACCGGCAGCACGCAGAGCGCGGGCATGATCCACCGCGCCGAGGACGCGAAGGAGAGCGTGAGTCCGAGCGTCGCCGTGCCGGCCGCGACGGCCGCCAGCCGGCCCCACGGGCGGTGACCGTGCGACGGCGGCGAGCCGACCCGGCCGAGCCAGCTGAGCCGACGCACGTAGATCAGCATTCCGAACGTCATGCCGACGCCTGCGGCGCCGAAGCCCCAGTGCCAGGAGGAAGCCGGGTCGATGCCGGCGGCGGCCAGCCAGCCTCTGAACGTCGCGCCTTGGGCCAGCCAGCCCGTGATCAGCGGAGCCGCGAAGGCCCCGAGGTTGATCCCCATGTAGAAGAGCGAGAATCCGGCGTCCCGGCGATGGTCGCCCGGCGCGTAAAGTCCGCCGACCAGCGTGCTGATGCTGGGCTTGAGCAGCCCCGTGCCCGCCGCCACCAGCGAGAGCCCCGCGTAGAAGGTAGCCGTCCCGGGCATCGCGAGCGTGAAGTGCCCCAGCGTGATGACCGCGCCCCCGATGAGCACCGCCCGGCGGGCGCCCAGGAAGTTGTCGGCGACGAATCCGCCCAGGATGCACAGCATGTAGCTGAGCATCGTGTAGTTGCCGTAGACCGTCGTCGCGTGCGCCTGATCCCACCCCAGCCCTCCCTTGCTCGCCGGCTCCATCATGAAGAGCAGCAGCAACGCCCGCATGCCGTAGTAGGAGAAGCGTTCCCACATCTCCGCGTAGAAGAGATTGCTCAGGCCCTTGGGGTGGCCGCCGATCCCTCCCTCCGGAACGGTTTCCGGGACGTGCGGGACCGGATCAGGCAGTGGGGCGGGGCGGGACACCGCTGGCAGGGTCGTTTTCGGGCCTCATTCGGGCAATGCATTAAAAACAGGCCGACATTGACAAACCCCTCCGTCCCCCTACTTTTGAGACTCATTCTCAATTAGCGTGACCCCTGTTTCACAGCTTCAGCCCGGCCAGTTCGGGAAGTTGGCCCACCTCGATGCCGAGCGTGAGGTGGATCAGCGTCTGATGGCCTTGGGTCTGCTTCCCGGGATGACCCTGAAACTGGTGCGTCGGGCTCCGCTGGGGGACCCGGTGGCCATCGAGTTCGGCGGCCAGGTGATCAGCCTCCGCAAGGCCGAGGCGGAGAGCCTGCTCGTGGACGTCGCGGCCGACTGTCCCGTCCAGCGACCCCGCGGCACGCCGTGAGCGCCGAAACTGAACCGTTGGTGGCGCTCGTCGGCAATCCCAACACCGGCAAGTCCACCCTCTTCAACGCCCTCACGGGCCTGCGTCAGCGCGTCGGCAACTATCCCGGCGTGACCGTCGCCAGGAAGTCGGGCCAGTGCGACCTCGGACCGGCCGGCCGGGTCGAGCTCGTCGACCTGCCCGGACTCTACTCGCTCGCCGCCGCCTCGCCTGACGAGCAGGTCGTGGTGGACGCCCTCACGGGCCGCATCTCCGGCGACCGACGTCCCGACGCCGTCCTCCTCGTCGTCGACGCCACCAATCTCCTGCGCAACCTCTTCCTCGCCTCGCAGGTGGCCGAGCTCGGCGTGCCCATGGCCGTCGTGCTCAACCAGGCTGATGTCGCGCGAGAGCAGGGCCTGCGCATCGACGTCGGGCTCCTCTCGCGCCGTCTCGGAGGCGTCCCCGTCGTGCTGGCCTCCGCCTGGAAGGGCGAGGGCGTGTCCGAAGTGCGCCGCGCGATCGCCCAGGCTCTCGCCGAGCGCCGTCTGGCCTGCCGCGTCGCCTGGCCCGCGCCCGTCGCGGCGGCCCTGTCCGAAGTGACCGCGGCCCTGCGGTCCGACCTCGGCGTCGAGCCCACCGCCGCCGAGGCGCAGCGCGCGCTCTTCGACGCCTCGGGCTCCACCGCCGCCCGCCTCGGCTGGACCGGCTCCCGTCGCGACCTCGTCCTGCGCTCGGCCCGCGACAAGGTGCGCCGCGGCGGCTACAATCCCTTCGCGGCCGAGCCGCTCGCGCATTACGCCCACCTCAGGGCGCTGCTTGAAGGCGTCGTCGAGGAGGGAGGAACCGCGCGGAGCGCCTCCGCCGCCGTCGACCGCCTGCTCCTGCACCGCCTCCTGGGCCCGGTGCTCTTCGCCGCCATCATGCTCGGGCTGTTCGCCTCGGTCTTCTGGCTCGCGAAGTTCCCCATGGGCTGGATCCAGGACGGCGTCGACCTCCTGCGGGGCTTCGTCGCGCCGAAGTTCGCCGCCACGCCCATGCTGCAGAGCCTCGTCGCGGACGGCGTCATCGGAGGCGTCGGCGCCTTCCTTTCGTTCCTTCCGCAGATCCTCATCCTGTTCCTCTTCGTCGGCATCCTGGAGGACAGCGGCTACATGGCGCGCGCGGCGTTCATCATGGACCGCCTCTTCAGCTGGTGCGGACTCAGCGGCAAGAGCTTCGTGCCGCTGCTCTCCGGCTTCGCCTGCGCCATCCCGGGGCTGCTCTCCACGCGCACCATCGAGGACCCCAAGGCCCGCCTCGCCACCGCCTTCGCCGTCCCGTTCATGAGCTGCTCGGCGCGCTTCCCCGTGTACGCCCTCATGTGCTCGGCGTTCATCGGCCCCGTCTACGGTCCCGGCTGGGAGTCGGCCGCGATGGTGGGCATGCATTGCGTCGGGCTGCTCTTCGCGGTGCCCGTCGCGTTCATCCTCACCCGCTTCGTCCTGCGCGTGCGCCCCCAGCCCTTCGTCCTCGAGCTGCCGCGCTACCAGCTGCCCAAGCCGCGCGACGTGCTCTGGCGCATGTGGCAGAACGCGGCCGAGTTCGTCTCCAAGGCCGGCACGGTCATCTTCGCCATCACCGTCATCGTCTGGGCCCTCTCCTACTTCCCGCGCGACCCCGCCGTGGCGGACAGCGTGCGGGCCGCCGAACCATCGCTGACCGGCGAGGCCCTGGAGCGGCGCGTGCAGGCCGCCTACGTCGAGCAGTCCTGGATGGGGCGGTTCGGCAAGGCCGTGCAGCCGGTCTTCGACCCCTGCGGCTTCGACTGGAAGATCACCGTCGGCGTGCTGGCCAGCTTCCCCGCGCGAGAAGTGATCGTCTCGACGCTCGGCGTCACCTATTCGCTCGGCGAGGGCGCCGAGGCCGACAGCGCGCAGCTGCGGACGGCCATGCAGTCCGCCCGCTGGCAGGAGGGGCCCCGCGCCGGTTCGCCGATCTTCTCGCTCGCGGCGGTCCTCGCCCTCATGGTCTTCTTCGCGCTCTGCTCCCAGTGCGGCGCGACCGTTGCCACCCTCGCCCAGGAGACCGGCGGATGGAAGTGGGCCTTCGCCTCCTTCGCCACCATGACCGTGCTCGCCTGGCTCGCCGCGACGGGCGTCTACCAGGCCGTGATCCGGCTCGTTCCGCCCGCATGAGCGTCGACGCCGTCATCGTCTCCGCCTGCGTCGGCGCGGCCTTCGGATGGCTCGTCCGGCGGTGGATCGCCGCGGCCCGGCGCCGTCGGGACGGAGGTTGCGCGGGCGGCTGCGGGTGCGCCGACAAAGTCGGCAAGGGGCGCTGAATCCGTTCGCCTCGGACGACCGGGTCGCCCAACCTAAGTCGCATGTCCATCAAGTCGCGTCACACCCGCCACCGCGCCAAGGCCTCCGTGAGCCCTCGCGCCACCCGGCTTTCCGTCAAGAAGGCCGCGCGTCAGCGCCCGAAGCCCAAGTCCGGCCGCTGAGTCAGGCCGGCTGCTGCTGGCTGAGGCAGTGCAGCGCGCCGCCTTCGATCAGCAGCGCGCGGCAGTCGATGCCCACGGCCTTGCGCCCCGGGAAACATTCGCCGATCACGCCCAGGGCCGTCCCGTCGGTCTCCTGTCCGTAGGTCGGCACGAGCACGCCCCCGTTGACGATGAGGAAGTTCGCGTGGCTCGGCGGCAGGTCGCGTCCCGCGAGACGGATCGGGCGGGGCAGGGGGAGTTCCAGCACCTCGAGCGGGCGGCCGCCCGGGCGCATCTCGCGCAGACGGCGGAGGTTCTCGCGCATCGGCGCGTGGTTCGGGGACGTCGCGTCCGATTCCGTGACGGTGAGCACGGTGCGGGGGGCGACGAAGCGGGCGAGGTTGTCGATGTGTCCGTCCGTGTCGTCATGGGCCAGCCCTTCGCCGATCCACAGGAGTTCGTCGATCGCGAGGCCTTCGCGCAGCGCGGCGTGGAAGGCCGCGTCGTCGCGACCCTCCGCCCGGTTGGGGTTGTTCTGGACCGCCTCCGTGGTGAGCAGCAGGCCGTCGCCCGAGACCTCGATGCCGCCTCCTTCGAGTTCGAACGGATAGGCGAAGCGGCGCAGGCCCAGGCGCGAAGCCACGCGTCCCGGCACCTGGTTGTCGAGCGAGGCCTCGAACTTGCCGCCCCAGCCGTGGAACTCCCAGTCGGTGAGCGCGACTTCGCCCGTGCGGTCGTTCTTCACGAAGATCGGACCGTGGTCGCGGCACCAGACGTCGTCCGTCGGGATGTCGGTCAGCTCGATCACGGAGAGGTCGGCCTTGGCGGCGCGCAGTTCCCGCTCCGCCTCCGCGCGGAGCGCGCCCGCGGCGTTGATGCGCACCGGCTGGAAGCGTGAGATCACGGCGGCGAACTCCGCGAACTTGGCGGGGATCAGGTCGTAGTGGCCGGGCCAGAGCGCGCGGTTCGACGGCCAGGACAGCCAGGTGCAGGCCTGCGGTTCCCACTCCGCGGGCATCCGGAAGCCGAGCTCGCGCGGGGTCGCCATCGCTCAGTCGCGCAGCCGGCGCGTCAGGTCGCCGAAGGCGTCGATGCGCCGGTCGCGGAAGAACGGCCAGATGCGGCGGAACTCCCGCTGGCGGGCCAGGTCGCAGTCCGCCAGCAGCACCTCCTCCTTGTCGGGGGAGGCCTTGGCGACGATCTCGCCGTAGGGGTCGGAGACGAAGCTCTGGCCCCAGAATTCCGTGCGGCCCTCGCGGCCCACGCGGTTCGTCGCGGCGACGTAGCAGCCGTTCGCCACGCCGTGCCCGCGTTGGACCGTCTCCCAGGCGTTGTGCTGGGCGCGGCCGAGCGAGGCCTTCTCCTCCGGCAGCCATCCGATCGCGGTGGGGTAGAAGAGGATCTGCGCGCCGGCCAGCGCGGTGAGCCGCGCGGCCTCCGGGTACCACTGGTCCCAGCAGATGAGCACGCCGATGTCGCCGTGCGCCGTGCGCCACGAGCGGAAGCCCAGGTCGCCGGGCGTGAAGTAGAACTTCTCCTCGAAGCCGGGGTCCTGCGGAATGTGCATCTTGCGGTACTTGCCGAGCACCGTGCCGTCGGCGTCGATGACCGCGGCCGTGTTGTGATACACTTCGCTGCCGCGGGCTTCGAAGAGCGGCGCGATGATGACCACGCCGAGACGGCGCGCCGCCTTGGCCAGTTCGGTCACGGAGGGTCCGGTCTCGACCGGTTCGGCCAGCGCGAAGTGCCGCGGATCCTGCTCGATGCAGAAGTACTTCGTCGTGAACATCTCCTGGAGCCCGATGATCTTCGCGCCCTTGGCGGCGGCCTCCTCGATGCGCGGCAGGGTCTTGCGGACGTTGGCCGCCGGGGTGTCCTCGGCGGTGAGCTGGATGAGTCCGATGCGGACGGAGTCGCCCATGGGTCCGTCAGTAGACCAGCTTGTTGATGGGGTATTCCACGATGCCCTCGGCGCCGGCCGCCTTGAGGGTCGGGATGAACTCACGCGACTGCCGCGCGTCGATGATGGTCTCGACCGCGATCCACTCGGGATTGCTCAGCTGGGAGACGGTCGGGTTGCGCAGGGCGGGCAGCTTGCCGGCCACGGCTTCGAGCCGCGCCTTGGGCAGGTTGAACTTCAGTCCGACCATGTGCTGGGCGGCGAGCGCGCCCTGCAGCATCAGCACGACCTGCTCGATCTTGGCGCGCTTCACGGGGTCGGCCCAGGCGGCCTTGTTCGCCACCAGCACCGTGGTGGTCTCGAGCAGCTGGGCCACGATGCGGAGCTTGTTGGCCTTGATGGACGAACCCGTCTCGGTGATGTCGACGATCGCGTCGGCCAGTTCGGGCACCTTGACCTCGGTGGCGCCCCAGGAGAATTCGACCTCGCACTCGACGCCCTGGGCCTTGAACCAGCGGCGGGTCGTCTCGACCAGTTCGGTGGCGACGCGCTTCCCGGCGAGGTCCTTGGCGGTCCTGACCGGGGAGGCCTCCGGGACGCAGAGCACCCAGCGGGACTTCTGGGAGGAGGCCCGGCTGTAGATGAGTTCGCATACCTGGACGACGTCGGCGGCGTTTTCCTGCACCCAGTCCTGGCCGGTCAGGCCGCAGTCGAAGAAGCCGTGCTCCACGTAGCGGGCGACTTCCTGGGCGCGGATGAACCGTCCGTCCAGGGAGGGGTCGTCAAAGGACGGGCGGTAGGACCGGGAGCTCTTGGCGACCGGGAAGCCGGCCTTGGCGAAGAGCTGCAGCGTGGCCTCCTCGAGGCTGCCCTTGGGCAGCGCGAGCATCAGTTTCGCGGCTTCCTGACTCATAGGACCCGCGAGACAACCCCCATGCCAGCCCCCTCGCAAGCATTAAGGGGTTGACTAGGGGTGCCTGAAAAAGACCCTATTTCGATACATTCCCCGCCATGCAGCGCCTCCTGCTCATCCTCGCCGTGTCCCTCTTCGTCGTCGGCTGCGCCAACAAGCCCGCCGGATCGGCCGCCGTCGCGGGCGAGGAGCAGAAGTTCTCATGGGAGAAGGACGCCCAGCCCGCCGCACCGGTCGACCTCACCGTCCCTCCGGAAGACGCCGCCCAGGCCCGCGTGGTCGCGGTCAACGAGGAGCAGGGGCTCATCGAGCTCGCCCGCTCGGGTGACAAGCCCGACGTGAACAGCCGACTGCGCATCGACAAGCTGGGCAAGCTGGTCGACGTCGCGGTGCTGCGTCACACGGAGAAGACCATCTTGGTCGGCATCGTGCCCAATCAGCAGAACTACGCCCGCGTCTACGCCGGCGACGTGGTCGTCTGCGGCGCCATCCCGCCTCCCCAGTGACCTGCGCCCGCAAGGCGTGACAGAAGGACCCGCCCCGCCCGACGCGAGGCGGGTCTTTCATTTCAGCACCCCCGCATTTGCGGGCTTTCGGGTGATTTTTCCTCCGCCGTTGACCGTTCAACGTGGCATGGCTACTGCTCGCATTTCGTCGTCACCATGCCCAACAGATTGCACAGACTCCGTCCGGGCCGGGCCCTCAGCAGGCTGATGGGCTTCCTCGTCGGGGTGGCGATCTTCCTCCCTCTGCTGGCTGCCCTCGTCATCTGGGCCGGCGGGCGCTTCGCCCCCTCGATCCTCGATTCGGCCCTTTCCTCCCGGAGCGGCTGTTCGCTCTCGGTCGAGTCCAACGACACCAACCTCCTGCTCGGCCGCGTGCGCTTCGGCGGCCTCCGCGTCGAAGGGGCCTCCCGCTGGCAGGAACGCGCGTTGCTCAACGCCCGGGAACTCACGGTCGACTTCGAACCCTCGAGCTTCGCCGGCGACGGCGTGCGCGTCATCCGTGAGCTCAGGATCGACGTGGACGAGCTCGTCGTCGTGGGCAAGGAGGACTACCTGAACGACAACAACCTCCGCGACCTCATCCGCTCCTTCTCCTCCCAGGAGTCGGCGGGCGGTGCGGACGTCCGGGAGCCCGCGCGCTTCCGCATCGAGCGGCTCTCGCTCAACGTCCGTCGGGTCCGCGTCATCGCCGGCGACGGCACGGACCGCCGCCGCACCGTCGTCGACCGTGAGGCGGGCATCAGCCTCGAGGCGAGCGACGTCGATGAATCCAGCCTCGGCGACAAGGTCTGGAAGCCCCTCGCCTCTCGGCTCACCGGGCTCGCCGCCCGCGTCGGCGTCGACGCCGCCGTGGACCGCGCGCGCGAGCAGGTGCTGCGCGCCGCCGAATCCCTCCTCTCCCGCTGAGCATTCTTCCGATGTCCGAACCTTCCGCAGATTCCGCCCCCGCTCCGGAGCCCGGCTCCGACCTCCCGCTCCGCGTCGCCGAGCTCGAGGGCGAGGTGCTCCGCCTCCGCGACACCTTGCTGCGCAGCACGGCGGACCAGCAGAACCTGCAGCGTCGCCATCAGCGTGAGCGCGACGATCTCCGCAGGTACGCCGTGGCCGGCCTGGTCGAGGACCTCCTGCCCGCGCTCGACGCCTTCTCGCTCGGCCTCGCCTCCGCTTCGTCGCAGGCGGACGGACGTGCCGTCGCCGAGGGCTTCCGCATGGCCGTGACGCAGCTCCGGACCATCCTTTCCTCGCACGGGCTCGTGGAGATCGTTCCCTCCGGGCTGCCCTTCGATCCCTCCCGGCATGAATCTGTCGGCCAGGAGCCGAGCGCCGACGTGCCCGAGGGCGCCGTGGTCCGGGTCGCGCGCTCCGGATGGATCCTCCACGACCGCGTCGTCCGGCCCGCCGCGGTCTTCATCTCCTCCGGTCCCGCGCGCTGATCATGGCCGAGGACTACTACGCCCTGCTCGGCGTCGCCCGGGACGCCTCGGCCGACGACCTCAAGAAGGCCTATCGCAAGAAGGCCATGGAGTTTCACCCGGACCGCAATCCCGGCGACAAGGCGGCGGAGGAGAAGTTCAAGAAGGTGTCGCGCGCCTACGAGGTGCTGTCGGACCCCGACAAGCGCCGGCTGTACGACCAGCACGGTGAGGCCGCGTTCGACCAGGCGGCCGGCCCCTCGCCCGGCGGCTTCCAGGGCGCCGATCCGCGCGACATCTTCAACCAGTTCTTCAGCGGCGGATTCGGGGACATCTTCGGCGGCGGAGGCGGCGAGCAGGACGACTCCGGTGAAGACCTGCGCCAGGACGTCCGCATCTCGCTGGAGGAGGCGGCCGAAGGCGTCGAACGCAAGATCCCCTACCGCCGTCACGTCGCCTGCGCCAAATGCTCCGGCAGCGGCGCCGAGGCCGGCGCCAAGAAGGTCCGGTGCGCCACCTGCAAGGGCCACGGCCAGGTCGTCCGTTCCCAGGGCTTCTTCCAGATGCGGCAGACCTGCCCGACCTGCCATGGCCAGCGCGAGACCATCGACAAGCCCTGCCGCGCCTGCTCCGGCGAGGGGCGCACGGTGTCCGAGGCTTCCGTCAACGTCCGCATCCCTCCTGGCGTGGACACCGGCGTCAAGCTGCGCTCAACCGGCAACGGCTCCGCCGGCCGTCGCGGCGCCGCCGCCGGCGACCTCTACGTCGTCGTGCACGTCGCCGACCACGAGCTCTTCGAACGTGACGGCGACGATCTCGCCTGCGCCGTGCCCGTGAAGTTCTCCGTGGCCGCACTCGGCGGTCAGATCCATGTCCCGAAGCTCAAGGGCAAGGCCTTGCTCAAGGTCCCGGCCGGCACGCAGGGCGGCACGGTCTTCCGGCTGCGCGGCGAAGGCATGCCCCGCCTGCGCGGGTCGGGCGCCGGAGACCTGCTCGTGCGCGTCGACGTCGACGTGCCGAAGAAGCTCACCGAGGCGCAGCGCAAGTCCCTCCAGGCCTACGCGGACGCCTGCGGCGACGACGTCGCCCCCGTCTCCGAATCGTGGGCCCAGAAGTTCAGGCGCTTCTTCGATTAACCACCTTGCCCGCGGTCCTCGCCGGGGCCTACTGTGAGCCCGTGCCGCGCGATCCCGGACACACCGACCGTCTCGTCCGCCGCCTCCGCTGGGAGGAGCTTGACCCCGCATGGCTCGAGCGGCTGGCCGGGCTCGCCCGCGAGGAGGACCTGGAAGGAGGCGGCCTGCTCCGCCGTCCGGCGCGCGTCGGTGACCCGACTTCGGAACTGCTCGCCAGGTCCGGCCGCGCCTCGGCCCGGCTGGTCGCGCGCGGGCCCGTGGTCGTCGCCGGCCTCGGCATGATCGCTCCGGTCCTGGCCGCCTACGGGAAGGCCTGCGTGGGCAGGGCCGTCCTGCGTGACGGAGCGCGCGCCGCGCGCGGTGACGTGCTCGGCGTCATCGAGGGTCCGGCGCCCGAGCTGCTCCAGGCCGAGCGGCCCCTCCTCAACTTCATCCAGCGGCTGTGCGGCGTGGCCACGTGGACCCGTCGGCACGTCGACGCCATGGGGGCAACGCCTTCGCTGCTCCTCGACACCCGCAAGACCACGCCGGGGTTCCGCATGCTCGAGAAGTACGCCGTCGGGGTGGGCGGCGGACACAACCACCGCCTGGGCCTCTTCGACCGCGTCATGGTCAAGGACAACCATCTCGCCGCGGCGGACGGGAGCGACTCAGGCGCCCGCATCCTGGAGCTCGTGCGCCGCGCGCGCGCCGCGCGTCCCGACCTGCTCATCGAGGTCGAGGTCGACCGGCCAGACCAGATCGGCCCGGCTCTGGCTTCCGGCGCCGAGGTCATCCTCCTCGACAACTTCCCCCTCGCGTCGCTCCGCGAAGCCGTGCCCTTCGTGCGCGGCCGCGCCTGGTGCGAGGTCAGCGGGGGCGTCTCCCTCGCGACCTTGCCTGAGCTCGGCGCGCTCGGGCCCGACTTCATCTCCTGCGGCGCGCTGACGCACGCCGCGCCCTGGGCCGACATCGGGCTCGACTGGGACTGACATGCCCGCGCTCGACGGCAGCATCCTCCTCGCGTTCCTGCGCGCCGGCGACGAACCCGTGAGCGGCGACCGCCTCGCCCGCGAGCTCGGCGTCTCCCGCGTCGCCGTCTGGGCCCGCCTCGAGAAGCTTCGCAAGGCCGGCTTCGTCTTCACCGCCGCCCCCCGTCGCGGCTACCGCCTCGCCGAGACGCCGAGGCACCTCGAGCCATCCCTCCTCGAGGCGCACCTGCGTCACGCGGGCGTGCAGACGCCCGTCGAGTTCCTCGCCGCGTGCGACAGCACGAACTCCGAGGCCGAACGGCGCCTGGCCGTCGGCGCCGAGGCGCCCTTCGCCGTCCTCGCGGGCAGGCAGACCGCCGGCCGCGGCCGGCTCGGAAGGCGCTGGCACAGCGAGCGCGCCGGCAACCTCTACCTCTCCCTGGCCTTCCGTCCCTTCCTGCCTCCGGAGAGCCTGCGTCCTTTCACGCTGTGGATGGGCCTCGCGCTCTGCGCCCACGTCGAGGCGCGGCACGGCGTCCGGCTCGGCCTCAAGTGGCCCAACGACCTGCTCACTCCCGACGGCCGCAAGGTGGCGGGCATGCTCACCGAGGCGCGTGTCGACGCCGACAGCGTGCGGGAGCTCGTCTTCGGCGTGGGCATGAACTTCGTCGGGCGGCCGCAGGACATGGCGGAGGAGATCCGCCAGCTGGCGGGAACGCTCGAGGCGTCCGTCGGCGCACGGCTGGATCCCAATCTCGAGGCGGCGCTGGCCGTCAAGGCGCTGCTCGAGGCCTGGGAGCAGTTCACCGAAGGCACCTGGCGACGGGCCTTCCGTGCCCGATGGCAGAAGCATGACGTGCTCACCGGCAAGTCGGTGAGGGTCGGGTTGCGCGGCAAGCCGCTGGCCGGCGTGGTCGACGGCGTCGATGACGAGGGATCCCTCATCCTCCGCGTCGGCGGACGTCGTCGCGCCGTCGTGTCCTCGGGCGAGGTGACCCTCCGCCGTCGATGAGC
Source organism: uncultured Klebsiella sp. (assembly GCA_964601955.1). Taxonomy (GTDB): domain Bacteria; phylum Verrucomicrobiota; class Verrucomicrobiia; order Opitutales; family UBA953; genus UBA953. Next base: position 5,713 of record CAZRPB010000012.1, on the reverse strand, counting down.
GTCCTTGCCCGTCCGTCCCGTGCGGCCTAGTTTCCGCTCGTGGACGTGCTCTGTTTCGACATCGGCAACACCCACGCCCACTGGGGCGTGGTCCGCGGCCGGGACGTGATCCGGTCCGGCGTCCTCGAGACCGCCTCCCTCGATGAGCCGTCCCTCGGGCGGGTGCTCGCGGACTGCCCCTCCGCCGGCCTTGCCCTGGCCAGCGTCGTGCCCGCCGCCACCGCCCGCGCGTTGCCCGTCCTCGCGGCCTCAGGCCGCCGCCTGCATCATCTCCGCCACGACACCGTCGTCGGTCTCGGCTTCGATTACCCGACGCCCGCCGAGGTGGGGCAGGACCGCCTGGCCGACTGCGTCGGCGCCCAGCTGCTCGTCGGGCCTCCCGCGGTCGTGGTCGGCATGGGCACCGCCACCACCGTGGACATCCTGACCTCCAGGGGCTACGCGGGGGGCATCATCGCCCCCGGCCTCGGCGTGATGACGCGCTACCTGCATGAACGCACCGCGCTCCTCCCGGCGCTCGATCCGGCGAAGCTCCTCGGCGGACCGGCCATCGGCCGTTCGACCGTCGACGCCATGCGCGCCGGCTGCGCCATCGGCTTCTCCGGGATGATAGGCGCGCTCCTCGACGCCGTGACCGCCGAGATGGAACGGCGCGGCGACGGCCGGCCGCAGGTGCTCTTCACCGGCGGCGCGTCGGACTTCCTGCCGGACACCTGGCGGGCCCGCGTGCGTCATGAGCCCGGCCTCACCCTCATCGGCCTGGCGGAATCCTTCCGTCGCACCGCTCCATGAGCGGCGATCCGCTGGCAGGCCTGCGGAGGCTGCTCCCCGTGCTCTTCCTCATCATCCTCGTCCAGGCCGGCTTCTTCGTGTGGGCCGTCTGGGGCGGACGTGCCGGCGCCCAGCCCGCGTTGCGGGCGGTCGTCGCGGCCGACCTCGCCGTGACGGGGGTCACCGCGTTCGTGCTCTGGCGCCTGCTCGGACGGCGTCGCTGAGCCCGTTCAGGCCTTCGTCATCCGCAGCAGCTCCTTGCGGCGGTTCCGGATCTCGGCGCAGCCGGCCGCGGCGAGACGGTCGGTCGAGAAGGCCTCCACCGTGAGGCTGGCCACCGCCGTGCCGTACAGCATGCCCTGCCTCAGCGCCGCGAAGTCATGCCTTCCGACCGAGGCCAGGTAGCCGAGCATCGCGCCGGCGAAGCTGTCGCCCGCGCCCGTCGGATCGCGCAGTTCCGTGACCGGGTAGGCGGGCAGGGCGAACATCCCCTCCTGATGGAAGAGCACCGCGCCGTGCTCCCCCTTCTTGATGATGACCGCGCGGCAGCCGTGCTCGCGCAGGCGGCGGCCGGCCGTGATCACGTTGGATTCGCCCGTGAGCTTGGCCGACTCCGTGTCGTTGATGACCAGCAGGTCGGACCGCCGCATCACCTCGCCGAGCTTTTCGCGCTGCGTCTCGATCCAGACGTCGATCGTGTCGGCCAGCACGAACCTGGGCGCCGCGAGCTGGTCGAGCACGTTGAGCTGCAGGTCGGGGCGGATGTTGCCGAGCAGCACGTAGGGGGAGTCGAGGTGGGCCTCGGGCAGCCGCGGGCTGAAATGTTCGAACACGTTGAGCTGCAGGTCCTCCGTGTCGCGGCGGTTGTAGTTCTCATGGTAGCGCCCGCGCCAGAAGAACGTCCGGCCGGAGCCGTCGGTGTGCAGCCCGCTGAGGTCCACGCCGCGCTTCTCAAGCTTCTTCCGGTCCTTGGCCGCGAAGTCATGGCCGACCACGCCCACGATGCGCGGGGGCGCGAAGTAGCTGGCGGCGAGGCAGGCGTAGGAGGCGCTGCCTCCCAGGATGCGTTCGCCGGACGCGTGCGGCGTGACGATGCTGTCGTAGGCGACGGAGCCGACCACGAGGACGGGGTCGGCCGTGCGGCCTTTGGTGCGGATGCGGCGGGGATTGCTCATGAGGAAGGGGTGAAGAGGGCGGGGCGGGCGGCGCGCAGGCGGTGCAGCGCGAGCAGGGCGAGGGCGTGCGCGCCCTCGTCTGAGGAGAGGGCGGCGAGCGCCGCCTCGGGCCGCAGGGCCAGGACCTGGATCTCCTCGTGTTCGTCCGGATCCGTGCGTCCCCCGGGAGCCACGCCCTCGATGAGGACGAAGTGGCAGCGGTTGGACTGGATCGCCGGGTTCGGCGAGCAGGTGCCGAGCAGTTCGGCGCGGCCGCCGATGAAGCCCGTCTCCTCCTCGGCTTCGCGCGTCGCGGCGGCCGCCGGATCTTCGCCGGCGTCGATGATGCCTCCGGGCGGCTCCGTGGAGACGCGGCGCGCGCCGAAGCGCCACTGCCGCGTCATGACCAGGCGGCCGTCCTTCGTGACCGGAAGCGCGAGCACCCAGTCGCGGGAGTGGAGCACAAAAAAGTCACCCTCCCGACCGTCGAGAGGGTGACTGCAATGTTCCTTGTGTACCTTGAAAACCCTGCAGTCGGCGTGAACTGATTCCTGCTGGACGAGCCAGCGAGACGGCGCCGACATGCCCGCTTACTTGACCTTCAGCTTCTGTCCGATCTGGAGGCGGGTGGCGTCAACGCCGGGATTCAGGTCCTGGATGGCCTTGAGGGAGAGACCGTTCTTCTTGGCGATGCCGGAGAGCGTGTCGCCCTTGACGACGGCGTATTCGCCGGGACCGGCGGGCGAACCGCCCTTGGCGCCGGAGCCGGCGGCCTTGGGAGTCACCGCGGCCTTCTGGAGTTTGGTGAGTTCTTCGGTGATCTTTGCGAAGTTCTCATTGGCCTGGGCCTGGTTGCCGTCGACGCGGCTCTGGAGGGCCTGGACTTCGGCGAGAGGAGCCTTGCTGGCGATCGAGGCGCCGAGGTCGGCGGCGCTCTGCTGCGCGGCGGCGGCGGCGTCAGCGGCGCCCTGCGCGGCGGACTTGGCCTTGATGCCGACGACGAGGCCGGCGGCGCCGAGGGCGAATCCGACCACGCCGATGATCAGCGGAAGCTTGGATTCAGAGGGAGTGGAGGAGATGCTGTCGTTTTCCATGTGATGTGGGTTTTCGGTTGAGGAACATTCCGAGATTAGCGGTTTGAGAGTGACGGCAACACAAAATCCCCTTGAATTAAGGCTTCGGGCGGTAGCGCAGTCTGGCTAGCGCGTCTGGTTTGGGACCAGAAGGTCGTGGGTTCGAATCCCACTCGCCCGACCATCCTTCCTTTACGACTTATTCACACTCAGCCGTAGGCGAGGGTCTGGCCGCCCTTGATCACGGTGACGTGATTGGAGCCGTCCGGCTTGGTCGTCGGCTCGGTCCGGCCGACCACCTTCGCTTCGAGACCGAGTTCCCTGGCCAGCCGGAGGGCGCCGTCGACGGACTTCGGTTCCAGATAGGCCTCCAGCCGGTGCCCCATGTTGTACACCTGATGCATTTCCTTCGGCTCGGTGCCGCTTACACGGGCGATTTCCCTGAAAATCGGGGGTTCTTCCAGCAGGGCGTCCTTGATGAAGTGCACGCCGGTGCCGAAGCGTCGGCACTTGGTCTGCCCGCCGCCGGAGCAGTGGACCAGGCCTTTGACCGCCTCGTGACCGAGGGTCTGGAGGAGGCGGATGACCAGGGGGGCGTAAGTCCGGGTGGGGGAGAGCAGGGCCTGCCCGACGGTCTGAGCGGAGCCCGGCAGGGGGTCGCTCATCCGGTGCGGGCCGCAATAGGCCAGGTCGGCCGGCGTCCGCGGGTCGAAGGTCTCGGGGTGCTTCTCGGCATAGTGCCGGGAGAGCAGCTCATGCCGGGCGCTGGTCAGCCCGTTGGAGCCGATGCCGGAGTTCTCCTCCTTCTCGTAGGAGCAGAAGCCCCCCGAGGCGAAGCCCACGATGGCGAGTCCGGGCACGACCCGGGCCGCGTCGATGACTTCGGAGCGCGCGAGGATGGCCGTCGCGGTGGAGTCCACCGTGAGCGTGGGCGTCAGGTCGCCCACGTCGGCCGTCTCGCCGCCGCCGGAGCGGATCCCGAATCCGTGGGAGCGGAGCATCTCCAGCACCTCTTCGGTCCCTTCGATCAGGTGCGAGAGCACTTCGCCCGGGATGTTGCGCGCGTTGCGGTTGATCGTGGACGAGAGGATCACGCCCTTCGTCACGCCGACGCAGAGCAGGTCGTCGACGTTCATGATGACGCTGTCCTGGGCGATGCCGCGGAAGACGCGCGCGTCGCCCGTCTCCTTCCACCGGAGGTAGGCCAGGAGCGCCTTGGTGCCGGAGCCGTCGGAATGCGTCACGACGCAGCGCGACGGATCGCCGGTGAGGTGGTCGGCCACCACCTTGCAGAAGGCCTTCGGAAAAAGTCCCGGGTCCAGACGGTCGACCGCCGCGTGCACTTCGCCCTTGGTGGCGGAGACGCCGCGCGCGGCGTAGCGGCCGGAGTCGGAGGAGGGCTTGCTATCGGACGCCATGGGACGTTGCATGGCCTATTCCCGGCCGCTCGGACGGTCAACGCCCTTCTCCCCGTGAGCCTCTTCAGCCAGCGAAGCAAGCGAGTGTCCGTCTCCGTCGTCGTCGGCGGGCTCATCGGGCTGCTCGCCCTGGCCGGCTTCGGCGCGTGGCGCGACGCGCGTCTCGGCGAGCTGGCCGAATCCTACCGCCGCGCGCACGCGGCCCGCGACATCTCGGCGCTCGAGTCGCTCTTCTGCCTCGACGGCGTGGCGCCGGAGGGGCGCGCGCGGCTCCGGCTCGCGCTCGCGCAGGAGATCGACCAGCCCCTCGCCAAGGTGAGCGTCGACGAGGACGCACGCGGCCATCTGAGCCAGGTCGTGGACACCTGGCGTCGCATGGGCATGAAGATGACTCTGCCCTTCGCCGGCGCAGCGCTCCAGATCGAGCACGCCACTTCGGACCGGCTGACCTCCACCCACCTCATCGGCCGCGACGGCCTCCGCTACCGCCTCGTGTGGGTCATCCGGGCGGAATGACGGCACAGGGGCGAACTTGACACCCCTCGACGGCTGGATTTGTTGAGGTTTCTATGGCCGACAAGAACGACAAGCGTCCTGACAACGTGGCGGGCAAGTTCTACGTGGACTCGCAGTGCATCGACTGCGACCTCTGCCGCGAGACCGCCCCCAAGTTCTTCACGCGCAACGATGACGGAGGCTATTCCTACGTCTTCGCCCAGCCGACCGCGCAGGAGGACGTCGACAAGTGCATGGAGGCCCTCGAGGGCTGCCCGGTCGACGCCATCGGCAAGGACGGCGACGCCTGAGCTTCGTCCGAGACGCCGAGAAGCCCCGGACCTCCGGGGCTTTTTGTTTGGATGCGCCCGCCGCCCCTCCATCTTGCCGGCATGCCCGTCAACATCTCCTGCGAGTATCTCGGCGACCTCCACACCCGCGCCGTGCACGGCCCTTCGGGTCATGCGATCGTGACCGACGCGCCCGTGGACAACCAGGGCAAGGGCGAGGGTTTCTCGCCGACCGACCTGGCGGCCACCTCGATGGCCACCTGCATGCTGACCATCCTCGGCATCCACGCCCGCAACACCGGGCTCGACCTGACCGGCATGCGCGCGACCGTCGCCAAGCACATGACCACGACCCCGCCCCGGCGCATCGCGCGACTCGAGGTCGAGATGACGATGCCGCCCGGACTGCCCGTCGAGGTGCGCGACCGCCTCGTCCGCGCCGCGGAGGCCTGCCCCGTCAAGCAGTCCTTCCACCCCTCGGTGGAGATCGTGCTCAGCTGGAAGTGGTGACC
>CAZRPB010000011.1:31182-34388 GCA_964601955.1 uncultured Klebsiella sp. | reverse complement strand
CGGGGACGCCCTTCTTGTCGGCCTGAACGCTATACGCTGGATAGCGGTCAGAAAATCAGGGGCCAGGCTTGCCACGGCACGCGTCCCGGTCGACTGCCGTTGCTTCCTTCCGGACCTGGCGGGATTCGTCGTCGGCCCGCTGCATGGGGCCTGGCCTGCATGAACAGATGCGGTCATAATCCACGCTTTTCAATCCTGTTCTTAGACCCTAGTCCTCTGCCTTCCGATGGCCGAAATTCCCAAGTCCTACGACCCTCAGGGCGTCGAACAGCGCTGGTACGACCTCTGGGTCTCCTCGGGATGCTTCAAGGGCGCGGTGGACGCGGGACGCGAGTCGTTCGCGGTGATGATCCCGCCGCCGAACGTCACGGGCGTGCTCCACATGGGCCACCTCCTCAACAACACCCTGCAGGACATCATGGTCCGCCGGGCCCGTCAGGAGGGCAAGTCGGCGCTCTGGCTGCCCGGCACGGACCACGCTGGCATCGCCACGCAGTCCCGGGTGGAACGTGAACTGCGCCAGAAGCAGGGCAAGACCCGCCACGACCTCGGCCGCGACAAGTTCCTGGAGCTGGCCTCCGAGTGGCGGGACAAGCACGGCGGCATCATCCTCTCCCAGCTGCGCAAGCTCGGCGCCTCCTGCGACTGGGACCGCACGGTGCACACGCTGGACGCAGGCTACTCCCAGGCGGTCCTTCAGGCCTTCGTGACCCTCTACGAGCGCGGCTACGTCTACCGTGGCAAGCGCATGGTCAACTGGTGCCCGGTGTCCCAGACCGGACTCTCCGACGAGGAGGTCGTGATGAAGCCGTCCAAGGGCCAGCTCTTCCGGATGCGTTATGAGGTCGCGGAACACCCCGGCACCTGGCTCGAGATTTCGACCACCCGGCCCGAGACGATTCCCGGCGACGCCGCCGTCGCGGTCCATCCGGAGGACGATCGCTACCGTCATCTCATCGGCAAGCACGTCTGGCGGCCCTTCCCGAGGGCGCGGATCCCGATCGTCGGCGACGCCGCCGTCGACAAGGAATTCGGCACCGGCGTCCTCAAGGTCACGCCCGCCCACGACCGGACCGACTTCGACATCGGCAAGCGCCACTCCCTCCCGGTGCTCGACGTCATGAATCCCGACGGCACCATGTCGGCCGACGCGGGCCCGCTCGCCGGCATGGAGCGTTTCAAGGCCCGCGACGCGGCGGCTAAGCTGCTCGAGGAGCTGGGCGCCCTGGTCAAGGCCGAGCCCTACGAGAACACCGTGGGCTACTCCGAACGTGCCGACGTGCCCATCGAGCCGAGACTCAGCGAGCAGTGGTTCATCCGCTATCCGAAGGTCGAGGAAGCCAAGCGGGCCGTCACCTCGGGCATCATCCGTTTCCACCCCGAGCGCTGGACGAAGACCTACCTTCACTGGCTCGACAACATCCAGGACTGGTGCGTGAGCCGCCAGCTCTGGTGGGGCCACCGCATTCCGGTCTGGTATCGCAAGGGAGCCGATCGCAACGACCCGGCCAACCGCCACGTCTCGCTCACGCCGCCGACCGATCCCGCGGGCTGGGAACAGGACCCCGACGTGCTCGACACGTGGGCCTCATCCTGGCTCTGGTGCCTGGCCACCATCGGATGGCGCAAGCCCGGCGAGACCACCTCCGAGCTCGCCCACTGGTATCCGACCGGAGCCCTCGCGACCGGCCCCGACATCATCTTCCTCTGGGTCGCGCGCATGATCATCGCGGGCCTCGAGCTGCACGGCCCCGAGAAGAAGACCCTGACCGACGATGACATCCGCGCCCGGGTGCCGTTCCGCCGCGTCTATTTCAACGGGATCATCCGCGACAAGCTCGGCCGCAAGATGTCCAAGTCGCTCGGCAATTCGCCGGAACCCCTGGACCTGATCGCCAAGTTCGGCGCGGACGGGCTCAGGTTCGGCCTGCTGTCCATCGCCCCCAAGGGGCAGGACATCCTGTTCGACGAGGACCGCGTCGCCCAGGGCCGCAACTTCTGCAACAAGCTCTGGAACGCCTCGCGCTTCAGGCAGATGTCCGGCCCCATGGCGGACAACTCAAGCCTGGCCGCGATCATCTCCCGCATCCGCGCCTCCGGCCTCGACGACGACGACTTCTCCATCCTCCACGGACTGGCCGAGCTGACGGACTCGACCAACCGCAATCTGGCGGATCACGAGTTCACCGCCTACGCCCAAGGACTTTACTCCTACTTCTGGGGTGACTTCTGCGACTGGTACGTGGAAGCCTCCAAATCGCGACTGGCCGATCCGGCCCACCGGGACTCCTGCCTGGCCGTGCAGGACCTCGTGCTGAGGCAGTTCCTGCTGATGCTCCACCCCGTGGCGCCCTTCATCAGCGAGGAGCTCTGGCACCTGCTCGGCTACGGCGGTCCCGCGGACTTCATCCAACGTCACCACACGGGCACGGGCGGCGACCTCCTCAAGGCCCTCCGTGACCACGGCATCAAGCCCGCGGCGGGAAGGGTGGCCGCGGTGGCCGCGCTGCGCGAATTCGTCGCCGCGGTGCGCGCCCTCAAGTCCCAGGCCGGTCAGGCGACGCGCCGGGACTCCGTCATCGCGGTCCAATCCAAGGACGCCGCCGGCCGTGCGCTGCTTGAATCGGCCAGGGACAAGGTCGGCCGTCTCGCCGGACTCTCCGAAATCAGGTTCACGGATGACCTCGGAGGCAGGCCCGGCTCCCTCACCACGCTGGGCACGGTCGCCCTTGAACTGGGATCCGACGTCGACGTCGGGGCCGAGAAGACACGGCTCGGCAAGGAACTCGAGAAAGCCGAGAAGGCCGTCTCAGCCGGAGAGGCCAGGCTCACCAACGAAGCCTTCGTCTCCAAGGCGCCGCCGCAGATCCTCGACGGCGCACGCAAGCAGCTGGACGAGGCCAGGACCCGGCGTGACGAACTGAAGCGGATGCTGGCCGCCCTGGGCTGATGTCGAACGTCATCGTGCATCCTGATGCCGCGGCCGCGGCGGCCGCCGTCGCCGCATCGGTGGCGCAGCTCATCCGGGACGCCCGGCGGCAGGGCCGCAAGGCCGTCCTGGGCCTCGCGACGGGGTCCACTCCCCTTCCCCTCTACCGCGAGCTCGTCAGGCTCCACCGGGAACAGGGGCTCAGCTTCGCCGACGTCATCACCTTCAACCTCGATGAGTATGAGGGCCTGGCCGGCTCCCATCCGCAGTCCTACCG
>CAZRPB010000011.1:0-31082 GCA_964601955.1 uncultured Klebsiella sp. | reverse complement strand
GACAATTCCGCCTTCTTCGGAAACGTCGAAAGCGTGCCGCGGGCGGCCCTCACCATGGGCGTCGCCACCATCCTTGACGCGCGCAGGATCGAGCTCCTGGCCTTCGGCCGGGGCAAGGCGGAGATCGTCCGTCGGGCCCGGCAGGAGAAGCCCGGACCGGATTGCCCGGCGACCTGGCTGCAGGAGCACGGGGCCTGCACCTTCCACCTCGACCCGGAGTCGGCTTCCGGATCCGCCGTCTGACGGCATGGTCACGGTCCGCCCGAGATTCGTCGCCCAGGCCGACCCCGGGCTCATTCCCGCCTCGCTGTGGACCAGGGAGTACCTGTCCTCGGCAAGGGCGAACAAGGGCGTGGGTGAGCTGATCATCTGCCTCGCCAGGCCCGACGGCACCGCCTCGCGATACACCACGCTCGTCCCTCCCGAAGGCGCCATGGACGCGGACGCCTGGCTCCATGTCGAACGCACGGTCAAGTTCCTCCTCTGGTCCCGTGGCGGCGACCGCGTGCTGCTGTCGGGAGCCCGGGCGGAGGAATACGCCCGTCGCCTCTCGGCCTGCTACGCGCCCGCGGGCCTCCGCGCCTTCGACGCCGACTTCAATCTTCGGCTCTTCGAGCGTGAGCTTACGTTCCAGGCCGTGGCCAGGGGCGTGCTGCCGCAGGAATCCACCGCGCACGTGAGGCTCGGCCGTCACCTCGGTGGATGCCGGATCGGCTTCGACCTCGGCGGTTCCGACCGGAAGTGCGCGGCGGTCATCGACGGCAAGGTCGTGCATTCGGAGGAGATCAAGTGGGATCCCTACTTCCAGTCCGACCCCGCCTACCATCTCGAGGGCATCCGGGATTCCCTCAGACGGGCCGCCGCCCATCTGCCCAGGGTTGACGCCATCGGCGGCTCCTCGGCGGGCGTCTACATCGGCAACAAAGTCAGGGTGGCCTCGCTCTTCCGTGGCGTCACGGACCGGACGGTATTCGACCGTGAGGTGAAGGACATGTTCCTCCGCCTCGCCGAGGAATGGAAGGTGCCATTCGAGGTGCTCAATGACGGCGACGTGACCGCGCTGGCCGCCTCGATGTCACTCGGCCGCAACGCCGTCCTAGGGGTCGCAATGGGCACCAGCGTCGCCGCCGGCTACGTCGACCGCTCCGGCAACCTGACCAACTGGCTGAGCGAGCTCGCCTTCGTGCCCGTCGATTACCGGGCGGACGCCCCCGCCGACGAGTGGTCGGGCGACCGCGGATGCTCGGTTCAATACTTCAGCCAGCAGGCCGTCGGAAGGCTCCTGCCCGCCGCCGGCATCATCCCGCCCGCCGGTATGCGGCTGCCCGAGCAGCTTGAACTCCTGCAGGAACGCATGAAGAAGGGCGATCCGCGCGCCGTATCGGTGTATGAGGCCGTCGGCACGGCCTTCGGCTACGCCATCGCCCATTTCGCCGACTTCTACGACATGGACGCCATCCTGACCATGGGCCGGGTCACGACGGGCCCCGGCGGCGACCTCATCTCCTCCAGGGCGTCAGAGGTGCTCCGTGCCGAGTTTCCCGAACTTCGGGTGGACATCCTGGCCCCCGATGAGAAAGACAGGAGGCACGGACAGGCCGTCGCCGCCGCATCCCTAGCCCCCGCCGTCCGAGCATGAAGCTCTCCTCACCCGCTGCCGACCTTCACGTGCCCGACGGGACCGGCCTCCCCGCCGCCGTCTCCCGCACCACCCACCTCGGCATCGGAGCGCATCAGGACGACCTGGAGTTCATGGCTTTCCACGGCATCGTCGAATGCCACGGACGGAACGACCGCTGGTTCGGCGGCATCATCGTCACGGACGGCCGCGGTTCCTCCCGTGCCGGCCCCTATGCCGAATGGACCGACGACCAGATCGCCGCGGAGAGGATGCGTGAGCAGAGGCTGGCCGCCGACATCGGACAGTATTCGTTCGTCGCGCAGCTGGGTCACCCGAGCCGTACGGTCAAGGATCCGGCCCGACGCGAAGTCGTCGACGACATCCACGCCTTGCTCGAAGCCGCCAAGCCCCGCCGGGTCTACCTGCACAATCCGGCCGACAAGCATGACACCCACGTGGCCTGCCTCCTCCGCTCGCTCGAGGCCATCCGGCGCCTGCCCGTCGGAGACCGTCCCGAAAAGGTCTACGGCTGCGAGGTCTGGCGTGACCTCGACTGGGTCGTCGACTCCGAGAAGACCCCCATGCCGGTCTCCGGTCCGCCCGGGCTGGCCGAACGCATCAACGGCGTCTTCGCGACCCAGATCGCCGGGGGCAAGCGATACGACCTGGCCGTGCTCGGACGCAGGCTGGCCAACGCCACCTTCAGCGACGCCCACGCCTCCGACCGCGAGCCCGCGATGTCATGGGCGCTCGACCTGACGCCGCTGGTGCGCGACGATTCCCTCGACCTCACCGGCCACGTCCTCGGATTCATCGACCGCTTCCGCTCCGACGTCGCCGACCGCATCTCCCGCTTCCGATGATGAAACCGACCTTGCTCGTGCTGGCCGCAGGAATGGGAAGCCGCTACGGCGGCCTCAAGCAGATCGACCCGATGGGCCCTTCGGGCGAGACCATCCTGGACTACTCCGTCTTCGACGCCCTGCGCGCCGGGTTCGGCAAGGTCGTCTTCATCATCCGCCCCGACTTCGAGAAGGACTTCCGGGAGCGGGTCGCGGCGCGTTTCGCCAGAAAGGTCGAGGTCGACTTCGCCTTCCAGACGCTCGACCGACTGCCGTCCGGCTTCACGCCTCCGGCGGGGCGTGAAAAGCCCTGGGGGACCACGCACGCCATCCTCTGCGCCCGCGAGCAGGTGCGCACGCCCTTCGCGGTCATCAACGCCGATGACTTCTACGGAAGCGATTCCTACGCGGTGCTCGGCAAGGACCTCTCCGCGATGGACGCCGGCACGACCGACTACTCGATGGTGGGATTCACCCTCAAGAACACCCTCTCGGACCACGGGACGGTGGCCCGTGGCGTCTGCCGCACCGATCCGCACGGTCGGCTGACGGACATCCGGGAACTGACCAAGATCGCCCGCAAGGGAACCGGCGCCGAACACCGCGGAGAGGACGGCGAGGTCGTGCCCCTGACCGGAGAGGAGCCGGTTTCGATGAACATGTGGGGCTTCGCCCCCTCCGTTTTCCCGCTTCTTGACGAGGAATTCCGAGCCTTCCTGGCCGCCAAGGGTTCGGAGCTCAAGAGCGAGTGCTACATACCCATCACCGTCGGCTCGCTCATCCGCGAATCCAAGGTTTCCTGCCGGGTGCTGCGCACGCATTCGGCCTGGTTCGGGGTCACCTACCGCGAGGACAAGCCGATGGTGCAGGCGAGCATCCGTTCCCTGGTCGCCAGCGGGGACTATCCTCAGAGCCTCTGGGCATGAGATGAAGGACTCGGTCGACATCGCCAAGGTGGCCGCGGCGTTCCGTCTTCCGGGGACTTTCGTCTCCGCCGCGCCCTACGGCAGCGGTCACATCAACGACACCTACGCGGTCGTGCAGGCCTGCGCGGAAGGCCCCCGACGTTTCCTGCTGCAACGGATCAATGAGAAGGTCTTCAGGAATCCTCCCGCCCTCATGCAGAACGTGGCCAGAGTCTGCGCGCATGCGCAGGGGCGCCTCCGTCTTGAGGGGCGCAAGGACGCCGAAAGGCGCGCCTTGACGCTCGTGCCGACCCGAGAGGGCCGCGACTGGCACCAGGACGAGCTCGGAGGATGCTGGCGCTGCTACCTTTTCATCGAGGGGGCGACCGGACATGACGTCATCCGCGACGCCGACCAGGCCCGCGAGGCCGCCCGTGCGTTCGGAGGCTTCCAGTCGCTGCTCGCCGACCTTCCAGGGGGACGGCTCAACGAGACCATCCCTGCCTTCCATCACACGCCGACCCGCTTCGCGAACTTCCAGCGTGCGCTACGGACGGACGCGCACGGACGCGCCGCGGCAGCCGCCGATGAGATCGCCTTCGCCCTGGCGCACGCGGGGGACGTCGGCGTCATCGCGGAGGCCATGGCCGAGGGCAGGATCCCGGAACGCGTCACCCACAACGACACCAAGCTCAACAACGTGCTCATCGACGACCGCACGGGCGAGGGGATCTGCGTCATCGACCTCGACACGGTGATGCCGGGATCGGCGCTCTACGATTTCGGCGACCTTGTCAGAACCTCGACCTCGCCCGCCGCGGAGGACGAGACGGACCTCTCCAAGGTCGAGATGCGCATGCCGATGTTCGAGGCCCTGGTCGACGGCTACCTTTCGGCGGCTGCAGGCTTCCTGACCGCGGAGGAACGCAGGCTGCTCGCCTTCTCCGGCAAGCTCATCACGCTTGAGATCGGCCTCAGGTTCCTGACGGACTGGCTGGAAGGCGACGTCTACTTCAAGGTCCGCCGGCCGGGCCACAATCTCGACCGCTGCCGGACGCAGTTCGCCCTGGTTCGTTCCATCGAGCGCCAGATGCCGGCCATGGAGGCTTCCGTGGCCGCGTTCAGACGATGAGAGTCCTGGTCACCGGAGGAGCCGGTTTCATCGGCTCGCACGTCGTGGAGCACTTCCATCGTGACCACGAGGTCGTGGTGCTGGATGACTTGCGGACCGGACGACTGAGCAACCTTGAGGGACTCCGTCACCGCCTCGTACAAGGCTCGATCCTCGATGAGGCCGCGCTGGCCGACGCCTCGGCAGGCGCGGACCTGGTCTTCCATCTGGCCGCCATGGTGTCGGTCCCGGAGTCGGTCTCCCAGCCGGCGGCCTGCGAGTCGCTCAATGTGACGGGTACGGCCCGCGTGCTCGCCGCCGCCCGCCGTGCCGGCGCCACCAAGGTCGTCCTGGCCTCGTCCGCCGCGGTCTACGGGGATAACCCCGCAGTGCCCAAGCTCGAGACGATGGCTCCCGAGCCCCGGTCACCCTATGCGGCGACCAAGCTGGCCGGAGAACGGCTGCTCGCTGAGGCGGCCGACGGCGCACTCTCCACGACTTCCCTGCGGTTCTTCAACGTCTTCGGCCCGAGGCAGGACCCCGCCTCGGCCTATGCCGCGGCCGTCCCCATCTTCATCCGCAAGGCCCTGCGCGGCGAGACGATCACGGTTTACGGAGACGGCGGACAGACGCGGGACTTCATCTACGTGAAGGACATCGTCGGCGCCCTCGTCCACGTGGCCTCCCGCCCAGACGTCCTCGGCTCCTACAACGTCGGCTATGGCGCGAGCGTGACCATCTCGGAACTCGCGGCCGAGATCCTCCGCCTCACCGGCTCCTCGTCATCCGTAAGCCATCTGCCCGTCCGGCCGGGGGACGTGCGTCATTCCCTGGCGTCCGCCGACAAGCTGCGCGGCACGGGCTGGCGGCCCTCCCATACGCTCGTGGAAGGCCTGGTCAGGACGGTCGAGTGGTATCGCTCGGTCAGGGAGTGACCTCGAACTCCGTCCGCAGGAACCGTTCGACGCCGTCGTCGACATGGATCCAGAGGTCGTAACGCCCCGGGGGAGGCATGCGTAGCCGGAAGGTCAACGTGGGCGCATCATCCCTCTCGGCTCCCTCCCAGGTGGGGTGCATGTGCGCATAGCCCGGATTGGAAGCCTGATCGCCGAAGACGACCGCATGGCCGAGCGCCCCCATCACCGGTCGCAGCACGACGGGCCTGCCGTCTCTGCCTTCCAGCCGGACGCGGATCGTGGCGGCCTCATCGGTCCGGAAACGGTCCGCTTCAAGCCGGACGGCCAAACCCGGTTCCACCGGCAACGCGGTCGGAGCTCCGGGCAGGGTCGCGCGACATTCGGCCAGCATGGTGCGCCGTGTCCTCGAAGAGGTGAAATCCACGAACGCCTTCACCGAAGAGCCGCCGGCGGCGGAGCGGAAGGCGGCAGGCAGGTCGAAGACCCATCGTCCGTCGTCCGTCGGTTCGGGATGCACGTGGGCGTAGGCCCTCTCCCCGCCCTCCTGACGGAGATGGAGATGCACCTTGCGCGTATGGGAGACGGCGACTTCGTGCGCAAGCAAGGGCCGATCGCCTTCCACCAGCAACGTCAGTTCGCCCTTTCCGGAATCGAAACGGAGCGAGGCGGAGACGGGGAACCTGAGCGCGGCCGGCGAGTAATAGTTGGCCTGCTCGTTCACGCCGCAGAACGCGACGCCATCCTGGACCACCGGATCATGGCCGGCGTGAAGCAACGTGCACTGCGTGTCGGGAAGGGCCCGGAGGATGGCGAAACCGCAGGCCGCGCCCAGCGTGAGGACCAGGGTGCCTTTCCATGCGGGGCTCATCTCGGGCGGGAGAGTTCCGCGAGCGCCTCGGCCACCTGCTGCGGATCGAAGGTCGCCCCTTCGAAACGTCGGACGATGCGGCCTTCGGCGCTGACGACAAGGGTCGCGGCATTGTGGACGATGGTGCCGTCGGATTCCGCGGTCAGGATGCCGTACTGTCGCATCAGGTCGCGTATCTGCCCCTCGTCGCCGGTGAGGAAGATGTGCCGACTGGCGTCGATGCCGTAGCCTTCGGCGTAGGCGCGCAACGTGGCCGGAGAATCCACCTCCGGATCGAACGTGATGGTGACCAGCCTGGTCTCCGATCCGCCCTTCTGCAGCAGGTCGCCCAGCTGCTTCATGCACCGGGTCGAGGCGGGGCACATCTTGGCGTTGCGGCAGCTGGTGAAGACGAAGTTGAGGACGAACGGACGGCCGAGCAGGTCCCGTTTGGTCACGACCTTGGCGGCCTGATCCCACAGGGCCATGTCGGGAACCAGCTCGGCGGGCATGCGGGAGACCATCCGTCCCCGGTCGGCGGTGGCGCGCCTCAGGACGTCCGTGGTCTCCTTCATCCTCCGCAGCTCCTCGGGATCCGCGGGAAAGACGCGGTCGGCCCTGACTTTGTCGCCGTCCTTGACCGGCAGGTAGCGGATCCGCTTACCGCTCCAGCCCAACGCCACGTCGGCGGACGAAAGCCTCACTTCGAGCGTTTCCCTAGCCCCGGAAAGCCTGACCGTCGCGACGCCGGTGGCGGAATCGACTGAAACGACGTCCGCTTCGACGGATTTCCCCGAGGCGCAGATCGCCGTCGACAGCAGCAGGAGCGTCAGGACCGTCCTCACAGCAGAACCCCTTCTTCGGTCAGCATCACGTCGAGGACGCCATGCCTGACGCCGTGGTGCGTCAGATGGAAGGCCTCGGCGCCGCAGAGCTCGGCCAGGGTACAGAGGGTCACCAACGCCGCGGGCATGATGTCGGCGCGGTCGGCAGGGACGCCGGGCACCTTGCGTCGCTCCTCAACGCCCAGCTTGCAAAGCCGGTCGCGCAGCCCACGGATGCGCAGGACGGGGATGCGTCCGCCTTGGATCGGCTCCCCGGAAGCCTCGAGATGCTGGGCGACGGCGCTGAAGGCGCCTCCGGCGCCGAGCACGAGATGCGTTTCGGCCATGGACGGCCTGAGAAGCACGTCCGTCATGGAGGCCACGTGATTCGTGATCGATGCGACGTCGAGGTCGCTCAGGGGCGAATGGCCGCCGCCAAGGAAGCCGTTGGTCAGGCGGACGGAGCCCAGCGGGAGGCTGCGCGCCTTCAGCATGGCGTCACCCCGGAGCTGCACGACCTCGAGGCTTCCTCCGCCAAGGTCGAAGGCGAGCAGGTCGGGGTAGGATGCGTAGGCGGGATCGGATCGCACGCCACGGGCGACGACGCGGGCTTCCGACTCTCCCGAAAGGACGTTGACGCGGAGTCCGGTGGCCTCATGCACGGCCCTGGCCAGCTGGGAGGCTCCCCTGCTCTCGCGCATCGCCGAGGTGCCCACGACCACCGTCCGGGCCGCACCGTGGGTGAGGGCGAAGTCATTCAGCCTGCGCACGGACTCCGTCGCCTGACGCAGCCTGTCGGCTCCGATGCCGTCATCGCCGCCGACCGGAAAGATGCGCACGGACTCGGTGGCGCGTGCAGCCTCGGAGCGATCCCGCACGACGAAGACGGTGGCCTTGATCGAGTTGGACCCGATGTCGATGACGGCGACGCGATCCATCTCAGAACTGGACCCCGGCCTTGAAACCGCCGAAGTGATGCGCCTCGGCCTGGGTCTCAAACTCGTAGGTCCTCATGGCGGTGAACACCAGCAAGGAGAAGTCTCCATAGGAGAGGGACGCGCCGAAGGAGGCCTGCCCGACCGCGGCCCTGCGTTCGACGCCGGGAGATTCCCTGAAGTGGCCGCCGTCGGTGGCGTAGTTCCTGACGACCGCCTCGGCCTGAAGGTCGACGTAGACGTTCCACGCGAAGCCTTCGGCCGGTGTGAAGGGCCCCAGATAGGCGTTGTTGCTGCGGATGGTGCCGCCGCCCCAGGAGGAGCCGAGGCCGCGTCCGTAGCGGAGCTGACCGCCCACGAGGAAACCGGTGCGGAGCGTACCTAGCTGCGCCACCGAGCGGGCGATGAAGTCCAGTCTGTCGTCGCCGAAACGACGACGGATCTCACCGTCGAGGTTCACCACCGGCTCATTGGGCGTCTGGGTCCCCCAACCGGCGGCCGCCGGCTGTCCGATGAGGTCATGGAACTTGTTCTGGATGGTCTCTCCACCGGCTCCGGGACCGATGAGGCCGGCCTTCAGTTCGACCGAGACGAGCACGTCATTGCGGCCGCCGCGGCTGAACACGTGCCCGTGACCGTAGGCGAGATAAAGCGCCCCCGAGTAAGCCATGTCGGTGTCGGGAGGATTCGGGTTGGACGTGTCCGAAGGCGTGTTGATCTCCTGACCGACGGCAAAATAGGCGTGATCACCGGTCTGCAGCGTGAACCTGAGTCCCTGCGTGTAGTAGCGGTCCAGATTGTCCTGTCCGAACTTGTCATTCTCCTCCTCGAAGGTGAATCGAGACGGCGCGCCCTCCCTTGGGAACGGAGACTCCAGCCCGAAGCAGAGCACGGGCGCGCAAGCGAGGAGAAGGAGGATGCCTTTGCGGTGACGCATCAGGAGGGTCTAGCAAAGCCCTCGCAAGCCCCCCGACAACGCCTTTCTGACTTGTGGGACAAGTTGGTCTCAACTTACTGAACATCAGCATGTCACAAGCCTCCCCCAGTCCGGCCTGGGCCCGCACGGAGGTATCTGCCGACGGAGCAGTCCTTCTGACCGTCGGAGGCGCATGGAAGTCCGGGTCAGCCTTGCCTGAGGTGGCCTTTCGCGCCGACAGGGTCGCGGTCAGGGCCGAAGGTCTGGAAGATTTCGACTCCTGCCTTCCAGCATGGCTGCACGCCCACCTGAGGACGGTCCGAGGCCCCGACCTCTCGTCGCTCCCGTTGAGACTGCAGTCCCTCGTGAGGATGGCCGAGAACGTCGCCGTGACCGAATCAGCCCCTGCCGAGACCGGACTCCTCGAGAACATCGGCTCCTGGGGTGCTGAAAGCGGCTCGTCATGGGGGCGTGCCTTGGAGCACATAGGGCACACGGCCCTGGGTTTCCTGCGCGCCGGGCTCGGACGCGCCAGGGTCAATTGGAACGAACTGCCCCTGCAGATGCAGACCGCAGGCGTCGACGCCCTGCCCATCGTCGCCCTGCTCGGCTTCCTCACCGGCCTGATCATGGCTTACGTGGGCCTCATCCAGCTCAAGCAGGTGGGCGCCACCGTCTACGTGGCCAACCTCGTCGCCCTCGCGATGGCGCGCGAGATGGGCGCCCTGATGACCGGAGTGATCGCCTGCGGACGGACCTCCACCGCCTTCGCCTCACAGCTGGGCAGCATGAACCTCAGCCAGGAAAGCGACGCGCTGCGGGCCCTCGGCATCCATCCCGTCGAGTTCCTCGCCCTGCCGAGGATCCTCGCGGTCTCGCTGATGGTCCCCCTGCTCTCCGTCTTCGCGACCTTCGTGGGCGTGCTCGGCGGCATGGTGGTCGCCTGCGCCGGCGAGCTGAGCGTCGACCAATACGTGACGCAGGCCGTCCAGGCGGTGAGCTGGAAGAGCTTCCTCGCCGGATTCATCAAGTCCGTCGCCTTCGGTTTCATCGCGGCCTGGGCCGGTTGCTACCGCGGCCACGTCGCGCGCCGATCGGCCCTCGGGGTCGGTGAGGCGGCCACCTCGGCCGCCGTACTGGGCATCACCCTCATCGTGATCGCCGACGCCGTGTTCGCGGTCATCTTCAACCTTTACGGCATCTGACATGGCCGCCGAAGCGATCGCATGCGAGGAACTCGCCGTGGGCCACGGCGGCAAGGCCATCATGTCCGGGATCACCTTCGCGCTGGAACCGGGACGGATCCTCGCCGTCGTGGGTCCCAGCGGCTGCGGCAAGAGCACGCTGATGCGGGCCCTCAGCGGACTCGACGACCCCGTCTCCGGCAGTTCACGGCTGCTGGGAAGGGACCTCACGAGCGTCTCCGCCGTGGAGCGAGAGCAGGCGCTTCGGCGGCTGGGCTTCCTGTTCCAGGGCTCGGCGCTGTTCTCGTCGCTCACCCTGCGCGAGAACGTCGAACTGCCCATCCGTGAGTTCCTCTCGCCTCCGCGTCGGGAACGCCGGCAGCTGGCCGAATACAAGCTGTCCCTGGTCGGCCTGGCGGACGCCATGGACAAGCTGCCCTCCGAGATCAGCGGCGGCATGGCCAAACGGGCGGCGCTGGCCCGCGCCCTGGCCCTCGACCCTGAGGTCCTGTTCCTGGATGAGCCCGGCGCCGGGCTCGACCCCCTGACCGCGGCCAGGATGGACGAACTCATCCTTCGCGTCCGCGAGGCCTTCGGGACCACCATCGTCATGGTGAGCCACGAAGTGCCGAGCATCCTCCGCACCGCGGACTTCTGCGTTTACCTCGACACGGAGACGGGCAGGATGGGCGCCTACGCGCCGCCCCGGGATTTCCTCTCGCCGGGCGCGCACCCGAGGGCCCACGCATTCTTCCAGCAGAATCACCGAAACTGAGATGAGACGATCCGCCAATGTCACCCTGATCGGGGCCTTCGTGGCCGGAGGGGTCGTGCTCTTCGTCGTCGCCATGGTGCTGCTGGGCGCCGGCTCCTTCTCGGGGCGCAAGCCCGGCGCCATCGCCTACTTTGAGGACTCCGTGAGCGGCCTCGACATCGGCGCGCCGGTCAAGTTCAGGGGCGTGTCCGTCGGCAAGGTCTCCCAAGTCCTGCTGCGCACCCCGGGACAGACAGGATCCGATTACGCGGTTCCCGTCGTGATGGAGTTCACGCCGGACCTGCTCACACGAAGGGGCATCGACGAGGCCCTCCTCGACAAGCAGGGCCTGGGGCTCTCCATCGAAAAGGGCCTCCGGGCCAAGCTACAGCAGCAGTCGGTCATCACCGGAGTGCTCTACGTGGAGCTCGACTACTTCCCTGACACTCCGGTCAAACTGCACGACCCCAAGGGCGAACTGCCCGAAGTGCCCACCCTGCCGTCCAACCTCGGCGCGCTCACCAAGGCCGTCTCCCAGACCCTCACCCAGCTCAGCAAGGTGGACTTCGTCTCGATCACGCGGAAGGCTGACTCGATCCTGGGCAGGCTGGACGAAGGGGCCTCGCGCATCGAGTTCCAGAAGATCAACGGCAATCTGGTCGCGGCCTCGGAGAACATCGCCAAGGTGACCTCCGATCCCGCGATCACGCAGGCGGTGCGCGACTTTTCAGCCGCCATGAAGGGCGTCGAAGCGCTCGCCCGGCGGCTCGACGGCAAGGTGGATCCGGTCGCGGCCGACATCGGAGCCATGGCTGAGGCCGGCCGGAAGGCTCTCCAGCGGCTCGAGGAGGCCTCCGCGAACCTGCGCTCCCTCACCCGACCCGGTTCGCCCGCCCGACGCGACCTCGAACAGGCCCTCTCCGACGTCTCCGAGGCGGCGCAGGCGATCCGCTCTCTGGCGGACTTCATCGAACGCAATCCCGAGACCGTGCTGACCGGACGCAGGGGCCGCGAAGCGACCGAGCGCAGGGTCGAAGTGGACGGCAAGGAGGCCGCCGACGTGAAATGAGGCACGCGGCCCTCCTGCTGCTGACGACACTCACCGGCTGCCTTATGCCCGGAAGTCGCAGCGAGACGGTGGTCTTCCACGCGTTTTCCTCGCCGTCCGGCCTGGCCTTGCCTGAGCGGCCCGCCCTATACCTGCCCCGTGCCGGCGTCCCGGCCGGGCTGCGCCGTCCGACGCTCGTCATCGAACGTCCGGGCTCCGTGCTCGTCCGGGATTCGCACCGCTGGCTCGCACCCCTGGAGTCCGCCGTCCCGGAAGCCGTCGGACGCAGGCTCACGGCCCTCACCGGTCTGCCTTGCGTCTCCCAGCCGCCCCCGGAAGACCACCTCGTGCTTCATGCGGACGTGCTGCGCATGGACGTGGTGGACGGTCGCGCCCGACTGCGGATCAGGTTCCGCCTCGAAACATCATCGGGTGAACGACGCCATGAGGCCGAGGCGGAGTGGAGCAGCCCGTTGGCCTCGGATGAACCCGGTGATTTCGTGGCAGCCCAGTCATCCAATCTCGACAAGGCGGCGGCGTCACTCGTCTCCTTCCTGCCCAAGCGATGAGTTCCGAACCGCGACGCCCGACGGGCTTCTCCGAGGCCACCGGGGAGATCTGCTACGACCTGCCCTCCTCGTACCTTCCTCATCCCGCCACGGGACTGCTGCACCTGCCCAGGTTCCTCGCCAAGATCCGCAAGCATCTCGCTGGCGAGCTGCCGAAGTCCTATCAGCGCAATTTCTGCAAGGGATTCGACCGCTTCCTCTGCCTGCACCTCGGCGTCGACCCCGAACAGGTCATCGCGGCCGTCAAGGAGTCCGTCGACGAACGGTCGCTAGACGCCCGGCTGCTCGCCCTCTTCCCCGCCGACCTCAGGGTCCACGTCTGGAACCGTGAGCTCGTGCAGAAGGGCATGAGCGAGATGGGCCGCGAAGCCCTCGACGACGCGAAGCGCAAGATGGGCGCCGCCCACCGCACCGACGTCATCTCGTTCGCGGACATGATCGACCTCGACGAGGGCCGCCTGCCGTGAGCGAGGACCCGAACCGCTCGCGTCTGGTGCTCCGGGGCGCCGAGTCCGTATTGGCCTGCCTGCGAAACCACCCCAAGGCCCTGCGTGAGGTCACGATGACGCGCGAGGGCGAGGACGCTCTCGCCGAACATGCCGCCGACTTCAAGGCCCTCGGCATCCCGCTTCGCACCGTCTCAGGACCCGAGCTGGCCAGGGCCGCCGAAGGTCCGTGTGACGACGTCTGCGCGGTCACTTTCCGTCCCGAGCCGGGTCTGGCCAGGGTCGGCGACTTCACCGACTGGCGCGAAGCCCACGAGACGGTCGTGATCGCCGACGGACTGCGGGACCCCGCCGACCTCGCGGCGATCGCCCGGGCGATGTCGGCCTTCGGTCTGCGACGCCTGCTGCTCTCCTCGGGCAGCGAGAAACTGGCGCATCACCCCGCGGCCTGGGCGTTGGCGCGTGGCGCGCTGGAGGAAGTGATCCTCATGCGGGCCGCCGCGCTCGGCGGCCTCCTCGGTCTCGTCGAGGACCGCTGCTGCGTGGTCGCGCTGAGCCCGTCGGAGGGACGCAAGATCGACCTCGGCGTCCCCGTGCGCGTTCCGGGCCGTCATCTCGCCCTGCTCGTCTCGGGAGGCGACCTCGATCCCGACCTGCGTTCCAAGGTCACCCACTGCTTCCGCTTTCCGGGCCATCCGGACCGCCGCCGCCTGTCCTTGGCGGAAATCATCCCCGTCGCGGCCGCCTGGATCTCCACCTCCACGGCCCCGCGCAAGGACGGCTTCCTTGCCCGCAAAAGGGCTCGCCACAGCAAGGACAAAGGGTCCAATCCTCAGCCCTGAGCCATGTCCCAGCCCGCTCCAGTCCCTCGCGACAACGTCATCTCGCTGCAGTCGATCAGCCGCAAGTTCTTCACCGCCCTGCAGCGCCAGCACGACCTTCTCGCCTTCAATCTCGCGGGCCTGAAGACCGCCGACCCCGCGGCCTACGACCGTTTCTCCGGCCTCTCAAGGGTCATGCCGCTGCCCCAGGCGCACCTGCCCGCCCCCCAGATGCTGGCGTTCGCCAGGGGCCTGATGCTGAGGACGACCATCAACGACCTCCTCGTGCTCACGGTCGAGTGCATGGTCGACTGCCATCACCTGTGCCTTTTCGTGCGCCATTGCGGACGCAACACCCAGCCGGGCAAGGAGCTCATCGAGCAGGTCGAAAAGGAGCACGCCGCCTTCGCCCGCATGAACCTGCAGGAGAAGTTCGAGGCCCTTGAGGAGACCTACGGCATCGTCTGCGAGCTCGAAGACGGCGTCTTCAGCCTCGCCGCCGCCCTCCGGGTGCTTTCGCGCGGCGGCATGGTCACGAACGATGACATCGCGCCCGACGGATCGCTGACGCTGGAATTCAAGTCCATGCAGGACTTCGAGGTGCCGGAAGACTCGCAGGAGACCACCTCGGCCGAGGCCCTGGCGCCCGAGGGCGTGGTCAGGCACCCCATCGGCGACGTCCTGCACGCCCGCACCAAGACGATCTCCCGCCTCGTCGACACCACCCGCACCTTCAAGCCGGGCACGGTGCTGGAGCTCGGGGATGCCGAGCTGCTCGGACTCAACATCACCGCCGCCAAGTTCGTCGACGGGCTCCTGAAGTCGGTCGACTTCTACGCCAAGAACCAGCTCGGCGACGGCAAGGGCTCCTGAACGCATGCAAGAGGTCCCGACCCCCGTTCAGAGGCGTGCCGTCTGGGCCTGGGTCGCCGGCTGCTACGTCTTCCAGGCCCTGCCGGCGGCCGTCCGTGACGAGGCGCTGCCCGTGGCCCTGCGCAACCTCGGTTCAGCCGACGCGGGCATCACGCGCATCCAGTCGGCTCTGGGGCTGATCTTCGGCTTCAAGGTGCTGATGGCCCCGTTCATCGCCGCCTTCCGGCCGAGACCCCTCATCGTCCTGACCCAGGCTTCGACGGCGGTGCTGCTGCTTCTGGCGGGCTGCGCCCTGCCCTACTTGGCTGAATCCGGCGGAGCGCCGGTGGTGGCCTGCCTTGTGCTCCTGTCGGTGGTCGCGGCCGCCCACGACTTCGCCTTGGACGGTTATTTCGTCGCCTCACTCGATGAGCGGAGCCGGGCCAGCCACTCCGGCCTGCTCAACGTGGCCTCCAAGGTCGGCTCCGTGCTCGCCGGGCCGTGCCTGATCGGGCTGGCGGGCATGCTCATCCACCGGGGCGAAGGCATCGCCGCCGCCTGGTCGACCGCGCTTCTCACCGCAGCCGGGTTCGCGCTCGCGCTCAGCGTGATCAACCTGCGCGCCTTCCGCGACGAACCGGAGCACGAGGCCGACGGCATGGACGTCAGGAGCAGGTTCAGGGCGATGGGCGCGGGGCTGCGGGACCTCCTCCGCGACCCCAGGCTGCCGGCGGTCGCGGCGCTCATCCTGCTCTACCGGGCGAGCGAGATCCACATGGCGAGGGTCCTGCCCCTCTATTCGCTGGCGCCGCTCGAGAAGGGCGGTCTCGCCCTCGACAATGAGACCTATGCGCTCATCCGCATGTTCACGGCCGTGGGAGGACTGGCGGCCGGCGGCGTCATCGGCTCGATCGTCGTCACCCGGCTGCGCATCGGCAACGCCCTGCTTCCCCTAGGACTGGCCATGCACGCGCCCTTGCTGGCCGTCACATGGCTCGCCTACGGGTCCGGGCACGGCGTCTGGACGGTCGGCGCGGTCTTCTTCATCGAATACCTCGCCTATGGCGCAGGACTCTGCGCGCTGCTGCTGTCCATGATGAAGCTGGCCGAAGGGGCCTCGGCCGCCGTTCGTTACGCGGCCCTGTCCACTTTGGCGCTGATCGCCGCCTACCTGCCAGGCCTCTGGGCGGGCTGGCTGGCCCAGGAACTGGGCTACGCCCGCTACTTCCTGTTCTCCCTGGCGCTGGCGCTGCCCGGCATGGCCGCCGCCGTCTGGGCCCGCAGGCACTTCAGGGACGCTTAGGCACGACCACGAGCTCCTGCTCGTGCCTGGCGCTGAGCCAGTCCCGCGCGTAGGCCGACACCTGGGCGGGCCCGGTGGCGGACATCCGCCGTTCCCATTCTGAGTCGAAGTTGGCGCCAAGACCGACGAGCTCGCGAAGCATGGCGCCCTGCACCCTGGCTCCGGGTGACTGCCGGGCCTGTCGTCGGGCGGCGCGCATGCGACGCTTGACGTCATCGAGTTCGTCCGCGCCGAAATGACCCGCACGGATGCGCTCAAGTTCGGCTCGCATCTCACGGAGGACCTCGCCTTCCGCGCCGGGAGCGGTCCCGGCGAAGAGGTAGAACATGCCCTGATCGGCCGTCTCGACCCGTGAGGCGCCGACGAAATACGCCAGGCCGCGCTCCTCCCGGACGCGGCGAAAAAGCCCGGAGGCCATGCCGCTGAGCAGTTCTTCGACGACGCCGGCCGCGACCACCGCCTCGGCCCCGAAGCCGCAATGGGGGAAGGCCAGGGCCACGACGGCCTGCTCGCCGACGGCCTCCATGCGCGCCTTGCGGGCTACGCCAGGCGCGTGCGGAGCGAACCCCCTCGGCTTGAACGAGGACGCGGACAGCCCCCCGAACCTCGCCTGAGCGAGCTGCATGGCCCGTGAAACGTCAAAATCACCCGAGAAGCCGAGGACGAGATTTTCCGGCACGGTCAGCGCGGCATGCAGACCGCGCACGCCCTCGAGGTCGATGCGCGCGAGCGTCTCCGGCGTGCCGGAAGTGTCCACGCCCAACGGATGCTGGCCGAAGAACTGACGCAACAGGGCCAGCCTCGCCTTCTCGACGATGTCGTCCTCGGCCTCCTTGCAGGAGGCGATCTGCGAGGCCTTCTCCTGCTCGAACGCCACCGGGTCGAAGTCAGGCCTCAGCAGTCCGTCCGACACCAGGCGCGTCATGCGATCGAAGTCGGAGACGAGCGCCTCCCCCCAGAGGCCGCAGCTGAGCTGGGATGCGTGCTCCGCGAACGTCATGCCCAGGGCGTCGGTCTCGGCCGAGATGTCCGCCCGCGTGCGTCCGGCGGCGTCCTTGGTCAGCATCGTCGAAAGGAGCGCCGTCGCGCCTCGGCGGTCATCGGGCTCGAAGGGACCGCCGGCCGACATGAAGGCGCCGAAACCGGCCTTCGGGAGCGACCGGTCCTGCTGGAGCACCACGCGGACGCCGTTGTCGAGCGTCCTCACCTCGAATCTGCCGTTGGAACGACCCTGGGCCGCGACGGACCCGGAGGTCGCGACGGCGGACTCTTTGCGGAGCACGCCCGTCGTCAGATTGTCCGGACCGATCCAACGGGAGCCTTCCTCGGCCACCTCCTCGGGAGTGAGCTCCGCCAGCTTGCGGATCGTACGCAGCGTCCAGCCGACGTCATGTCCCGAAGTCACGGTGGAGGCCGCCCGTGCCGTCAGGCCATGGATGGACTTCAGGCCGTTGACCATGGCCACGACCGACTGCCGTCGCACCCGCCGTACGGCGGCCTCGTCGACGCCCCCTGCGGCGGTCTTTTCCGCCACCTCAGCGAGCGCGTCCTCGATGACCCCTGCGTCAGCCCCGGCGTCGGCGTTCCAACCGGCCCAGGCGAGGCCGACGTCACGTGTGCCGAAGACCGAGACGTCGACGCCGTGCACCAGCTTGCGACGTTCACGGAGCTCGGTCCAGAGGGGCGAGCTCTGGCCGGAACCGAGGATGCCCACGAAGACGTCGAAGGCCTGCCGACCTTCGTCGAACAGGGCCGGGGCACGCCAGCAGCTGACTCCCCGCAGGGTGCTGACGTCACGGATGACCTCGACGCGCCTCCTGAGCGCCTGAGGCGGCTCGGACGGAGGAAAGGAGTCGACCAGCGGCCGACGGAGGTGGCTTCCGAACCAGCGTTCGGCGGCATCAAAGGCCTGCTCTGCGGACATCGAGCCGCCGACGGCCAGCACGACGTTGGAAGTCACGTATCGTTCACGGTGGTAGCGGCGCAGGTCGTCCGGCGTGATGGCGACGAAACTCTCGCGGTGACCGATGATCGGGTGACGAAGGGGATTGCGGCGCACGGACTCCGCCAGGACCGCCTCGGCCAGCACCGAATCGTGGTCGTCGTCGCGCATGGCGATCTCCCGGAGGATGACCTCCCGCTCCATCCTGGCGTCCTCATCGGAGAGCAACGGCGCGAAGACCATCTCCGAGACGGCCTCCATCGCGGTCTCAAAGCCTTCCTCCGGCGCGTCGACGTAGTAGACCGTGCGGTCGAAGGTGGTGTAGGCGTTGGACGTGCCGCCCGCACGGTGCACGGCCTCGGTCAGCTGGCGCCCGGTGAAGCGCTCGGTCCCCTTGAAGACCATGTGCTCGAGGTAGTGGGAGATGCCCGACCCCTCCCAGCGCCCCTCGTCCACGCTGCCCGTCCTGACCCAGGCTTGCACCGTGCAGAGACCGATGCCTGGACGATGGCAGAACAGCACCTCGAGACCGTTGGAGAGGACCCTGCGTTCGGGAGGAGGCCCGGCGATCTGCTCGTGACTCAGGCCTTCAAGTTCGGACATGAGGCTGGTATGCCCTCGCGCCCGGCGGGCGCAAGCGCGTTGCCGCGCGCAGTCTGCCATTGAAAAGAGGTCTGACGTGACCTATCACCCGCCCTTCCCGCGATGTACATCCCTCCGGAAACACGAGCCAATCTTGAAGAGGTCGAACGCCGTTCGGGACACCTCTGGAAGTTCCTCGACGTGCCCGGCAAGCAGGCCCAGATCGCGGCCTACGAGGAGCAGATGGCCGGCGCCTCCTTCTGGGACAGCCAGAAGGCCGCGCAGAAGGTGATCGGCGACTGCAACGTCCTGAAGAACATCGTGGCCCCCCAGGCGGCCTTCCGCCGGCAGCTCGAGGACGCAAAGACCCTCGCCGAACTGATCGTCGAGTCACCCGACGGCACCGCCGAAGGCGAACTCGAGGAGCTCCGTAAGCTGGCCGCCGACCTCCTCGTGGCGGTCGCCGAGCTGGAGATTTCCTCGTTCCTCTCGGGACCGCATGACCGGTCCAACGCCATCGTCACGGTCAAGGCCGGCGCCGGCGGCACGGAATCCAATGACTGGGCGGACATGCTTTTCCGCATGTACACCCGCTGGGCCGAACGACGCGGCTTCAAGGTCGAGATCGAGGACGTCGCCGAGGGGGAAGGCGCCGGCATCAGCCAGGCGACCTTCCGCATCGAGGGACCGAACGCCTACGGCTACGCCAAGGCCGAACGCGGCGTGCACCGGCTCGTCCGCATCTCCCCGTTCGACGCCAACGCACGACGCCACACCTCCTTCGCCTCCGTGGACGTCGTGGCCGAGATCGATGACGACATCGACGTCGAGGTCGCCGAGTCGGACCTCCGCGTGGACGTCTACCGCTCCAGCGGCAAGGGCGGCCAGCACGTCAACAAGACGGAATCGGCCGTGCGCCTGACGCACATCCCGACCGGAATCGTCGTGGCCTGCCAGCGCGAGCGCTCCCAGGTCAAGAACCGCGCCCTGGCCATGAAGATCCTGCGAGCCCGCATCTACGAGAAGATGATCGACGACAAGCGCGCCGAAATGGAGCGCTTCTACGGCGAGAAGGGCGACATCGGCTGGGGCAACCAGATCCGCTCCTACGTGTTCCAGCCCTACCAGATGGTGAAGGACCTCCGCACGGGCGTGGAGACCGGCAACATCCAGGCGGTCATGGACGGCGACATCGACGCGTTCATCAACGGCTGGCTCCGCGCCGGCGGACCCCGCACGCGCAACAAGGACATCAAGATCGAGGACTGAGCCGATGCCCAGCCGGGACGTCCTCCGCCAGAAGCTGCTCGACCCTCCCCTCTTCGCCGAGAAGATCTGGAAGCTGTCTCCCGAGCCATGGCCCATCAGCGCCGCGCAGCTGCGTGAGCTGAGGACAGTCGGCGGAGCCTGCCTGAGCTACCAGCGCGCCCTGGAGCGGCTCTACGTGCGCTCGGCTTCGGGAAAGAAGATCCTTCGCAACCGCGAGATCCACGCCCCATGGGTGGCGCAGTACCTCGACCGTCACAAGCCCGCCGGACTCATCGAGCACGGACGTCACCGCTCGGTCAAAGGCCAGCACCCGGTGGTGCTTCGCCCCGACCTGCTCATCACCGATTCAGGCTTCACCATGACGGAGCTCGACAGCGTGCCGGGCGGCGTGGGGCTGACGGCCTACCTCAACGAGGTCTACGCCGACGACTTTCCGAACGTCATCGGCGGACGCGAGATGCCCGCCAGGTTCCACAAGGCGCTCGCCGCCCTCACGCCAGGGCAGAAATTCCCGCTGATCGCCGTCGTGGTGAGCGAGGAGTCCGCGACCTACCGGCCGGAATTCGAATGGCTGGCCGGCCGTCTGCGGGAACTGGGCCATGACGTCCAGGTGGTCGACCCGTCCCAGGTCATGAGGATGGGCGAGGAGGCTTTCATTCCGGTCGACGGAGCGCCCCGCAAGGTCGACCTTCTCTACCGGTTCTTCGAGCTGTTCGACCTGGCCAACGTCCGGAGCGCCGAAGGCATCTTCGCCGCGGTGGAATCCGGCCGACTGGCGCTCACCCCGCCGATGAAGGCTTTCCAGGAGGAGAAACTGGGGCTAGCGCTGCTCCACCACCCGCAGTTGGCTGAATTCTGGAAGGAAAACCTGCCCGAGGACCATCACGACGCCCTCCTGCGCATCGTCCCGAAGACCTGGATCATGGAGCGGGTCGAACTGCCCCCCACCGCCGTCCTTCACGCGCCGCTGGTGGGCGGAAGGCCGATCCGGGACTGGGCTGAGCTGGCCGACGCGTCCCAGCGGGAACGCAACCTCATCATCAAGGCCTCGGGCTTCCACGAGACGGCCTGGGGGGCGCGCAGCGTCACTTTGGGCAGCGACGTCTCGAGGGACGAGTGGCTGGAGGCGATCGAATCCGCGCTGAGCCCCGACAACGAGACCTTCCACGTCATGCAGGAGTATCACAAGCCATCGCGCCTGCGACATCCGGTCTATGCGGAGGACGGTTCCCTCTCGCTGGCGGACGGACGCGTTCGGCTCTGCCCCTACTTCCTCGTCGACGGGGATTCGGCCGAACTTTCCGGGGTGCTGGCCACCTTCTGCCCCGCGGACAAGAAGATCATCCACGGGATGACGGACGCCGCCCTGCTGCCCTGCGCGCTGGTCGGCTGAGCCGCGGCTCTTGCCAACCTCCCGGGGGACGCCCACGATGGCGTCATGCGCAAGCTGCCCCTGCTCCTAGCCCTCCTGCTGCCCCTGGCCCAGCTCTTCGGCGCGGCACGCACCAAGGTCGATCTCGTCGCGCTCAGCGACGCGACGCCGGGGACCAAGGCCATGGTGGCGCTCCGGATGAGGTGCGATCCGCACTGGCACGTCTACTGGAAGAACCCCGGCGACGCCGGCGAATCGCCCACCATCGAATGGACCGACAAGGCCGGGCTCAATCCGGGTGAATTCATCTGGCCCGGCCCCAAGATGCTGGACCAGGCCGGGGTCTACAATTTCGTCTACGAGGACGAGACGCTCATCCTCATCCCGGTCGAGATTCCGGCCGGCACCAAGGGGAAGGTCACGCTCAAAGGACACGTTTCCTGGCTCGAATGCGATGACAAGGGCTGCGTTCCTCAGGAAAAGGACGTCACCCTCACCTTGGACCTGGACGGCCCCGACGCCGTCATCGCCCACGACCCCAAGCTCTATCCTGACCTGCGTCCGTCCCTCAAGACCACCGCCGGCGTCAAGGGCGACCTTCTGACGGTCGTGCTGCCTTCCCCCTCCCTCACGGGCACCTGGTTCCCCCACGCCAACTTCATCACCCCGACGGCGACCTTCCAGCAGAAGCATGCGGACGGCAAGGTCACCTTCTCGACCAAGGAGGCCACCGAAAAAATGGCCGACGCCAAGGCCGTCTTCACGACGCGACAGCCCGATGGATCGTTCGTCAACGTGGAGGCCGTCCTGAATGCGCCCTCAGCGCCCGTTCCCGCCGCCGGAAAGACCCAGGCCGCCGTGCCCGGAGAGTGGCTCCCGTGGTCGCCGGACGCCCAGGCCAAAGCCCTGGCGGAGGGCAAGATCGTCTACGTGGATTTCACCGCCCGCTGGTGCACCACCTGCCAGGTCAACAAGCGCGTCTACACGCAGGACAAAGTCAGCCGGGCCATCGCCGCCCATGGCGTCGTGCTGATGAAGGCCGACTGGACCAAGAAGGACGATGTCATCGCGTCCGAACTCAAGAAATACGGCCGGGAGGGCATCCCGCTGAACGTCGCCCTCAAGACCGGGTCGCCCACGGCGGTGCTGTCCGAAATGCTCACGGGGGGCGAGGTCGTGTCCGCCCTGGACGCCGTGGCCGCCGGCAAGGAACACGTCGTCACGACCGAGAGCCATTCGGCCGCCTACTGGATGGCGCTGGGCTTCCTGGGCGGCGCGCTGCTCAACCTCATGCCCTGCGTGTTCCCCATGATCGGACTGAAGGTGTTCTCCTTCGCCAAGGACGCCGCCGCCGACCGTCGTACGGCGGTCACCAACGCATCCCTCTACTCGCTCGGCGTCGTGGTGAGCTTCATGGCGCTCGGCGCGCTCATCGTCGCGCTGAAGACCGGAGGCGCCTCCGTGGGCTGGGGTTTCCAGATGCAATCGTCCGGCTTCGTGCTCGGGACCTGCGTCCTGATGCTCACCCTGGGCCTCAGCTTCTCGGGAGTGTTCGAGGTCGGTGCGGCCTTCGCCGGCAATGTCGCCGGCTCGGTTCAAGGCGGCGCCAATTCATTCTTCTCCGGCGTGCTCGCGACGGCGGTCGCGACGCCCTGCACGGCCCCCGGACTGGGCGCAGCGCTCGGGTTCGCGCTGGATCAGGAGAGGTCGGGGCTCGAGACGGTGCTCTTCTTCCTCGTCATCGGCGCAGGCATGGCCCTGCCCTACCTGCTGCTGGCGGTCTTCCCCGCGCTCTCTTCCAAGCTGCCGAAGCCCGGCGAGTGGATGGAGTCCCTGAAACAGGGCATGTCCTTCCCGTTGTTCGCCTACGCGCTCTACCTGCTCTGGGTCCTGAACGGACTCGTCGAGGACGCGGAATGGGTGCGTGACGCCTCCGTCGGGCTTGCCGTCATCGCGACGGCCTGCTGGATCTACGGCCGATGGGCCGCACCGCATCGTGAGGACAGGGAGCGCATGGTGGGCAAAGGCGTCGCCGCCGCGCTCTACTTGGGAACCTTGACGTACCTGTTCGTCACGCTCCCCTGAACCGTCGGAAAAGCAGAAGGCCCGCCGAGCGGCGGGCCTTCGTCATCATCCGCGGACCGCTCAGAGGGCGGTGACGGGAGCGGGAGCTCCGCCCGTGGCGGGAGCGGGCGCCGGCGCGGAGACGGACACGGGCTGCTTGATCGCTCCGGAATAGTTCACGTCGACCACGATGGCCTTGCGATCCTTCGCGCCGGACTGACGTCCTGCCGCGTTCTTGTCGGCCTGCTGCTCGCCGAGGGCGATGATCTCGATGTTGGCGTTGGCGCAACCGAGGCCGACGAGGTATTCGCGGACGGACTGGGCGCGGCGGTCGGAGAGCGCGAGGTTGTATTCCTCGGTGCCGAAGTGGTCGGTGTAACCGGCCACGATGATCTTGGTGGCGCGGGCGCGTCCCGAGATGGCGTCAAGCTTGCTGCGTTCGGCGCCGCCCACGGTGTAGCGGTCGAAATCGAAGTAGACCGTGGTCAGGATGGCCTCGGGAGGGATGTTGCCGGCACGGATGGCAGCGGCCATCGCGTCGAAGCCCGAGGGCCGGGTGTCGAGGTCGGTGGCTCCTCCGACGGCGCCGGATCCGCCGACCTTGCCGGTGGTGTCGAAACCTTCGGGAAGACGGGAGGTGCACCCGACGCTGAGGCCGGCGATCAGAAGGAGCAGGGATAGGCGCTTCATGTGTGGGAATGAATTGTAGCGAGGGCGGTATTTCGGCAAGCCTCTAAACCTCAGTAACGTGGGACGGCGGCGTCGACCTCGCGGGACCAGGCGTCGATGCCTCCCTTGACGTTGGAGACGGTCCTGTAGCCCTTGGCGCGGAGGAACTGGGTGACGCGCAGGCTGCGCCCGCCGTGGTGGCAGT
The DNA here is from genome assembly GCA_964601955.1 of uncultured Klebsiella sp. GTDB lineage: Bacteria > Verrucomicrobiota > Verrucomicrobiia > Opitutales > UBA953 > UBA953. The sequence goes on along the minus strand of CAZRPB010000011.1, from coordinate 7,084 downwards.
GGACGAGGATGACGGCGTCCTGCGGCAGCTCCGCCAGCCGCCCAGGCACCTGCCCCATGGGAATGAGCCGGGCACCGGCGATGCGGCAGAGGGCGTGCTCATCGGGTTCCCTGACATCGATCAGGAGGGGTGGTGCGGGGGATGCGAGCGCGGCGGCGGCTTCGCGCACGGTAACTTCGAGGGGGTGTTCGCTCATGACGGGCTTAGGGCAGGAGAAACGGTAGTTTTCAGGGATGATTCGGGTGATGCGGGGCTGAGAGGAGCAGACGGGGCAATCCGGGTCGGCGGACAGGTCCAACGGCCGGGTCAGCCCCAGCCTGGCATCGACTTGGAGGACTCTGGAGGCATTCCGTAAGCCCAGAAGAACCGCCAGCGCTTCGGAGGCCATCCAGGAACCGACGATGCCGCAGGTCGCCCCCAGCACTCCGGCCTCGGAGCAGGTAGGCACCTCGGAGGGGTCCGGCATCGCGGGGTAAAGGCAGCGGTAGCAGCCGGCTCCGGGCAGGAACGTGCCCACCTGGCCCTCGGACCGAAGCACACTGCCGTGGATCAGGGGTCGGCGGCTCAAGACGCAGGCATCCGCGACCAGAAACCGGGTGGAGAAGTTGTCGGCCCCGTCGATCACCAGGTCGTATCTGCCGACCAGCTCCAAGGCGTTATCAGCGGTCAGTCCCTCGGGATGAAGGGGCATCTGAATCCCGGGATTGATCTCAGCCAGGGTCTCGGCAGCGGAAATCGTCTTGGGCAGGCCGAGGGTGTCGAATCCATGAAGGACTTGCCGATGGAGGTTGCTGGTCTCGACCTTGTCCGGATCGGCGAGTCCGATCACGCCGACGCCGGCGGCGGCCAGATAGATGGCCGCGGGGGAGCCCAGGCCGCCGGCGCCGACGATCAGCACCTTGGCATGCTTGAGGCGCAACTGACCGCCCTCCCCCACTCCGGGAAGCCGCATCTGGCGTGAATAAAGGGACCTCTCGTGGTCGTTGAGTCCTCCGTCGGGCGCCATGAGGACAGCACAACCCTCGGCGTCACCATGTCAAACCCGCCCCCGAGACGTGTTGAAAACCTCGGACCGAACCGCCACGTTCCCCCCATGGGGGAGGTATACCTCGGCATCGACTATGGCTCCAAACGCATCGGCCTGAGCCATGCGGACGACCTTGGCATGGCGTTCCCGATGCCAGCGGCCACCGAAGCGGACCCGGAGGGTCGCCTGAATCACATCGGCTCCGAGATAGCCCGATTGAAGGTGACCAGACTCGTGGTCGGCTACCCTTTGTCCTTGGAGGGGGAGCGCACGAAACGGTGCGCGGAAGTCGACGCTTTCACGGCCCTGCTGAGCGGGAGGTTCGGCCTCCCGGTCGAACTGGTCGACGAAGGCCTCACCAGCCAGTCCGCCGACGAGCACGGGGGTCGCAAGCCGCGGGACATCCGGGAGCGGAGACGTCAGCAGGCCGGCGGAGAACGGGATTCGCGGGCCGCCGCGATCCTGCTTCAGGACTTTCTCAACAGCCGCGGCATCGGAGGCCCGGGCTGACATGGCCAAACCCGACCGGAAGCCGCTGAAGGCGGAGCGATTCGTCGCCACGGTGGCCTACGACGGCACTGACTACGCGGGATGGCAGGTGCAGAAGACGGGTCATTCGGTCGAGGCCGAGATCGAGGCGCGCCTCTCACGCATCCTCAAGACGGACGTCGATGTCCATGGCAGCGGACGCACCGACGCCGGCGTGCACAGCGTCGGGCAGCGCTTCCACTTCGACGCCTTCTGGCCTCATCCCGCCAAGCACCTCCTCCTCGCCTTCAACTCCAGCGAGCCCAAGGGCATCCTCATCACCGACCTGCGTCGCGCCCCGGGGGATTTCCACTGCCGCTTCAGCGCCACCGGCAAGCGGTACCGTTACGAGATCTACGAAGGCTGGCCCTCGCCTTTCGAGGCCCGCTACTGCCACGACACCCGCAAGCGCAGGCTGGACGTCAAGGCCATGGCCCGCGCCGCCAGGATGCTCCTCGGGAAACATGACTTCACCGCCTTCGGCGGCATGCACGGACAGGGCATGGAGGGCGAGAACCCCGTCAAGGACCTGCGACGCCTCAGCGTGCGTCGACGCGGCCCGCGCATCACCGTCGTCACCGAAGCCAGCGGCTACCTCTACAAGATGGTGCGACGGCTGGTCGGAGGGCTCATTCGCGTCGGCGAGGGCAAGCTTACGCCCGAGCGCCTCGCCGCGTACCGCGACGAACGCGTCATCACGGCCGAAGTGCCCACCGCCCCGGCACGCGGCCTGTTCATGGAGAAGGTCTTTTACTCGGCCAGACGCCCCGGCCGCCGATGAACGCCCGCCTACTCTGGCGTGCCGCGCTGTGCGGCCTGACCCTCGCCGCCTCCGCCCTTTGCGCCCATCCTCAGTGGAAGGAGGCCAACTGCATCGCGGTGGTCGAGGATTCCGGCTCCCTTTCGCTGACGATCAAGTTCGACGTGCCCTCCTACCTCACGGGCAAGCTCCCCAAGGACGCGCCCATCGAGGAACTCGACGCGCTCATGCGCACCCCGGATGCGCTGGAGAAGGCCATGGACGGCGCACACGCGAAGTTCCTGCGCACGCTGAAGGTCACCGCTGACGGGACGCCGGTAAGTCTCGAGCTGCGTCAGTTTCCCGAGGCCGGAGCCGTCAGGATCCAGTCCGCGCGTCAAGGCGAAGCCGACCGCTATCCGGTGCTGATGAACGCCCGCCTGGGAACGGATCTGCCCGCCGGCACCCGACGCGTCGAAATCGCCTTCCCGCCCGAACTCGGCACGGTCTTCACCAACTTCAGGAAAGGGATGGAGTATCAGGTGGTCACCGCCGTCATCCCCGGCGAGGCCGCGGCCTTCGACGTGGACCTGCCCATGACGGGCCTGGCCGTGTTCCTCCTTTCCGGATTCGAGCACGTGATTCCCGCGGGCTGGGACCACTGCCTCTTCATGCTGGCGATGTTCCTGTGCGCAGGGACGGTCAGACTGGCCCTCCTGCGCTCGCTCATCTTCACCGCCGGCCACGCCGTCACGCTGACGCTTGTGGTCACGGGCGCTCTGCCCCCCTCGGGACCCTGGATCGAGCCGGTGATCGCCTTCACCATCGCCTGGGCGGGCTATGAGGCTTGGAGGGGCTCGATCCTGCCGGTCCGATGGCTGGTGCCCCTGACCTTCGGTCTCGTCCACGGTCTCGGCTTCGCCGCCGCGGCGGCGGACCGGCTCGAAGGCTGGGACAAGGCCGGCATCGTCGAGCTGCTCGTGGGCTTCAACGTCGGCATCGAATCAGCCCAGGTCGGGATCGTCCTGGTTTCGGCCGTCGTCTTCGGCCTGCTCAACCGAACATGGCCATCGCTTCCGGCCCGAAAGGGCGCCGCCATCGCGGTCGGCGCGGCCGGAGTCTACGTGTGCCTCGAGCGCGCCCTGGGACTGCTCATCCTCTGATCAGTCGGCCCGGCCCACCGGACGCTTGCCCGCATCCAGCCGCTTGCGTTCCGCGGCGGCGAATGCCTGCAGGTCCTTGACCACTTCCGGATTCTTGTCGGCCAGATTCACGCGTTCGCCGGGGTCGGCGACGAGGTCGTAAAGGGACAGCTCAATCTGCTTCTGGCTCGTGGCGGCAGGCGCACCGTCCTTGGGAGGCGGCGGCATGTTCTCGTAGCTGCGGTAGGCGTGGGGCAGGTGGAGCTTCCATCGGCCCTTGCGTACGGCCTCGAGCCTGTCGCCGTAGTAATAGGCGAATTCATCGCGCTCCTTGGCGGACTCGCCTCGCAGGATGGGGAGGAAGGACTGACCGTCGATGGGCAGGGCTGGAGGCGTGAGACCGCAGGCATTCACCAGGGTGGGCACGACGTCGATGTTCGCGGCCAAGGCGCCGGAGACGGCTCCCGCCTCCACCTTGCCCGGCCAGCGCACGATGAAGGGCACGCGCACGCCTCCCTCGAATGTCGTGCCCTTGCCTTCGCGGAAATGCGCGGCCGTCCCGGCATGCTTTCCGAAATTCAGCCAAGGCCCGTTGTCGCTGGTGAAGATGAGGATGGTGTTCGAAGCGACCTTCTCCTCGTCGAGCGTCCTCATGATGCCTCCCACGGCCCGGTCGATGTCAGCCAAGGTTTCGGCGTAAGGAGTGGGCCCCTTGCCCTTGAAGTCGGAGGACGCGCCCAGTGGGGTGTGCGGCATCGAGGTGGGCACGTAGAGGAAGAAACTCCGTCCACGGCGAGCGCAGTCGCGGATGAACTTCATGGATCGGTAGCCCTGCACGCTCGTGAGCTCGTCCATGTCGACCCAGTCGTTGATCAGGCCCATCCGGTGCCCGTCCGTGTATCTCGGCAGCACCGGATAGCGCGAACTCCGGCTCTCATCTCCGGGGAAATACCCGAGCGGCCACATGTCGTTCGAGTAGGGAATGACCATCGACTCATCGAAACCGTGAGCCGGAGGAAGGAACTTGGGCGCATCCCCGAGATGCCATTTGCCGACCACCGCCGTGCGATATCCGGCCTGGCGGAACAATGCCCCCAATGTCTGCTCGGTCTCGGCCAGCCCCACCTTGGAGTTAGGAGGCAGAGCCGTCCCGCCCAATCCCAGGCGGTTGGGGTAGCAACCTGTCATCAGCGCCACCCGGGAGGAGGTGCAGACAGCCTGAGTGGCGTAGAAACTGGTGAATCTCAGACCTTCGGAGGCCAGACGATCCAAGTTGGGCGTTTGATTCTGCTTGGAGCCGTAAGATCCGAGGTCACCCCACCCAAGGTCGTCGGCCATGATGAGGACCACGTTGGTTGGGGTGGCGGCAGGAAGCGCCGCATTCAGCGCAACCAGAAGGGCCAGGAGGGGGGTGAACCTCACAGAGAGAAGGACTAGGGTAAAAACCCTAATCGTCAAGAGGCTCTTCAACTAAGCCAGGCTTATGCCCAACTCCGAGCAGACATCTGGCCGGCGCGCCGCCTTGGCCTTGAATTCATCCACGGAGAAGTCCGCCACGACGAAGTCCTTGTAGCGGAAAGAAGGGCACTTGGACTGTCCCGTGAGGGCCACGAGCTGCCGCATCTCGTGCATGTCGGCCAACACGTCCCTGACGTCGAGCTTAACCCCTTGGGCCGCAAAGAACGCGATGGCATCCTCGCACCAGGGACAGCCTGGCTTGTGATAGAGGATCGGATTCGGATTCATGCGGTGACATTGCCGGCGTCACGGCCCTTATCAAGCCCTGCGGTCATTGACTTGCCATCATCGTTGGACAAGAACCTGTCTCCCCATGCGGACCATCCACGGCTCCCCCAGCCATGTGCTCGCCACCCCGGAAGCGGAAGTCGCCGTCACCGAGACGGCAGGACATCTGGCCCCGGTCACGTTCCGTCTGACCAACGGCGACTTCTCGCCCTACTCACTGTCGCCCTGGAAGCCCGAGGACGTCGACGCGTCGCTTCCGCCCCTGCTGGTGCACCTGCGGGGAGATTTCCTCTGCCTTCCCTTCGGCGGCCAGGAGTCCGGCCCGCCCCATGGTGACGTCGCCAACGCCCGCTGGACGCTCAAATCCTCCGGTCCTCGTCACCTCTCGCTCGAACAGAAAGGCTCCGACACGGGCGCCGTGGTCTCCAAGACGCTGTCCGTCGAGCCCGGCCATCACGTGGTCTACGTCGAACATCTCATCCACGGATTGGAAGGACGATGGAACTACGGGACGCACCCGATTCTCGACCTCTCCAAGCTGCCCGAGGGAGCGGCCCGGATCTCCATCGGTCCTTTCCGCTGGGGCTCGGTCTATCACAAGGAGTTTTCCGATCCGGCCGCAGGCGAGCGAGGCGCGCTCAAGCCCGGCGCGCGATTCAGCGATCTGTCAAAAGTGCCCATGAAGGACGGGTCGACCGCCGACCTCACCCGCTACCCCGCCCGCAAGGGCAACGATGACCTGGTCATGATGGTCAGCGAACCCGAGACCGAGAAACGCCCCTTCGGATGGTCCGCGGTGTCCTTCCCGGGGGCCGTCTGGTTCGCCCTCAAGAACGTCGCCGACTTCCCTTCCACCCTGTTCTGGATCTCCAACGGCGGCCGACCCGGCGCGCCTTGGAACGGCCGGCACCTCGGCCGTCTCGGCGTCGAGGAGGTCTGCTCCCATTTCTGCGACGGCGTGGCCGACGCCCGCAAGGACCTGCTGGCCGGAGACGGCATCCCCACCTCCCGCGCCTTCCGACCCAACGAGACCGTCCGCCTGCCCATGATCCAAGGCGCCGCCGCCGTGCCGTCCGACTTCGGCCTGGTCACCTCCATCTCGGCCGACGGGCCTGCGCATATTCGCATCGAATCCGAATCGGGGCAGTCGGTCAGGGCCCCTGTTAATTGGAAGTTTTTGAAGCGTTAAGCCCGTTTCACTCAAATCTTGTAGGCGGACGGGTCCCTGACTATCTCTCGGGTCCCCGTTCAGGATGGCTCGGCTGGTCCGACGCCGCCCCTCTCTTTTTCCACCCATGCCCTCCCCCAAGATTGTCCAGGACCTCAACACCAAGAAGACCGGCGTGTCCAAGCTGGTCGCCAAGGAGCTCGCCCGCACGGGCGGCCTGCTCCGCCTCGCTCCCTGCTGGGTCCCGAGGTCCTTCCTGCAGCCCGGCAAGCGTCTCAAGCTGCATCCGGATGACCTTTACGCCTTCGGCCTGAGCCGCGGCGGGATCGACGAACGCTGGTTCGCCTCCACGACCGAGGCCGCCAACGAGAACCGCACGCCGGACGAAGGCCTGAGCTACGTCGTCATCGGCGGCACCCGCTTCACCCTGAAGCAGGCCGTCAAGGAGTGCGGCGCCGCGCTCATCGGCTCCAAGATCTGGAAGAAGTACAAGAAGTGGCCCGTCTACTCCAAGTTCTTCGACAACATGGGCCCCATCCCGCACCACATGCACCAGGACGCCAGGCAGGCGAAGCTCGTGGGCCAGGAGGGCAAGCCGGAGTCCTACTACTTCCCGCCCCAGCACAACAACGTCGGCAACAACTTCCCCTACACCTTCATGGGCTTCGAGCCCGGCACCACCAAGGCCCAGGTCCGCGAGTGCATCGCCAACTGGCACAAGGGTGACAACAAGA
>CAZRPB010000010.1:29624-35740 GCA_964601955.1 uncultured Klebsiella sp. | reverse complement strand
GCCTCGGTCAGCCGCGGTTGAGCGAGGGCGCTCAACCCTACCCGAGGCAATCACTCTGCCGATGCTCCATGCTTTCGTTTCACTTTTGCACCTTTGCACAGGCCAATTTGCACTTTTGCACTTACCCGGCGCTTAGAGCGCCGTCTCTAGCACGCCCGCGATCCGCGCGGCGGCGGCGCCGTCGCCGAAGGGGTTGGGGAGGCGGGAACGGCGCGCGAGCTCGGCGGGGTCGTCGATCAGGCGACCGGATTCCGCGACGATGCGCGCGGAATCGGTGCCGACGAGGACGCTGGTTCCGGCGCGCACGCCTTCGGGACGCTCGGTGACCTCGCGCAGGACGAGGACGGGCTTGCCGAGCGAAGGGGCCTCCTCCTGCACGCCGCCGGAATCCGTGAGGACGAAGGCGCACCGGTCCATCAGCCAGATGAAGTCCAGATACTCCGCGGGCGGGATGAGCGCGATGCGCGGATGGCCGCCGAGCAGACGGCGCACGGGCTCCTGCACGGCGGGGTTGAGATGGAGGGGGTAGAGGAGCCCGAGGTCGGGACGCGCCTCAAGCAGGGCGAGCAGGCCGCGGCAGATGCGCTCGAAGCCTTCTCCGAACGACTCGCGGCGATGCCCCGTGACGAGGGCCCACGGGGCGCCGTCACGGAGGAGGTGGCGGGCGGCGAAACCGGCGGGCACGCCGGCGCGCGCGACCAGCGCTTCCGGCGCGATCGCACGCGCGCGCGGCAGGGAAGCGAGCAGGGCGTCGACGACGGTGTTGCCGGTGACGTGCACACGATCCGCCGGGATGCCTTCGTGACGCAGGTTCGCGGCCGCGGCCGCGGTGGGGCAGAAGTGCCAGCGGGCCAGGACGGACGTCACGCGCCGGTTCATCTCCTCGGGCCACGGCGAGGCGAAGTCGCCGGTGCGGAGCCCGGCTTCGACATGGCCGAAGGGGACGCGGCGATGCGCGCAGGCGACGGCGGCGCCGAGCACGGAGGTGGTGTCTCCCTGGACGAGCACGGCGTCGGGCCGGGCTTCGTCGAGCCAGGCGCCGACGCCGGCGGTCACGCGGGCCGCCAATTCCGCAAGGGACTGGCCGGGGCGCATCAGGCCGAGGTCGACCCCGGCGGTCAGGCCGAAGGCGCCGAGGGCCTGGGCGAGCATCTCGCGATGCTGACCGGTGGAGACGAGCAGGGGCCGGAGACGCTTCGACGCGGCGAGCGCCGCATGGACGGGCGCCAGCTTCACCGCTTCGGGACGGGTGCCGAGGATGAGCGCGACGGTCCTCATCGGGCCGGAGGCAGGGGATGACGCACGCCGTCGATGAGCGCCGCGTCCTCGAGGAGCTCGACGTCGCAGCCGACCGCGGTGACGAAGACCGCGTCCCGTCCGCGGACGGCCAGCCGACGCACCCAGGAACGGGTGAAGCTGCCGTAACGGTCGGACCTCCACCCTTCCCCGTCGCCTTCCGAACCGGTCACCCAGCTCTCCTGCGAAGGCAGCGAACAGACGAGGCGGAGCCTGGACAGTCCTTCGCGGCTCCGTCCCTGCCAGCGCAGGACGATCTCGGCGTCACGCGGACCGCGCACGCGGTCAATCACCACGAAGCCCTGCGGAAGGCGCAACAGACGACGCTCGCAACGGAAGCCGGAGGGGTCGCTCCGCCACGCGGCGACGGCACCGTCGGCGTCGCTCCGCACGCACGGCGTCCAGGGCAGCCAGAGGAAGCGGCCGACGCGACGCATCGGATCCGCGCCGTCGACCGTGAGCGAGGAATGATGACGGGCGTGCGCGAGCGCGCCATGAGGATGGCCGGCGCGATAGGATCCGCTGCCGACGTCATCGGTGATCCATTCGCCGTCCCAACGGATCGACACGTGCAGCTGGTCGGCCTGCGAGGGACGGTGGCCGAAGCGCACGGGGGCGCGGAAGGATGCGGCTCCGCGGGCGTTGCGCAGGACGGTGACGCCGGACCCGGGGAAGTCGGCCTCGAGCGAGACGAGCGACGGCGCGCGGGGCGGGCACGGACCGGCGAGCAGGAGCGCGTCCTCATCCCACGGACCGGCGGGCAGACGTTCGCCCGCGAAGAGGGCGAGGGCCGTGCCGACCGCGGGGCGGAAGTCCTCGTAACGGCAGCCGGAAAGCGGCAGCAGCTCCGCGCCGTCGTCGGCGCCGTAACGGTGCACCGTGCCGTCCGGCTCCATGAGCGCCTGAAGGAACCGCGTGGCGGCGAGCGCGCGGCGACGGACCGCCGGCGGCAGGGTGCGTCCGGCGGCGCGCTCCATCACCTCGGCCCAGCTGAGGAGACGGAGCAGCAGGCGGTGGTAGTTGGAGGAGTGCTGGCTGAAGCCGCCGTCCGGCGCGACGAGCGCCAGGGTCTCACGGCGAAGGGTCTCCAGTCCGAGGCGTCGCCAGCGGGCGGCGTCTCGCAGGCCGGGCCAGAGGGTCCCCGCGGTGAGAAGGCCCACGGCGCCGGAGACGCCATGGTTGTTGCGCTGCGAAAGCGCGTAGTCGAAGTCCGCGAGGATCCGCCGCGCGGTGACGTCGGCGAGGCGGGCCGCCAGGCGCAGGCGCGGGCGGGTCGAGGCGGATGAGTCGCGGAAGGCCTGCGTGGCGAAGGCGACCGCGATGAGACGCAGCGAGGCCTCCTGCGCGCACATCCACTGCCGGCCGACGTTCGGGGGATTGGCCTTGGCCCAGTCCTCGAGCAGCCGCCAGAAGAGCTCGGCATGCCGCTCATCGCCGTCCAGCAGGCGGGCCCGGACCAACGTGGCGGACCAGGTGAAGCGCGAGACTTCCCAGGCGGCCTTCACGTCATGCACGCCGGCGTCGCCGAGGCGCGTCGCGTGGCGCGCCGAGGCGCGGTCGGCGCCGTCGAGCACGTCCTGCGACCAGCGGGGCGGCGAACCGAGATCGACGAGGCGGTCGGAGAAGGCCCTGAACCGGCCGTGCGCCAAGGCGGAGGCTTCCGCGGCGAGAGGATGGCCCGCTTCGACGGACCACGCCTCGAGCAACGGTGCGAGGGCTTCGCGTCGCTGCAGCAGGACGGGCAGTCGGGGCGAGGCGGCGAGCCACTCGCGCACGAAGGCGTCGCCTTCGGCGCCGGAAGGACCCCAGGCCGGCCACAGGCGGGCGGGCATGCGCAGCCCGAGAAGACCCGATCGGCGGGCGAAGGCGTGCCACCCTCGGCGGACAAGCCACGAGGGACCGAGATGACGGAGCAGGTCGACCAGCACGGCGGACTTCAGGAGCGGACCATCCCGCGCGTGTCCGTGAACGGACGGCCGCGGAGGTCGGAAAGACGCAGGCCGGCGAAAGCACGGTGGTCGACGAGGAGCGCGAACGCGTCGGCCCGGGCGAGCGCGTCCTCGAGCGTGACGAGCTCGGCGCGCCCGCGGAGGACTTCGGGCAGTTCGCGCGCATGCGGCTCCACGGCGAGCACGCGGCAGCCGGCGTCCGCGAGACGCGCGGCCACGGCCACGGCGGGAGACTCGCGGAGGTCGTCGACGTCCGGCTTGAAGGCGAGGCCGAGGCAGGCGACCTTCGCGCCGGGGGCGAGCCCTTCGAGCACGCGCGAAGCCACCGCAGCGGGGCGTCCGTCGTTGACCGCGCGGGCGGCGCGGATCAGCGGGGTGCGGTCCGGCGCCGCGTCGACGATGAACCACGGGTCGACCGCGACGCAGTGGCCGCCGACGCCGGGACCGGGCCGCAGGATGTTCACGCGCGGATGGCGGTTGGCCAGGGCGATGAGCTCCCAGACGTCGACGCCCACCCGTTCGCAGACCGCCGCGAGCTCGTTGGCGTAGGCGATGTTGACGTCGCGATAGGCGTTCTCGGCGAGCTTGGCCAGCTCGGCCGTGCGGGCGTCGGTCAGGAAGATACGCGCAGTGCAGAAGGACGCGTAGAGGTCGCGGGCGCGCGACGACGCCTCAGGGGTGAGCCCGCCGCAGATGCGGTCGTTGGTCACCAGCTCGCGGAGCACCTGGCCGGGCAGCACGCGCTCCGGACAATGGGCGTAGAGCAGTCCGGAGACGCGACGGCCGGCGGCGGCCAGGCCATCCTCGACCCAGGCGCGCACCTTCTCCGTGGTGCCGACGGGCGAGGTGGACTCCAGGATGACGAGGTTGCCGTCGGCGACGACGGAAGCGAGCGAACGGGCCGCCGCCTCGACGAAGGAGAGGTCGGGCGCACGGGAGCCGCCGGGTCCGTCGCGGAACGGCGTCGGCACGGCGATGATGAAGACCTCCGCCGGGGCGGGCGAAGGGGCGACGCGGAGATTGCCGGAGCCCACCGCGGCGCGCACGAGCACGTCGAGGTCGGGCTCGGCGACGTGGGCGCGGCCCGAGCCGACCGCGGCGAGGACCTGCGGCGAGACGTCGACGCCGAGCACGGAGCAGCCGCGCGTGGCGAGGACGGAGGCGGTGGGCAGGCCGATGTACCCGAGGCCAAGGACGCAGACGTTGCGCATGAAGATGGAAAGGTCGTTTCAGCCCTGCATCGCCACCGCGAGACGCGAGACTTCGCGGAGCTCTTCGGCAGGAATCGGGGCGGGGCCTCCGGTGCGGACGGCGCGGAGGAAGGCGGCGACGGCCGCGGCATGGCCCTTGTCGGCCCGCGTCCAGGGCATGGCCCGGACGCCGCGGACGGACAGACCCTCGCAACGCAGCGATCGCCAGCCGACGATCTCGGCGCTCCAGCCCGGACCTTCGGCACGGACGGTCTCCTTGGGCGCGCCCTCCGGAGCGTCGGTGAGGTAATTGAGGATGCCGCGGTCGCCGTTGGCGAACTCGAAGGAGAACCTTCCGCCGTCCTGCCCGTCGCGGTCCCGCGAGACCGCTGACCACGCCTTCACAGGGGCGCCGGCGAGGAAGCGGAGCAGGTCGACGAAGTGGCAGGCTTCGCCGACGATGCGACCGCCTCCCTCGGCGGGATCGAGCGCCCAATGTCCCGCGGGCAGCCGGCCGGCGGCGACGTCGATGCGGAAATGCCTCGGTCCGGCGGCGTCACGGAGCGCCTCATGGAGACGGACCGCGAGCGGGGCGAAGCGGCGGTTGAAACCGACCATGAGCGTGAGGCCGCGTCCGGCGGCCTCGTCGACGACCGCGTCGACGTCCGCGATGCCCAATGCCAGCGGCTTCTCGACCCACGCGTGACGACCGGCGCGGAGCGCGGCGAGGGCGGCTTCCGCATGATCGGCGTGGCGCGTCGCGATGAAGACCGCCTCGACGGCGGGGTCAGCGAGCGCCGCCGAGGGATCGGTGCCGACCGAGGACGCGCCGTGCTTGTCGCCGAGGAAGCGGGCCGAGGCGCCGCGCGCCGAGACGACATGACGGAGCGAGACGGATTCGCCGCAGGAGGCGAGGGCGGGAAGCAACGCGGCCCGGGCGAAGACGCCGGCGCCGAGGACGGCGACGCCCACGCCTTCGGACTTCGGAGGTCCGAGCGGCACCGTGCGCGCGAGATCCGTCTCCGGATGCACCAGCAGGCGGCCGAGCCCGCCCGAGGCGCCGAGGTCCGCGTAGAGCGCGGGCGCGTCCCGGAGAGGCACGCGGCCCGCGATGAGCGAGCCGACCTGCAGGTCGCCGGAGGCGATCCAGGCGAGCGCACGGGCGAAGTGGTCGGACGCCGAACCGGGGCCCGTGCGGTCGCGGGGCCCGTAGGAGTTCGAGACGCGGAACGACACTTCGTTGGCGTAGAACGCGGCGCGGTCGAGACGGAGGCCGACGACGCCGACCAGCACCACGGCGCCGCGGAAGCGACACATGCGCGCCGCGTCGTTGACGGGGGCGTGCGAGGCGGTGCTGGCGGTGATGATCACGCCGGCCGCGCCCTTCCCTTCCGTCCAGCGCATGACGGCGGCGACCGGATCGCCCTCCTCGCAGACCTCGACGCCGTGACGACGGGCGAGGACCCGGGCGGAGGAATCAGGATCGAAGCCGAGCGGCACGCAGCCCATGGCGCGGAGCAGCTGGGCGGTAAGCTGCCCGATCAGGCCGAGGCCCATGACCGCCACGCGGTCGCCGGGGGCGGGGGCGAGCAGGCCGATCGCCTCCAACGCGACCGCGGCGAGCGGGGCGAAGGCCGCCTGCTCGTCCGTCACGCCGGCGGGCACCCGGACGGTGAGGGCG
>CAZRPB010000010.1:25302-29524 GCA_964601955.1 uncultured Klebsiella sp. | reverse complement strand
GGCGAAGGCCGCCTGCTCGTCCGTCACGCCGGCGGGCACCCGGACGGTGAGGGCGACGGGCGACGAGACCGCGCCCGCGTGGGGTCCGTTGGTGACGACGCGTTCGCCGGGCGTGAAGTCCGTGCCACCGCCGTCGATCACCACGCCCGTCTGGCAGTAGCCGAGCGCGACCGGCTCGGCCAGCCGTCGGCGCACCGCGGCGAAGGCCTCGCCGAAGCCCTCGGCTCGGGCGCGGGCGAGCAGCGCGCGGAGACGTTCCGGCTGCGCGAGCGCCTTGCCGACCCAGCCCGCGCGACCGAACGCGACCAGCATCCGCTCCGTCCCGGGCGAGACCAGCGAGCGCGTCGTGCGGACGAGCACGCGACCGCGCGCGGGACCCGGGGCGGGCACCTCGACGAGCTCGGTGACTCCCGAGTCGAGACGCTGGAAGAGCTGCAGCAAGGGTCAGGCCTCCGGCGCGGAGGAAGAACGGGCCAGGAAGGCGAGCAGGGCCGACGTGACCAGCGCGAGCGCATAGAGCACCGGGGTGAACCAGACCAGCAGGTCGAACCACGCGTGCAACGCGAAGAGGAGGAGCGTGCCGCCGAGCACGACCGCCTCGGGACGGCCGGGCACGAAGGCCAGCCGGAGACGGCGCAGGAGCCAGCCGAGAGCGACGAGCGCCGGCAGGCAGCCGAGGATGCCGACCTCGGCGAGCAGCTGCAGCCAATCGTTGTGCGCGTAGTGGGCCCGGTAGCGCATCGACCCGTCCTTGCGGAGCAGTTCCGGCTGCGCGGCCTGGTAGGGCGGCGAGATCCAGCGGTAGGAGCCCGCGCCCCAGCCGCACCAGACGCGGCCCGTGAGCCCGCCCTCGGTGGCCATCGCCCAGGTGGCCCGACGGTAGGGCGCGCGGTCATCCGTGCCGGACGCGCTGAACGCCGCGAGCTTGGAATGGAGCTTCTTCTCCAGCTGGCCGAAGTCGGCCACGGAGAGCAGCGCGAGCGCCGCGAAGAGCGCCGCGACCGCGGCATAGAACGCGCCGTCCTTCACGTCGAAGCCCGCCGAGCGGAGCCCGACCTTCCAGGCGAGGGGCAGCACGACGAAGAAGAGCAGCGCGAGGACCGCGACGGCGCCCATGCTGTTGACCATGGCCGCGACGGCCGCGAGCGTGAGCGCGGCAAACCCGGCCAGAAGGTGCGGGCCGCCGAGCGAGGCGTGCTCCGCCGAGCGGCGGAGATGCCAGAAGCCCAGCGCGAGCGCCAGCGCGACGTGCAGATACAGGTAGACCGCGGCGTGCGTGCGCTGCAGGAACGGACCGAAGGTGGCCGCGTTGTGCGGCACGGGCACGCCGAGCACCGTCCCCCAGGAGGGCTGATTGACCAGGCCGTAGGCGCCGACGACGGCGGCGGAGAGCACCGAGATCCAGCCGAGCGTGACGTAGCCGCGACGTCGCGGCAGGCCGACCGCCAGCGCGCAGAAAAGCAGCCAGGGGCCGGCGAGGGTGACGAGCACGCGCCAGGCGTTCATGCCGAACCAGAGGCGGTTGCCGCCGGAGAACGGAGCCTCGACGCCCGAGGGCAGCCAGGCGACGTGGTCGAGGGATCGGAGCACGTGGGTCGCCTCACCCTTGGGCAACGCGAGGCCCTGCGCCTTCCAGAACCCCTCGACGTCATCGACGCGCACCCACGGGTTGAGCGCCTGCACGGCCACGTAAGCGGCGAAGGCGAGGCCCGCCCAGAAGGGCACGAACCGGCGTAGGTCAGCGCAGGACTCCGCCGAGGTGCGTGAACGGAGGTCCGCGCGCATGGACCAGGCGGCGAAGGCGGAGCCGGCGAGCCCGCACATCGGGAACGCGGTCCAGTCCAGCCACGCATGCGACCACGCGGGGGCGTCCGCGGGCACGAAGGCGAAGGAGGCACCGAGCAGGACGCCCCAGACGAGGAGGGCGACGCGCTGGGCGCCGAGGGTGCCGACCGCGGCGAGGAGCGCGGCCAGCGAGAAGCCGCAGCCGGCGAAGACCGTCCAGGGCACGGAGCCGCCCCATGACCACGGCACGAGCGCGAGCACCGCCGCGGCGACGGCGAGCACGGCGCGCTCGCGCGGGGTGAGCGAGGGGTCGCGATGATGGGCGGACTTCGTGCGCATGCGGGTCAGACCAGGCCGGCCTGGTAGATGTCGTGGATGCGGATGAGGCCGAGGCAGCGGTTCGTCGCGGCGTCGGTCACGGGCAGCACGGAGATCTGCGAGGGACGGTCCTCCATGAGGCGGGCGGCCTCGGCGAGGGACATCGGGCCGTGGGCGCGGATGGGATTGGCCGTCATGATGTCGGCCGCGCGGGCGGCGTTGAGGTCGACGCCGCGGCCGAGCGCACGACGCAGGTCGCCGTCGGTGATCAGGCCGGCGAGCGTGCCGTCCGTACCGAGCACGCAGGCGGCGCCGTGCGGGTGGCGCGTCATGGCGATGACCGTGTCGCGCAGGGAGTCGCCCGGGCGCGCGCAGGCGCAGCGTTCAAGCGGCTGGAGCGCCTCGCCGACCGTGAGGGTGAGGTTGCGGCCGAGCTGGCCGGCGGGATGGAACCGGGCAAAGTCGGACGGACCGAAGCCGCGCTTCGTCATGAGCGCCGCCGCGAGCGCGTCGCCGAGCGCGAGGGTCAGCAGCGCGCTGGTGGTCGGGACCAGGCCGAGCGGATCGGCCTCGGGGCGGGCGCCGATGTCGAGGACCACGTCGGCCTGCTCCGCGAGCGGCGAGGAGAGATTGCCGACGATGGCGATGAGCGGGGAGCCGAAGCCGCGCAGGACCGGGATGAGGCGCACCAGCTCGGCGGTGGTGCCGGAGCGGGAGACGAGGATGACCGGATCGCCGGGCTGCAGGATGCCCAGGTCGCCATGGACCGCGTCGGCGGCATGGAGGAAGATGGCGGGCGTGCCGGTGCTGCAGAGCGTCGCGGCGACCTTCTGGCCGATGAGGCCGGACTTGCCGACGCCGCAGACGACGACCTTGCCGCGATGGGCGGCGATGCGGTCGACGGCGCGCTCAAAGGGCGCGCCGATGCGGGCGGCGAGTTCGGAAAGGGCGGCGGCCTCGGCGGCGAGCAGCGCGCGGGCGGATTCGAGGGGGGTGGGCATGATGGGCGAGCGTATCGGGTTCAGAAGGGGGAGGAGGGGGGATTGGAGGGGGTGCAAAGGTGCAAGCCGGAGCGGAGCTCCTGTGCAAAAGCGCAAAGGTCGGGCGAGGAAGATCGGGAGCCTGGAGGCTGGGCTGAACGCCTTGGTCGGCCGCGGTTGAGCGAGGGCGCTCAACCCTACCTGAGACAATGACTTTCTCGCAGCCCCATGATCTGGTTTCACTTTTGCACTTTTGTACAAGCCGCAGGCGAGTTGCACATTTGCATCTTTGCACAGCGGCGCTTGGCGCGCCGCACGCGTCACATCATCTTCCGCGCCGCCTCGAGGTCGGCGGGGGTGTCGATGGCCACGGGATGGTAGCCGGTGACGACGGTCTGGAAGGTCATGCCGTGCGCGAGGAAGCGGAGCTGCTCGAGCGACTCGGCCGTCTCGAGCTCGGTAGCCCCGAGGCCGGGATAGGCGGCGAGGGTGGCGCGGTCGTAGCCGTAGATGCCGATGTGCGCCCAGTAATCCCGCCGCGCGGTCCATTCCGCCGGATCGACGCCGCGCAGGTGCGGGACGGGGCTGCGGGAGAAGTAGAGGGCCGTGCCGTCCTCCGCCCGGACGACCTTGACCACGCTGGCGGCGAGCAGGCGCTCGGCGGACGCGATGCGGGAGACCGCGGTGACCAGGCGGCAGCCGGTCTCCTTCCAGCGGCTGATGAGCCCGTCGAGCAGCGCGGGCTCGATGAACGGCTCGTCGCCCTGCACGTTGAGGAAGAAGTCGCCGGGCAGACGGTCGATCACGCTGGCCATGCGGGCCGTGCCCGAGGGACAGGCCGGATCGGTCATCATGACCTCGGCACCGAAGCCGCGGGCGACGCCGGCGACCTCCTCGGAGTCGGTCAGCAGCACGACGCGGTCGGCCTGGCGGGCCTGCTTGGCGCGCTCCCAGACATGCTGGACGACGGGCTTGCCGCCGAGGTCGAGGAGGACCTTGCGCGGAAGGCGCGTCGAGGCGAGACGCGCGGGGATGCAGAGGGTGACGGAGGGCATTTCAGTTCAGGGGGCTGGCTGGCACGGGGGCAAGGGGAAGGGTGCCCGGAGAGAGGCAGGGCAAAGGTGAGATTAGGGACAGGG
>CAZRPB010000010.1:0-25202 GCA_964601955.1 uncultured Klebsiella sp. | reverse complement strand
GGCTCAGCGCCGCGATTCGGCGACATTGGCGAGATACCAGGCGTAGGTCTCGGCGAGTCCGCGGGACAGGGTCATCAAAGGACTCCAGCCGAGGGCGCGCAGGCGTGAGACGTCGAGCAGCTTGCGGGGCGCGCCGTCGGGCATCGAGGGGTCGAACTCCACGCGGCCGGCGTAGCCGACGGTCGTGGCGGC
The DNA here is from genome assembly GCA_964601955.1 of uncultured Klebsiella sp. GTDB lineage: Bacteria > Verrucomicrobiota > Verrucomicrobiia > Opitutales > UBA953 > UBA953. The sequence goes on along the minus strand of CAZRPB010000010.1, from coordinate 25,010 downwards.
CAGGGCGGCGAGCGAGCGGACGGTGAGCTCCTCGCCCGATCCGACGTTGGTGACGGGCGGCGGGCGGTCGAGGCCGAGCAGCAGCACGCAGGCGCGCGCGAAGTCGTCGACGTGCAGGAACTCGCGACGCGGCGCGCCCGTGCCCCAGATACGGACCGAAGGCGCGCCCTCGGCGCGGGCCGCGTGCATGCGGCGCAGCAGCGCCGGCACGACATGGGAGTCATCGCTCACGAAGTCGTCGCCGGGCCCGTAGAGGTTGCAGGGCATCACGGAGAAGAAGTCGCAGCCGTGGCGCTCGCGCGCGAAGTCGCAGAGGCGCACGGCGGCCGCCTTGGCGAGCGCGTACCCTTCGTTGGTGGGCTCCGTCGCCCCGGTGAGGAGCGCGTCCTCGCGGAAAGGCTGGTCGGCGTCGCGCGGGTAGGCGCAGCTCGAGCCCACGTAGAGCAGGCGGCGGACGCCGGCGAGGCGGGCCGACTCCACGACGTTGAGCGCCATGAGCAGGTTGTCGCGGAGGAATCCGTAGCGGTCGGCGGCGTTGGCGCGCACGCCGCCCACCCTGCCCGCCGCCATCACCACCGCGTCCGGACGTTCATCGTGGAAGAACGCGGCGGTCGCGGCGGGATCGCGCAGGTCGAGTTCCGCCGACGTGCGGCCGACGACGTCGGCGTGGCCCGCGGCGCGCAAGGCGCGCACGACCGCGGAGCCCGCCATGCCGCGGTGGCCGGCCACGAAGATCCTGGAGCCGGCGAGCTTCATCGCCCCGGCTGTCCGGCCACGAGGGCCATGTCATGGTCCACCATGCGGTGCACGAGCTGCTCGAAGGACGTCGAGGCCGGATCCCAGCCCAGTTCGCGCACGGCCTTGGAAGGGTCGCCGAGCAGGCGGTGCACCTCGGCCGGGCGCAGGTAGCGCGGGTCGAGCGAGACCAGTTCGCGGCCCGAAGCGCGGTCCACCCCGCGTTCGGCGGCGCCGGAGCCGACCCACGCGAGGTCGAAGCCCGCGCGACGGAAGGCCAGCGTGCAGAAGTCACGGACCGAGCGCGCCACCCCCGTCGCGATGACGAAGTCGTCCGGCCGCCCGTGGCGCACGATCAGGCGCATGCAGCGCACGAAGTCGGGCGCGTAACCCCAGTCGCGGACGGCGTCGAGGTTGCCCAGGAAGAGCCGGTCCTGGCGGCCGTGCGCGATGTTGGCCGCCGCCATGGAGATCTTGCGGGTGACGAACGTCTCACCGCGGCGTTCCGACTCGTGGTTGAAGAGGATGCCGTTGGAGGCGAACATGCCGTAGGCCTCGCGATACCCCTTCACCACCCAGTGCGCGTAGGCCTTGGCGGCGCCGTAGGGGCTGCGCGGGCGGAACGGGGATTCCTCGTTGAGCGGTGCGTCACCGCACTCCCCGAAGACCTCCGAGGTCGAGGCCTGGTAGAAGCGCACGGAGCTTGTCAGGCCGAGGATGCGGACCGCCTCGAGCAGGCGCAGCGTGCCGAGGCCGTCCACGTCGGCGGTGTATTCGGGCAGCTCGAAGGAGACCTTGACGTGCGACATGGCGCCGAGGTTGTAGATCTCGTCGGGGCGGATCTCGCCGACCAGACGGATGAGCGAGGCGCCGTCGCAGAGGTCGCCGTAGTGCAGGTTCACCTTGCGCAGCCGGATGTCGCGCACGAGGTCGTCCATGTACAGGTGCTCGATGCGGCCGGTGTTGAAGGCGGAGGAACGGCGAAGCAAGCCGTGGACCTCGTAGCCTTCGGCGAGCAGCTGTTCGGCCAGGTAGGAGCCGTCCTGGCCCGTGATGCCGGTGATGAGCGCGCGGGGTTTCATGAGATGCGTGGGGTTGTCAGGCCTTTTCGTCGGACCTCGGCCGGCCGGTGATCCGTGAGCTGCTGTCGACCTTGGCGCCGAGGCCGTCGATGAGCGGCACGCCGTGATCCCGCAGGACGTCGGCCTCGGGGATGTTGCCGGCGTGGCGGTCGCCGCCCTTGCAGAAGACGGGGTCGTGGCCATGCGCGCGGGCCTCGGCGACCAGGCCGGCGAGGGTGAGGCGCACGGAGCCGTCCGAGTCGACGGCGAGCACGGCGCGATCCACGTCACGCAAGGCCGCGACGAGGGCGAGGCGGGTCTCCTGATCGAGGAACGGAGCGCCCTTCTTGAGCCTGGCCTGCGCGTCGCTGTTCACGATGACCCAGAGGGCGTCGCCGCGGGCCCGCGCGAGTCGGAAGAGCTCGAGATGCCCGCGGTGGAGCGGATCGAAATAGCCCGATGTGATGGCGATCTTCAAGGTTTCGTAAGTCGGCGCGGGAGACCCGCGCAGGCTGCCGCCCGTGCCGGGGAGTGCGACGGCACGCGTGGAAGCGGAAGGACTGTCACCGGCCAGGCCGGCGGAAAACGTGAGTCAGGCCTCCGGAGGAGGCAGGAGGAGCGGCGCGAGCTCGAGGGCGCGGCCGTTCCAGCGGTTGAGCCGACCGAGGCGTTCGAGGACCTCGGGCGTGGCGCCCTCGGCGGCGGCGGCGTCTTGGATGCGGCGGAGCGAGGGGGTCGACTGCTCCAAGGCGGGCAGGACCTGGCTGCGCAGGAGATTGACGAGTGAAGTCGCGAGCGACGGGGTGGGCTGCCAGCGTTCACGGCGGGAGCCGGCGGCCCGGACTGAAAGGATCATGCCATGGTCGCGGAGAAAACGGAGCCCTTGGCTGACCGAGCCCTTGCTCATGCCCAGCCGGGCCTGGATGCGGTCAAAGTCCAGCGGCTGGGAGGACCCGTAAAGGAGGGCGTAGATCTCGGCGATCGACCTCGGCACCCCGAGGATTCCGGCCATTCTGACGAAAAACTGGGCCAGCTCAGCCTCGTGGGGCTTGAGGTCGGCCGGGCGGGGACGGCGAGGGCGACGGGCGCTCCTGGAAGAAGGGGGCGTCATACGGGAGGGTGCCGGGGGGGCGAGGGTCGGTCATACTTCAGTTTTTTTTGAACCAAGACAAGCCCTTTTTCCCACCACAGCCCTGCCCTGCCGGACTGAGTCCGGTGGGAAAGCTTCCCGCCTGGCGCCCCCTTGGGGATTCGAACCCCAGTTACCTCAGTGAAAACGAGGTGTCCTGGACCGGGCTAGACGAAGGGGGCGGTCGGCGGAAGCGGAAGAGAAATAAGCCCCTGCCCTCGGGTCAAGTTTTTAGGGGTCAACGCCCGAAAAGGCTCCGGTCCTCGATCGGGTTGGTCGGGCGAGGGCCCCGCAGGTGGGCGTATTTGGCCAGAACATAGCCGCCCCAGGCCGCGGTGCCGATGAAGATCAGCAGGAACAGCAGGACCTTGATCCTCGAGGTGGGCTTGGGCGCGTCGGGACCGTTCATGCCCGTATGATTGGGGTGAATACGCTCTTGGCAACACGGTGCGTTTTTACAGATGTGTACACACCCCCTGTCCCGCCCCGGACAGCCCAACCCCCCATTTCTGTGAGAGCCAAGCAGAAGCCCCTCGTGGCCATCGTCGCCGACGACCGTGCCCTCTGCGCGGAACTGGCGGGGCAGATGGACGAAGCCGGCTTCTCACACCAGACCTTCCACAAGGGAGCCACCGCGCTGCGCTTCCTGGAGGAACACCACGTTCACCTCGTCCTGATGGAGCCGTTCCTGCAGGACGTGGGAGGATTCGAGGTGCTCGCGCGCATCCGGCGCAGCCCCGTGGGGCCGGCCGTCATCATGATCTCAGGCGCCAGGGGCTCGGCCAACATCGCGCGGGCGCTCGACGCCGGAGCCGACGACTACGTCTGCCTGCCTCACGAAGCGGAGGAGCTGGCGGCCCGCATGCGCGCCGTGCTGCGCCGCACCGAGACCTCGGGCGACAACCGCCTCACCAGCAACGCCGCACTGGCGACCGGCGTGTTCCGCTTCAACGGCGTCGAGGTGCATCCCGAACGCCTCGAGATCACGGCGGCGGGCCGCTCCGCCAAGGTCGGGCGCAAGGAGATCGGCATCCTCTGCCACCTGCACGCCAATCCGGGCGTGATCGTCAGCCGCCACGGCCTGATCCACGCGGTATGGGGCGTGCACGCCGACGTGCGCAGCCGCTCGCTGGACCAGTACGTGGCGAAGCTGCGGACGGCCTTCGGCCGGCTGGGCCGGGGGCTGGAGTGCCTGCGCACGATCCATGGCATCGGCTACTGGTATGAGCCGGCCGAAGAGGCGCCCAAAGGCCCGGCCGAGGAACGGAGACCGCGCCGCCCGGCTTGATTCCGTCCGGAAGTCCGCACATTGAGGGCACGATGAAGATCAAGTGCTACCTCAAGCCCAGCTGCGGCTGGAGCAACGGCGTCCGGGCGATCATGCAGAAGTACGGCCTCGCCTACGAGGACGTGGACATCATCGGCAACCCCGCCAACTACGCCGAGATGGTCGAGCGGTCCGGACAGCGGCTCTCGCCGTGCGTCGAGATCGACGGGGTGCTGCTCCCCGACGTCTCCGGCGCCGAGGTCGAGCAGTACCTGCTCGCCAACGGGCTGGTGAAGCCGAACGACGTCGCGCCCGCGGCCCCCACCGACGCGCCCTGCTCCGACGAGCAGCACGCGCAGATGAAGGTGAAGGGCATCCGCTTCTTCTGAAGCGTCAGGCCGGACGGCCGGCGGCGAAGTCGGCGAGCGAATCGGCGACCCACCGGCGCTGTTCCGCCGTCAGCTCCGGAAAGACCGGGACGCTGAGGACCTCGGCGGCGAGGCGCTCCGAGACCGCGCAGGTCTCGGCCCCGCGGCCCACGCCGCGGAAGCATTCCTGGCGGTGGAGCGGAACCGGATAGTAGATTTCGCAGCCGATCTTCCGCGCCGTGAGGAAGGCCTTGAGTTCGTCGCGGCGGCCACCGGGGACGCGGAGCGTGAACTGGTTCCAGATGCCCTGGCCGGAGAAGTCGACGGGCAGGAGGACCTTGGCGCCGTCGTCGGCCCCAGGGCGGTTCTCGGCGACCCCGGGCGCGCCGGCCAGGGACTCGCGGTAGAAGCGCGCGTTGCCGGCGCGGGCGCAGTTGTACTCCGGCAGGTGCGGCAGCTTCACGTGCAGCATCGCCGCCTGGAGCGGGTCCATGCGGAAGTTGGCCCCGACCTCGCGATGGTAGTACTTGGGCTGCATGCCGTGCACGCGCAGGACGCGCGCGCGTTCGGCGAGGGCGTCGTCCTGCGTCGTGACGAGACCGGAGTCGCCCATGCCTCCGAGGTTCTTGGAGGGGAAGAAGCTCGTGGCGCCGAAGTCGCCGACCGACATCGTCGCGCGCCCTTCCCAGCGCGCGCCCATCGACTGGGCCGCGTCCTCGATCACGCGGATCCCGTGGGCGGCGGCGAAGGCGCGGAGGGCGCCGAGGTCGAGCGACTGGCCGAAGAGATGCACCGGCATGATCGCGCGCGTGCGCGGACCGACCTTCCGGGCGGCGTCCGCAAGGTCGACGTTGAAGCGATGCGGATCGACGTCGACCCAGACCGGGGTGGCGCCGAGGCGGGAGACCGAGCCGGCGGTGGCGAAGAACGTGAACGACGGGATGAGGACCTCGTCGCCCTCGCCCACGTCGAGCGCCATGAGGGCGAGCAGCAGCGCGTCGGTGCCGGAGGAGACGCCGAGCGCGTGCTTCACGCCGAGGAAGGCCGCGCAGTCCTTCTCAAAGGCCTCGAGGCGAGGCCCCATGATGAACTGGTTGGAGGCGACGACCTCGCGGAAGGCCTGCTCGAACGCCGGCGCGAGGGCGCGGTTCTGCGGGCCGAGGTCGAGGAGCGGAACCGTGATCATCCGGGAACGCTTCTCCCACCGCGGCCCGTGACGGGCAACATCATTCCGGGCGGCGCGAACGCAGCACGAGGAAGGCGCCCGCGGCCGCGAGCGGGAGCGTCCAGAACTGCCCCGCGGTGAGGCCGAGGAGGTGTCCGTCCTCGGGCGCGCGGAACGCCTCGCAGACGATGCGGGCCGCCGAGTAAAGGAGGAGGAACTCGCCCGCGGCGCGACCGGGCGGCAGGCGCCGCGGGTAACGCCAGAACATCCAGAGGAGGGGCAGCAGGCCCTCGCCGAAGGCCTCGTAGAGCTGCGAAGGATGACGGGGCACCGGCCCTTCCCGAGGGAAGATGACCGCCCACGGCACGTCGGCGGGACGGCCGACCAGCTCGGCGTTGACGAAGTTCGCCAGGCGGCCGAAGAGGATGCCGGCGGGCGTGGCCGCGCAGACGAGGTCACCGACGGCGAGGAAGGACGTCCGTCGCGTGCGCGCGAACCAGAGGCAGGCGAGCGTGACGCCGAGGAAGCCTCCGTGGCTGGCCATGCCGCCCTGCCAGACGCGGAAGACCATCAGCGGGTCGGCCGCGAACGCCTCCCGCGCGTAGAGCAGGACGTGGCCGAGCCGCCCGCCGCCCACCACGCCGACCATGAGCGCCGTCATGAGCGCGGATTCGTCGGCGCCGTCGCGCAACGGCGCGACGCCGGCCCGGCGCCAGCGGCCGAAGAGCCAGGCGGCGAGCAGGAAGCCGGCCGCGTAGGCCAACCCGTACCAATGGACGCCGCCCAGCGGCCAGCCCTCGGGGAAGCGGAAGGCGACCGGATCGAGGTCGTGCACCCAGAAGGCGAGCGCGGCGGTCATGCCTGACGGGGCGCCTCGGGGCCGTCCTTGCGACGCGGGACGCGGTGGCCGCGCTGGCGCGCGAGCTCACGCATGTCGGGATGCGGGTCGTCCTTCTCGTAGATCTCCACGCCGAGCAGCGACTCAAACACGTCCTCGAGCGTGATGACGCCGGAGAAGGCGCCGAACTCGTCGACGACGACGGCGAGGTGCTGGTGGGCGCGGACGAGGTCGTTGAGGGCGTCGGAGAGCGTCGCGGTCTCGGGCACGAAATGGGCCTTGCCCATGAGGTCGCGCACGCGCGCGTCACGCCGGCCCTCGCCCGCGGCCTTGAGCAGGTCGCGGCGGCGGACGACGCCGACGATGCGGTCGGCGCCGCCTTCCCAGACGGGCAGGCGTCCGTGCGGGACGTTGGGATGCATGCGGAGCACGTCGGTGACGGTCAGTCCGGCCTCGAGCGAGGTGACGACGGAGCGGGGCGTGAGCACCTGAGAGACCGGGATGTCGTCGAGTCGCACCGCGTTGGCCACGAGGTTGCTCTCGGCCTGGGTGATGCGCCCCTCGCGGGCGGCGGCGCGCGCCAGGCTGCCGATCTCGGCGTCGCCGCGGTCCACGCCGGGCTCCTCGGCCGGGGCGAGCGAGTCGTGCAGCCGGCCGAGGCGGCGGAGCAGTCGGGCCGCCGCACGGGCCACGGAGAGGAAGGGGGCGACGCGCGGAGCGAGGTCGCGCCTGAAGTGCATGCCGACCTTGCGGGGAAGCATGACCGCGAGCCAGGCGAGGAAGAGCGAGACGGCGGCCGCGCCGAGCACCGTCAGCAAGGCCGGGGCCCAGCCGTCGCCGAGGCGGGGCAGGACCGTGCCGCCGATGAGGGCGCCCCCCAGCAGGGCGCTGAGTCCGACGAGCGCGACGACCAGCAGGTCGAAGGCCGCGAGGGTGTTGCCGTGGTCGGAACGGGCGCGGTCGAGGGCGACGGCCGCCTTGGCGTCGCGGGTGCGCAGGTCCTCCAGCTCGGCGTGGGTGAGGGCGGAGACGACCCCGCCGACGAGCGAGAAGGCGGCGGCGAGTCCGTTCAGGAGCGCGAAGGCGGGCCAGAGCGTCCAGGAATCCATCGACGGAGGATTAGGAACGCGCGGGCCGCTTGGCGAGGGCGAATCCCGGCGTTGACCGGCGGCGCGCGCGAAGGGAGGATGCGCGCATGCAGCCCCGAGAGATCCAGGCGGTGTCGGCGCTCGCCGTCTTCCTCACCGCCGCCCTGCCCGCGGCCGCGGGCGCGGTAGCCTTCCGCGCCCAGCCGGTGCTGGTCGCGGCGGTCACCGGCGAGCCGGGCCGCCTGCCTCCGCTCACCGCGCTCTACTTCAACCACTTCACGGCCGTGCTCACGGTGCACGCGCTGCTCGCGGCGCTCGCGACGTGGTTCGCGGTCCGCGCGCACCGGAGCCAGGAGGCGGCCGAGCTCCGGCTCGGCACGCTGCTCGCAACGACGTGCTTCTCCGCGGTGACCTCGGTCGCGTTCCTCGCGCTGCTGGTGCTCGCGACGGCGCTGCCGCTCTACGCCAGTCTGAGCGCGCGCTGAGCGCGGTGCGCGGCGAGAAGGCCGAGCAGCGGTCGCGACGACGCCGGATCGCCGCTCCAGATCCTGCGGCCTTCGGCGTCGTCCCAGGCCTCGACGGCCGCGCCGCCCCCGGGAAGGGTCGAGCGCAGAAGCAGCACGGCCTCGGCGCGGACCGGGACGGCTGACTCGGCCTCGACCACGGGCAGTCCCGCGCAGCGGACGAGCTGGGCGAGGGCGGTGCCGGGCAGGCGGCCGGTCGATGCGGCGGGCACGTGCAGCGCGCCGTCCTCCAGCCAGGCGAGGCTGGAACGCGAGCCCTCGCTGACGCGTCCGCGCGCATCGAACTGCACGCCCTCGGCGCCGGCGCCGGCGCCGAGCGAACGGAGCTCGACCGAGGCGGCGAAGGAGTTGGCCCAGGGCGCGGACTTCGGACGCGGCAGCCATTCGGGCGCGTCACGGACGGTGCGCAATGAACGGAGGCGGAAGACCGGCGGCGAGGGCAGCAGCGCGCGCAGGCCGAGCTCCTCGAAGTCCCGGCCGACGACGAGCCGCAGCACGCCGTCGCGGCCGCCGAGCGCGCTGACCGCGGAGCGCCAGACGGCGAGGTCGCCGGAGGCCAGCGGGCCGGCCGGCAGGCCGGCGCGCTCCAGGCCGCCACGCAGCCGGGCGAGATGGTCGTCGAGGCATTCGACGGAGCCGTCGCGGAGCGCGATGGTCTCGAAGAAGGCCGCGCCTGGCGGGAACGCGCCCGGCGAAGGGTCGCCGTCGACGAGGACGCCGTCTCGCCAGACGCGGCTCATGCGGGGAGCGCGCGGGCCAGAGCCACGCGGAGGGCGAGCGCCTTGCGGAGCGACTCCTCGTGCTCGCGCCCGGGCACGGAGTCGGCGACTACGCCCGCGCCGGCCTGCACGAAGCAGCGCGGCGAGCCGCGGAACGGCCGCGTCCGGACGAGGGTGCGGATCACGATGTTGAGGCAGAGGTCTCCGGAGTCGTCGGCCCAGCCGACGGAGCCGGTGTAGAAGCCGCGCGCGACCGGCTCGAGCTCCGCGATGACCTGCATCGTGCGCACCTTGGGCGCGCCCGTGACCGTGCCGCCGGGGAAGAGCGCGCGGATGACGGCGGAAGGCGCGGGGCGGGGCGAAGGCAGCGCGCCCTCGACCTGCGACACGAGGTGCATGACGTGCGAATAGCGCTCGACGGCCATGAACTCGGGCACGCGCACCGTGCCCGGGGCCGCCACGCGGCCCACGTCATTGCGGAGCAGGTCGACGAGCATGAGGTGCTCGGCCCGCTCCTTGGAATCGGCGGCGAGCTCGCGCGCGAAGGCGGCGTCCTCGTCGGCCAGGCCGGTGCGGGGGCGGGTGCCGGCGATGGGACGCGACGCGATGACCCCGCCCGCGGCCGCGACGAGGAGCTCGGGAGATCCGCACACGAGGGTGAATTCCGGCCCGCGCAGGAAGGACATGTAGGGCGAGGGGTTCGTGGCGCGCACGGCCTCGTAGGCGAGGAGCGGATCCGCCGCGGCGGGAAGCTCGAGGCGCGTGGAGAGATTCACCTGGTAGGTGTCGCCGGCGGCGATGAGCTCCTGCGCGCGCCGGGCGGCGCGGGTGAAGGCATCGGCGCCGAGCGACTCGGCGAGGACCGGCGCGGGATCGCCCGCGGGCCGAAGCACGGGCGGCGGCGCCTCGCAGGCCGCGTCCCAGCGGCCGGCGAGCGCGACGGCGCGGGCGCGGAGCGCCCCGGAGTCCGCCCCGCGGGGAGCGAGCGCGACGAAAAGTTCCGCCGTCCGGGCGTCGTAGGTGAGCGTCTCGTCGGCCCGCAGCAGGACCGCGCGGGGCAGGCCCAGGTCATCCGGCGCCGACCGCACGGGTTCGAAAGCGCCGCCCAGCTCATAGCCGAGGGCGAGAATCCAGCCCGTGCGGAAACGCGGCCATCCGTCGGGAGCCGGCGGGGCTTCAGACCGCAGCGCGGCGAGGAAGCCGTCGGCGGAGCCTCCATCCGGAAGCGCGCGCATCTCGGCGGCCTCGGGCAGGACCACGGTGTATCGTCCCGTGGGCCCGCTCTCCAGCACCGCATGGGATGCGCCCGTGAGCAGGCCGGCCCACGCCGCGGGGAGACGGCGGGCGGGGAAGCGGGCCACGTAGGGCGCGCCGCCTTCCGGCGGAAGCTCCGCCGCTGGGACGGGAAGCTCAGGCATCGGAGAAGTTGACGGCGTAGCCCGGCAGCGCCGCCGCGGTGAGGAGCGCGCGGGCCTCGGCGGGCGTGATGCCGTAGACGTGCAGCTCCTGGCGCGACCCCTTCGACACCACCGTGACGCGGAGGCCGCCGGCGAGCGGACGCACCTTGACCGAGCGCCCCCGGGCCCCGATGCCGGCCTCGATCATCCCGCGCGAGACACGGCCGCGCGTCTCGAGGAGACGGACCACCGGCACCGCGGCCTCGATGACCGTGGTGTGCGTGCCCGCCCTGCCCCGCCGCGCCGGCATGCTCAAGGAATCTCCCAGGCGTACGGATGCTCCGAGAGCATCTCGATGCCGGAACGGGTTATGAGGGCGACGTCCTCGAAGCGGCAGCCGCCGATTCCGGGGTAATAGAGCCCGGGCTCGACAGTGACCGCATGGCCTGGCTCAAGCGGATGGGGCCAGCGTCGGGAAAGCGCGGGGGGCTCGTGGATGTCAAAGCCCAGGCCGTGGCCGAGGCCGTGGAAGAAACCCACGTAGGTTCCCTTGACCAAGCCCGTACGGTAGCGGAGGGACTCGAAGTGGGCGATGACGGCCTCGTGCACCGCGCTGCCCTTGACCCCAGGACGCAGCCGGCGGAGGGCCAGACGCTGCGCGGACAGAACCGCCTCGACCATGCGCCGCTGCTTCGCCGAGGCGCGGCCCTTGAGGTAGGTGCGCGTCATGTCGCCGTACTGGCCCGACTCCGTGTCGCGCGGATAGATGTCGCAAACGATGAGCTGGCCGGCCCTGACCGGCCCGAAGCCCGAGCAGTGGCAGTCGACCGCCTGGTCGCCGGGGGCGATGATCAGGCCGATGTCGCAGAGCGCGCCCGCGCGGAGGATGGCGACCTGCGCCTCCTCCTTGAGCAGCTCGGCGGTGACGGGCTTGCCGCGCCAGCGGAGCGCGTGCCGCGGACCGACGGCGGCCTCGGCGAGAACGCGCTCGACCGCGGTGAATCCGGCGCAGGCCGCGCGGTTGCCGGCGCGGATGCCGGCGACCTCCGCGCGGGACTTGATCCAGCGGGCGGGAAAGAGCTCGGGCGCGCCCCGTTCGGTGACCTGCGCGCCCAGCGGCACGAGGTCGAGACCGAGGTCACGGAGGCGCAGGAAGAGCCCCGTCGGGAAGTCGGAAGGCACCGTGAAGCGCTTCACCCCGCGGGCGAGCGCGGCGAAGACGATCGCGTCAGGCACGCCGGCGGAGGGGTTGGACTTGCGCAGGTCGGCGATGAGCGCGCTGAGGTCGACGACCTCATCCAGGTCGGACTCGGCGCGGGCGCGACCCACCTCGAGCAGCGGCAGCAGTCCGACCTTGCGTCCGCGGGCGGAGAAGGCCGGGAAGGGGTCCGAGGCGCGGAAGCCGGTGAACCAGCGCAGGTCGGCGTTGTGGGCGGGGGTCGCCATCATGAGCACGTCACGCGGGCGGGCGGCGGCGGAAGACCGGGAAGGCATGCTCGGAAGATGCCCGAAGCGCACGGGCGTGGAAGCGCAAAGGGCCGCGCGTCGCTTGACCGGCCGCGGGGGCCGGGCCAGGATGGAGGCGTTCCAGGAGACGCGGGCATCGTTCAGTGGCAGGACCCCACTTTCCCATAGTGGAGACACCGGTTCGAATCCGGTTGCCCGCTCCCGGGACGCAGGCTTGACCAGGCCCGCCGGGAGTGGATAGTCACCTTCCGGCCGCGCGGGTATCGTTCAGTGGCAGGACCCCACTCTTCCAAAGTGGTGACACCAGTTCGAATCTGGTTACCCGCACCAGCCGGAGATCAGTTGCGCCAGGGCAGCTGTCCCGCGGGCGTCACCTCGAGGAAGCTCCGCCAGGCGGCGAGCTCCTCCTCGGAGAGCGCCGAAGCCGTGACCAGCCTCCAGCGGGGCTTGGCGGGCGCGCGGCGCAGGGTCATGCCGGCCTGCTCGGGCAGGCGGTTGGCCTTGCGCGAGTTGCAGCGCACGCAGGCCGTGACGATGTTGTCCCAGCTCGTCTTGCCGCCGACGTCCCGGGGCACGACGTGGTCGAGGTTGAGCTCCTCCTCGCGGAATTTGCGGCCGCAGTACTGGCAGGCGTGGTCGTCGCGCAGGTAGACGTTGCGGCGGCTGAAGCGGATCTCGCGGCGGGGCACGCGGTCGTAGAGCCCTAGCAGCAGCACGCGGGGCACCCGGATGAGCAGGCAGGCGGACCTCACGCCGTCGGCCGGGGCCGGCGGATGCTGCAACGAGTGACGCAGCCACTCCTCGGCCGGAAAGACCTGGTGGGGCCCGTCGCCCTCGGCATGAACCGCGCTCGCCCGGCCGCGGAACAGCAGGTTCATCGCGCGGAGCACGCCGACGATGTTGACCGGCTGCCAGAGACGGTTGAGGACGAGGACCCTGTATTCGGGACGGACGGACACGAAGCCACCTTAACCGCGGGCGGCCGGAGGTCAACCGCCCCGCCTCAGCCGAAGAGCGCCCAGAGCAGCAGCGCGACGAGGCCCACGACCAGGATCGTGTAGACGAGCTTGTCGCGGTCGATGGCGGCCGGACCGACCGGCAGGGCGAACCCTTCGCCGTCGGCTTCTTCCACGCCGGCGTCGAGCGGACGGCGGGAGGCCTTGAGCGAATGGTGGGCGTTGAAGTCGGCGGCGGCCTTCTCTTCGTCGAGACGGAGGTACTTGGCGTAGAGCTTCACGAAGCCGCGCTTGTAGACGTCGGCGAGCGGGATGGACTCGAACTGCCCGGCCTCCATGGCCTGCAGGTAGTCGGTGCGGATCTTGGTGAACTCGGCGGCCTCACGGAGCGTGACGCCCAGGCGCTGCCGGGCCTCCTGAAGTCTTTCGCCAAGGGTCTGCATGGCGTCAGATTCGTGCGGGGCGGCCGGATTGGCAAGCCTCCGGTGGCCGTCAGAGAAGCGCCTCCCAGAGGGCGAAACAAGGGACTGCGACCACCTTCAGGGCGGCCCAAAGCAGCATGCGGAAAGGCGGGAGGTTGACCAGCACCAGCAGGATGACGAAGCCCCAGCGGGCGAGGGCCATGAACACCTGCTCGGAGAAGAGGCCCAGCCGTAGCGCCACCCGGGAGCCGTCCAGCGGAGGGACGGGGATGAGGTTGAAGGCGATCAGTCCGGCGTTGAGGAAGAGGCCCTGCTCAAGGAAGTCCTTGGTGGGGCCCTGGGCGAAGCCGCCGAGACCGCCGATGAGGGCGAAGGTCAGACAGAGGAGCAGGTTCATGCCGGGGCCGGCGAGAGTGATGAGGATGTCGTCCGCCCGACGGGTCCTCGGGTTGAGCAGCGCCACCTGGACGGGCTTGCCCCAGCCGATGAGGCCGACGCCGGGGCTGAAGAAGATCATGACGGCGGGGATCAGGATGGTGCCGATCGGGTCGGCGTGCACGAACGGGTTGAGGGACACCCTGCCCTGAGCGCGCGGAAGCGGGTCGCCGCGGAGGTCGGCGACCCAGGCGTGACCGAACTCATGCAGCCCGATCGAGACGATGATCAGGATGAGGCTGAGGACGCCCTGCCTCAGGTGCTCGACGACGGCCGGGTCCATCTCAGCCGGCGCCGCAGCCGCCGCGGGGCTTGCCGCAGCCGCAGGCGTTCGTGTGCACGTGGTCGGACTTCAGGCCCTTGACCGCGACCACGGGAAGCTGCTTCTCGAGACGGGCGGAGCCGCAGTCAGGACAGACGGGGCGCTCATCGGCGCGGACGAGCACCTCGCTGGCCTTGCCGCAGTCGGCGCAGACGAAGTCGAAGAGTGGCATGGGGGGAACCTAGCGGGGCGGACGGCGGGAATCCAATCCGAAAGCCGCTTGTCGGCGCCGTCGGGCGCGACCATCCTGCGCCATGGACCTCGCGGCCCGCATCCGACTGGCGGAACGCCGGGGACTCCCCCGCCCGCACGCCCGCACGCTGGCGCGCCTGCGGACGCCCCGCGCGGTGCAGGACTTCCTCTGCCGGATGCCCCAGAACTTCGAGCCGCAGGGTGACACGGCCAGGCCGGTGCTCGGGGCGCTCGAGGCGGACTGCGCCCACTGCATCGAGGGCGCGATGATCGCCGCGTTCGCGCTCTGGCTGCAGGGGCACCCGCCGCTGCTGCTGGACTTCAGCGCGCACCGGGACATGGACCACGTGATCGCGCCGTTCCGCGTGGGCGGACGCTGGGGCGCGGTCTCCAAGACCAACTACGTCTGCCTGCGCTGGCGGGACCCGGTCTACCGGAGCGTGCGCGAGCTCGCGATGTCGTACTTCCACGAATACGCGAAGGGGCCGCGCAAGACGCTCCGGAGCTACTCCGCGCCGTTCGACCTGCGCCGGCTGCCGCCGGAGAAGTGGGTGAACGGCCCGGAGAACTGCTGGGAGGTGGCGGACCGCATCACGGCGGCGCGCCACTACGTGATCGTGGACGGACGGCAGGCGCGCGCGCTGCGGCCGCGCGACCCGGTCGAGGTCGCGTCGGACCGTCTGACGTCGTTCCCGATCCCGGCCTGGAAGCGCCGCCGTCTCTGAAGGGCTCAGCGCCTTCCGTCATACCACAGGTGGCAGACGTCGGCGCGCCGCGAGGCGCGGCCGAACGAGAAAGCCATGCGGAAGAAGAACCGGAGGGCCTCGCCCACGGTGTAAAGCCTCACCTTGCGCGAAGAGGTGAGAAGCGGATGGGCGGAGAGGATCTCGAACCGCAGGCCGCGGCGCCGGGCGACGGACTTGAGCCTCCGGCTGAGGAAGACCTCCTCGCCGGCGTAATGCTCCGTGCCGAACCCGCCGGCCTCACGGAACGCGGCGGCCTCGACCCAGACGCAGGAGCCCGCCGCCCAGCGCGTGAGCCGGCTCCACAGGTTCCATCCGCCGCAGACCAGCCGCGCCACGGGGGGCGTGCCGGGCTCGAGCCGCACGACGCTGCCGCCGCCGACGGCGCGCCCGGAGTCGATTCGGGCGGCGATGTCGGCGAAGAGCCCCGCGGACGGCCAGGAATCGGCGTCGATGAAGACGAGCCAGTCGCCCGAGGCGGCGCGGGCGCCGGCGTCGCGCGCGCGGCCGATCTGGTTGACCGGCTCGAAGACGACGCGGGCGCCCGCCTCCCGGGCCCGCTCCGCGGTGGCGTCGGAGGAGTTGTTGTCGCAGACGACGCACTCCCACGCCCAGCCCCGTTCGGCGAAGGCGGCGCAGGCCTCCTTCACGGCCGCGAGGGCCGAGGGGAGCAGCTTCTCCTCGTTGAAGGCCGGGATGACGACGGAGACCTTCACCCGGCGCCGGCTCAGCTGACGTGCTCGAGGGCGCAGGCGGCCGCGCCGACCACGCCGACGTTGCCGCCGAGTCCCGCCGGGACGATCGTGCAGACGGCGGAGAGACGCGGGAAGGCGTACTGGGCCGCGCTCTTGCGCATCGGGATGAAGAGCGCGTCGCCGGCCGCGGTGACGCCGCCGCCTACGACGATCACGTCGGGATTGAAGGTGTTGATGACCGCGCCGAGGCCGCGGCCGAGGTAGTTGATGGACTCGGCCCAGATCTCGCGGGCGAGCGCATCGCCCTCCGCCATCGCCTGGAAAAGATGATGGGTCGTGACCTCCTCGATCGAGCCGGCGAACTTGAGGATGGAGGACGGCCGGCCGGCGGCGAGGGCCTCGCGGGTGCGTCGCGCGATGGCGGTGCCGGAGGCGTACACCTCCCAACAGCCCGGGTTGCCGCAACCGCAGCGCGGGCCGTCCATGGTCAGCGGGATGTGGCCGAGCTCGGCCGCATTGCCGTTGGCGCCGCGCATGAGGCGCCCGTCGATGACGGCCCCGCCGCCGATGCCGGTGGACACGGTGATGTAGACGACGTTCTTCCTGCCCTTGCCGGCGCCGAAGCGGTATTCGCCGAGCGCGGCGGCGTTGCAGTCGTTGTCGATGCGCGCGGGCAGGCCGCCGAAGGAATTGCTCAGGTATTCCGTGATCGAGAAACCCGTCCAGCCCGGCAGGTTGGGCGAGCCGTCGACGCAGCCGCGGGCCATGTCGAGCGGACCGGGCGAGGCGATGCCGATGGCCACGAAGTCGACCGGCTTGAGCTTGAGCTCGGCGAGCAGCCGATGGGCGGCCTCGGCGACGCGTTCGCAGGCCTGCTTGGGCCCCTTGTCAGCGAGGGTCTCCACCCGGCCGGAGCCGAGCACGCTGCCGTCCTCATTGACGACGCCGAAGGCGAACTTCGTGCCGCCGAGGTCGAAAGCCAGTACTTTGCGCATGATGATGGATAAGGTCAGTCGCGGGCGGGCCGCGAGAAGTCGTCCTGGAGGCGCACGACGTCGGTGAGGTCGGGCGTGGAGACTTCGATGAGCACGCTGTCCTCCAGCGCCTCGAAGCGGTGGACGGTGCGGACGGGGATGTGGACGGACTGGCCCGGGGTCCAGACGTGCTCATCCGCCGGCCCGACGTCGCCCGCCGCGGGCACGGCGGAACCGGAGGGCGGACGGAAGGTGAGGCGCACGCGGCCCGAGAGGAGGTAGAGGGTCTCGGTCTTGCGTTCGTGATACTGCAGGCTGAGCCGTCGGCCGGCCTTCACCTCGAGCACCTTGCCGGCGTAGGCGGGCTGATCGGCGAACCAGATCTCGCGCCCCCAGGGCTTGGAGACGGTCTTGGGTGCGTGCAGCGGGCCTGACATCGGGAACGGAGACTCAGCCGAACGCGCTCACCCTAGCAAATCAGAAAGGAAGTCGGACTGACCGGCGACCCGGCCGAGCGGACTGATGAGCCCCGGTCCCTCGGCGGCGGCCCGACCGACCTCGGGGCCGACGCGATGCACGGCGAGGGATCCGTCGGGCGCGGTGCGGGCCAGGGCGGCGAAGTCATCCGGCGAGAACGGCCGCCCGGAAATCCAGGCGCGCCGGGCCTCGCCCATGAGCAGCACCGGCATGCGGGAGTGCACCGCGGCGGCCTCGCGATTGGGCGCGACGGTGACGATGCAGAACGTGCGGCGGGGCGAAGCGCCCTCCGTGACCGACCAGAGTCCGGCGAGGGCGAGCGGTCCGCCGTCGGCCGCGCGGAAGTAGTGGGGGATGCGCGCTCGTCCTTCGACGCTCCATTCGTAGTAGCCGTCGACGGGCACGAGGCAGCGGCGCAGCCCGGCGGACTCGCGGAAGGTCGGCTTGTCGTAGGCGCTTTCGGCCCGGGCGTTGGCGTGGCCCTCATCCCGTCCGCCCACGGCGCGACGCGGTCGGAAGCCCCAGAGAACGGGCTCCGCCAAGGTCACGCCGTCCTCAGCCCGCACCGTCACCACCGGCGTGCCGGGCGTGACGTTGTAGCGCGGCGCGGCCACGGGGGCCTCGACGCCGAGCTCCCGGACGATCTCAGCCCAGCGGCCGAACTGGGTCACCCGACCGCACATCGCCCGGGCCCGCTCAGTAACGGGGGGGGACGGGCGGAGGCGCGGACTTCATGCCGCCCGAACGGAGTCCGTTAAGGATGAGGAGATTGAGCATGTGCATCACGCCGAGCACGACGACCACGATGCCGATCTTCCAGCTGAGGTGCTCAGCCACCACGAGGGGGCGCTCCGGCCGCGATCCGGTGGCGAGGAAGAGCAGCATGAATCCGAAGTTCACCAGGTAGAAGCCGACGATGAGCAGGTGGTTCACCGAGTCGGCCATCTCCTCGCGGCCATGGAAGGCGTCGACGAGGAACGTGCGGCCGTTGCGGAAGAGGGTGCGGCCGACGAGCACGGTGATGACGATGGCGGCGACGAAGTAGATGCCGTACTCCCAGAAGCTGAGGGGGTCGGTGACGTCGGTGCTCACTTCTGCGGCCTGGGCGAGGATGCGTTGCATGGTGGTGGTATGTTTCTCGGGTGGAAAGGTCGAGGCAAGCCCTCACCAGTGCGGCGGGCGCTCATCGGCGGGCGGTCCGGAATCCTCGCCGCCGGCCTGCTGCTTGAGACGCGCCTCGGCGCGGGCGAGACGTTCGGAAATGCGGGCGACCTCGCGCGTGAGCTCGAGCATGGCGCGGTCCTGCTGTTCGACGTGACGCTGCAGGAAGGCGATCTTCTCCTCGAGCGGCTTCAGGTCCATGCGCCGAGACTGCGGACGGACGGCTCCGGACGCAATCCTAGGCGAGCCGACCGGGAGGAATGACCGAAGGCAGGCCGATCCGCAGGAGCTGACGGTGATAATGATGGCGGATCTCCGCTTCCGGTGAGTCCGAAAGAGGTCCGGTGATGAAGCATGCGTCGGGTGGCGGCTCCGTCATGGACTGCCCGATCACGCGCACCCGGTCGCCGGCCGTCACGAATTCGGCGAAGACGTCCTCCGTCTGCTCCTCGCAGAAGGCGGCGTCGCGGGCGACGCGCTCGATCAGCCGGGGATCATGGGACGGGTCGACGCTCACGATCCAGACATGCCGCATCGCCACGAGCGCGTCGAGGACGCGGACGCACTCGGCCGGATCGGCGCCGGCGGAGAGACGGAAGTAGGAGCGACCACGGCCGTAGGTGAATCGTCGCGGACTGCGCACGAACGTTCCGGGCATGCCCGTCGGCACGGGCGTCTCGACCGCCGTGACCGCCGCGCGCAATCCGGCCTCGGTCCATTCGCCGCCAGCGGGCGTCGACGGCGGCGGCAGGTCGGCGGAAGGCGGCGCGTTGAGGTCGAGCCGCGGGACGGAGTCGAACGTCTTCGCCGCCTCCTGCAGCGCGCGCCCGTCGAGTCCATGGAATGACATCCTGTCGCAGGCGGACAGATGCGGCGAGGCCGAGGAAAGATCGCTGCAGCGGCGGGGCGTCCTTGATGCGAGGGCGGCGGCGAGCTCGCGGTTCGGCCGAACGCCACCGACGAAAGTCACCTGCGCCGCAGGAAGCGAGGCGGCGCAGACGGCCGCGAGCGACTGGTCGGCCGAGGGCGTGATCACGACCGCGCTGGTCACCCCGACGTCTTCCCCGAGGTCGGGCGGAGGGAATGCCGCGACGGCCGGATCGCCCGCCGCCGCACGGGCAAGGCTCACGCCCAGGGGCGGGAGCACCCAAGAGACCCTGGCGGCCCGGCGCAGCGAGGCCGGGGCGGCGCCTCCTTGGTCACGCACCCAGCGGCGGAGATCGCGGGCGGCGGCGAACGACCCGTCCTCCGCGGCCAGCCGTCGCGCAAGGCCGGCCCGAAGTGCCGCCTGGGCGGAGGCGTCAGATCCGTCCCTTGCGTCGCTTTTATGCGGTCGGGTCACTGCGCCATCTTCTGCCATTTGGGAGAAAGGGGAAGCCGGGACCTCCTTGGGGTGTCTTTGGCGTTGAGAGATGTCCGCAAAAATATGAGAACATCGTCCCCCGATGTCCGAACCCCAGGACAAGACCCAGGAGGAGCCGTCCGTGCTCGCCGTCCGCCCCCGCGGCTCCCTATGGCAGCGCCTGGGCGGCGAAGGCCTGACCGTGTCGCTGGCGGTGCACCTGCTGCTCATCCTGCTCGCGGCCTTCTGGGTCGTGGCGACGGTCACCACGTCGGCCAAGCGTGACCCTGACTCGTTCTCGACCGGCGCGGGCGGCGGCAACGGCGGCGAGCGCGTCACCAAGGACCGGCAGAAGACCAAGCCTCGCAACGTCAAGGCGATGACGAAGTCGCCCACCCGCATCACCTCCAAGAGCGCGACCAACCCCCTGGCCGTGGCGGCCCTGCCGCCGGCGCCCATGAGCCCCGTCACGGGCGGGCTTCTTTCGGGCTCAGGCTCCAAGGGCTTCGGTGGCGGCGCGGGCGGCGGCATCGGCGCCGGCCTTGGCGCCGGGCGCGGCGGACGCAACTTCGTCTCGATGTTCGGCGCCAAGGGCGGCGTCGGATCGTACGGCATCGTGGGCACTTTCTACGACTTCAAGCAGAACCGGGCCGGCAAGCCGACGGGCGCGATGGGCGGGAAGCCGGAAGTCTTCGGAGATCCGTCGAACAGCGCGGCCATCGGCGTCTACAACCGCGAGGTCAGGGAATTCCTGGTGGAGAAGAACTTCTCCGCCGGCGCGCTGAGCGACAAGTTCAAGGCGCCGGAAGTGCTCTTCGCCTCCCAGATCTTCATCCCGCCCTGCCCCGCCGGATCCGCGCCCAAGGCCTACGGCGTGGAGAAGCAGGTGAAGCCTTCGCGCTGGGTCGCGCACTACAAGGGCGCGGTCAAGGTGCCGCGCGGCGGGCAGTTCCGCTTCGTCGGCTCCGGCGACGACTGGCTCGTGGTGCGCTGGAACGGCCGCGTCGCCCTCGACTCCGGCTATCAGCATTTCGTCACCGGCGGCGAGAACGTCTACCGTCAGTTCAACGGGCAGAAGTGCGACGAGACCCACCCCTCTTCCCTCGGAAAACCCATGCGATGCGGGCCATGGATCGAGGCGACGGCCGGCCAGGAGGTGCCGCTGGAGATCGTCCTGGGCGAGACTCCGGGCGGCACCTTCTACGCCATGCTCTGCATCGAGCCCCGGGGGACGAACGGCAAGGGTGAGGGGCTGAAGCTGCTCCGCTTCGCCGACGGGCCTCTGCCCGAACAGATCGCGAAAGGGCATCCCTCCGTTCCCAAGGTGGACATGGCGGCCAAAGGCTGGATATTCACCCCGGTGAGGGCGTCGATCGCCCGTTGACCCATGGAAGACAACCAGGAGAAGGCCCCGGCGGAGCCGTCCGTGCTCACAGCCCGGGCGCGCAAGGGATTCTGGCGGCGGATCGGCGGGGAAGGCCTGACCGTGTCGCTGGCGGTGCACCTGCTGCTCATCCTGCTCGCGGCCTTCTGGGTCGTGGCGACGGTCACCACGTCGGCCAAGCGTGACCCTGACTCGTTCTCGACCGGCGCGGGCGGCGGCAACGGCGGCGAGCGCGTCACCAAGGACCGGCAGAAGACCAAGCCTCGCAACGTCAAGGCGATGACGAAGTCGCCCACCCGCATCACCTCCAAGAGCGCGACCAACCCCCTGGCCGTGGCGGCCCTGCCGCCGGCGCCCATGAGCCCCGTCACGGGCGGGCTTCTTTCGGGCTCAGGCTCCAAGGGCTTCGGTGGCGGCGCGGGCGGCGGCATCGGCGCCGGCCTTGGCGCCGGGCGCGGCGGACGCAACTTCGTCTCGATGTTCGGCGCGCGCGGCGGCTCCGGCACGCTCGACGGCATGATCGGCACCTTCTACGACATCAAGCAGACCAAGGACCGGAAGCCGACGGCATCCATGACGGGCAACGGCGCCATCCCCGCCTACCGGAAGGTCATCCAATCCTTCGTCGACGGAGGCTGGAGCATCTCACGCTTCTCGTCGTTCTACCAGGCGCCGGAACAAGTCATCAGCACACAGCTGTGGATCCCTTCCCAAGGCGCTGACGCCGCGCCCAAGGCCTTCGACGTGGAAAAGGAGGTCAAGCCGTCGCGCTGGGTGGTGCACTACCGCTGCATGATCGAGCCGCCGAGCTCAATGCCATTCAGGTTCGTCGGCTCCGGCGACGACTGGCTGCTGGTGCGCTGGGACCGCAAGGTCGCCCTCGACGACGGGTACGAACGCATCGAGGTCGGCGGCGACAACCGCTACAAGGACTTCGGGCAAACCTGCACCGACGAATTCAAGATCGACCGTCGGCCCGGCTCGCTCAACCGCCTGCGGGCAGGACCCTGGATCAGGCCGGTCAAAGGCCAGAAGGTGGCCTTCGAGGTCCTCATGGGTGAGACGCCCGGGGGCGTGTTCGACATGTACCTGGCGATTGAGCCCGCCAAGTCGGAGACGACGAAGAACGGCAAGTTCGAAGGCACGGGCCGGCTCAAGCTGTTCCGCTGCGGCACGGGCCCCCTGCCCTCGGCGGTGCTCAGCGCCAAGCGCGGACTCGACATCGACATGGCCGCGAACGACTGGATCTTCAAGGCGACGCGGGACCCGAACACGCCGACGGTCCGCTAGGCGATTCCGTAGAACTTCGCGCAGTTGCCGCCGAAGAGTCCGTCGCGCTCCGCCGGCGTGAGGCTTCGGGCGTAGTCGTCGACCAGGCGGAAGGTCTGTTCGTAACCGCCGGCGAAGAGGCAGACGGGCCAGTCGGAGCCCCACATGAGACGCGAGGGCACGAAGGCCTCGAAGACGACGTCGAGGTACGGGCGCAGGTGCTCCGGGCGCCAGGCACGATGGTCGGCCTCGGTGATCATGCCTGAGACCTTGCAATGGAGGTTGGGAAGCTTCGCAAGGCGGCGGAGCTGCGACTTCCACGGTTCGACTGCGCCGTCCTTGATGCGCGGCTTGGCGATGTGATCGAGGACGAAGGGCTGGTCCGGGAACGACTCGGCGAGTCGGATCGCCGCTTCGAGCTGCTTGGGGTAAATCAGGATGTCGTACGTCAGGCCATGCTCACGGAGCTTGGAGACGCCCCGCTGGAAATCCCTGCCGAGCATGAACGCGTCGTCCGGCTCGTCCTGGACCACGTGGCGCACGCCGACGAATTTCGGATGCGCGGCGAGGCGGGCGAGGTCGGCTTCGACCCGGTCCGAACGCAGATCGACCCAGCCGACGACGCCCTTCACGCCTGCGTGCTTGTCCGCGAGGGACAGCAGCCAGTCCGATTCGGCGACCGTCTGCCTCGCCTGCACCGCCACCGAGCCGTCGAGTCCCAGCGGGGCCTGCAGCGCCGCGAGGTCGTCCGGGAGCCAGTCGCGATGGAGCGGCGACCCGGCCGGGATCCAAGGATACTGCGCCGCGTCGTAGGACCAGAAGTGCTGGTGTGCGTCGAGACGCATGCCGTCAGGTCAGGTCCACGATCGCCTTGATCACGCCCGACTCCGGCTTCAGCCAGCCCGGGAATGCCGTGATGAGGTCCTCGAACTTCGCGTGGTGCGTGATCCAGGGGCGCGTGTCGATGACGCCCTCCTCAATGAGGCGGATGATGCGGGCGAAGTCCTTCGAGAGCGCGTTGCGGCTGGCGAGGATGGTCAGCTCGCGGCGGTGCAGGTGCGGCGCGTGGGGAAAGACCAGGTCCTGCTGCGTGATGCCCACGTAGACCACGCGGGCGGCGAAGGCCGCGTAGGCGAAGCATCCCGTCATGGAGCGGCTGCTGCCCGTGGCGTCGATGACCACGTCGGCCAGGCGGCCGTCCGTGAGCGCCTCGAGCGCGGCGAGCTCCGAGCCGTCGCCCTTGGCGAGCACGACCCCGTCGACCTTCATCACCTCCGTGCAGAACTTCAACCGGTCGGCGTTCATGTCCATCACCACGCACTTGGCGCCTGAGACCTTGACGAACTCGACGGCGGAGAGCCCGATGGGGCCGGCCCCGATGACGAGTACCGTCTCCCCGGCCTTCGGGGCGGCGCGGTCGACGGCGTGGCAGCCGATGGCGAGCGTCTCGACGAGCGCCAGCTGGTCATAGGTGAGCTTCGTCGAGACGTGCAGCTTGCGGGCGGGCAGCAGGAAGCGCTCGGCCATGCCGCCGTCGCACATCACGCCGAGCGTCTGGTGCTTCTCGCAGCAGTTGGTGAAGCCCCGAAGGCAGCTGTAGCACTTCTGGCAGTTGATGTAGGGCTCTACCGAGCAGCGGTCGCCCGGCTTCACGTTCGTCACGCCCGCGCCGACCGAGAGCACCTCGACCCCAAGTTCATGTCCGGGGACGCGGGGGTAGGAATAGAAGGGCATCTTGCCCAGGTAACCGCCGTAGTCCGTGCCGCAGATGCCGACGCGGTGAACGCGCACCACCGCCTCGCCGGGGCCGGGCGCCGGCGGCTCGGGGGCGTCGAAGAACCGGAACTCCTGCGGGCGCTCGAGGACGACGGCCTTCATGGGTTCAGTTGTTCTCCTTGAGACCCTCGAGGTGGCCGACGTTGCGCACCGGCGCGAAGATCGCCTGGACCTCGGCGAGCAGCTCACGGTCGATCGGCTCCTCGGCCCACTTGGCCCAGTTGCGGATGTTCACCGGATTGGCGCTGCCGGAGACGGTCGTCGTGATGTCCTCGTTCTGCAGGCAGAACTGCAGGGCGAGCTTGGCGATGTCGACCCCTTTGGCGGCGCAGTGGGCGGCGGCCTTGCGGGCGGCGGCCTTCACTTCCTCGGGCTCCTTGAGCCAGGCGGGCAGCGGGGCGTTGGTGAGCAGGCGGGCGCTGAACGGACCGGCGTTCATGACGCCCACGCCCTTGGACTTGAGGTAGGGCACGGTCTCGTCGGCGAAGCGCGTGTTCTGCAGCGTGTACTGGTTGTAGCTGAGGACGCAATCGACGTCGGTCTGGTCGCAGATGAAGCGGAAGATCTTCTGGGGGTAGCCGCTGAAGCCCAGCGCACGGATCTTGCCGGCCTGCTTCGCCTTGCGCAGCGCGGGGATGGTCTCGTCGACGATCTGCTGCATGGGCACGAACTCGATGTCGTGGCAGAGCGCGATGTCGATGTGGTCGGTGCCGAGGCGGTGCAGGGAGACGTCGATGCTCTCGGCGACGCGCTTCGCGCTGAAATCGAAGTGTCCGATGTCGTAGCGGCCGACCTTGGTGCTGAGCACGTAGCGGTCGCGGGGCACGCCGCGGAGCGCGATGCCGAGGAGGACCTCCGACATGCCGCGGCCGTAGAAGGGCGCGGTGTCGATGTAGGTGAGGCCGCAGTCGAGGGCGACCTGAACGGACTTGAGGGCGTCGTCGAGCGCGACGCTGCGGAACTCCTGCCCGAGGGACGAGGCGCCGAAGCTGAGGACGGGGAGCCGGATGCCGGTCTTGCCGAGGAGGCGGGTCTTCATGGGGGAAAGGATCAGGCGGTGCGGCAGCCGACGGTGAGGAGCACGTTGCCCCAGAGGGCCTGGTC
>CAZRPB010000009.1:0-35943 GCA_964601955.1 uncultured Klebsiella sp. | reverse complement strand
GTCGTCCGCGGCGATCTTGATCTCGGTGGTCGCCGTATCATTAAAAAAACGGATGGCCGAGGTCTCGTCGACGGGCGAAGGCAGGTAATCCACGACGCAGTCGAGGAGCATCTGCACGCCCTTGTTCTTGAAGGCCGAGCCGGGGATCACGCCGACAAAGTTCATCGACAGGGTGGCCTTGCGGACGCCGGTGCGGATCTCGTCGACGCTGACCTCCTGGCCGTCGAGGTACTTGGCGGCGAGGGCGTCGTCGAAGTCGGCGAGGGCCTCGATGAGGCCGTCGCGCCACTTCTTGGCCTCGTCCTTCTGGTCGGCGGGGATGTCGACCTGGTTGAACTTCATGCCCTTCGGGTCGGACTCGTCGTAGAGGTAGGCGACGTTCTTGACGAGGTCGATGAGGCCCTTGAAGGCCTCGCCCTGGCCGATCGGAATGTAGAGGGGATGGGCGTTGCCCTTGAGCTTCTGGCGGATGTCGTCGACGGCTCCGAAGAAGTCGGCGCCGGTACGGTCCATCTTGTTGACGAACGCGACGCGGGGCACGCTGTACTTGTTCATCTGGCGCCAGACCGTCTCGGACTGGGGCTGCACGCCGGCCACGGCGCAGAATACGGCGACGGCGCCGTCAAGGACGCGGAGCGAGCGCTCCACCTCGGCCGTGAAGTCCACGTGACCGGGGGTGTCGATGATGTTGATGCGGTGGTCGATGTCGGCGAAATGACCTTCCTTGGTCTTCCATCCGGCGGAGATCGCCGCCGCGGTGATGGTGATGCCGCGCTCGCGCTCCTGCTCCATCCAGTCGGTGGTGGCGGTGCCGTCGTGCACTTCGCCCATCTTGTGCACCACGCCGGTGTAGAAGAGGATGCGCTCGGTCGTGGTGGTCTTGCCCGCGTCGATGTGCGCGGCGATGCCGATGTTGCGCGTGTGCTCCAGGGGGAACTTGCGGTTCGGCGAATTGAGCTTGGAAAGGGGGGCGGACATGGACGGAGCCTCGGGACGGACGTTGCGGACGGACGGAGATTACCAGCGCAGGTGGGCGAAGGCCCGGTTGGCCTGCGCCATCTTGTGGGTCTCCTCGCGCTTCTTCACGACGTTGCCGGTGTTGTTGTAGGCGTCGACGACCTCGGCGGCGAGGGCCTCGGACATCGGGGATCCCTTGCGGGCGGTGGCGGCGGCCACGACCCAGCGGAGGGCGATGCTGTTCTGACGCTCGTGGCTGACCTCGACGGGCACCTGATAGGTGGCTCCGCCGACGCGGCGGCTCTTCACCTCGAGCTTGGGGCGGCAGTTCTCCAGGGCGCCGAGGAGAAGCTCCACGGGGTTGCCCTTCATGAGCTTCTCGCTGACCTTCTCGATCGCGCCGTAGACGATGGCCTGGGCGACGGACTTCTTGCCGGACTTCATCACGATGTTGATGAGCTGGCTGACGAGGGCGCTGCCGTAACGGGCGTCAGGGAGATGGACGCGCTTGGCTGCTTTGCGACGACGGGACATGGCGGATCAGATTGAGGGGGACGGGGTTCAGGCCTTCTTTTCCTTGGGACGCTTCACGCCGTACTTGGAGCGGGAGCGACGGCGCTTCTCGACGCCGGAGCAGTCCAGGGGGCCCCGGACGATGTGGTAACGGACGCCAGGAAGGTCCTTCACGCGGCCGCCGCGGACGAGCACCACGGAGTGCTCCTGCAGCTTGTGGCCTTCGTCAGGGATGTAGGAGATGACCTCCTGGCCGTTGGTGAGACGCACCTTGGCGACCTTGCGCTGGGCGGAATTCGGCTTCTTGGGGGTGCGGATCATCACCTGCACGCAGACGCCACGGCGGAACGGAGAATTGTTGAGGGCCGGAGACTTTGACTTGGTCTTCGGCTTGATGCGCGGGTTGCGCACGAGCTGGTTGATGGTGGGCATGGGCCTCGGTTAAATAGGGAAAAGAGCGTTTGGGCATACAAACGGGAGCCCCTCATGCAAGAGGAATCTTGGGCTTTTTAAGGTTTCTTTACTCGGAGCTGCATTGCCGCCGAGAATGGCATTTTGGGCGGGACAACCACGGGAGCTCCTCCAAGATGAACGCCCCATGCTAAAAGGGTCCGGCTTAAGCGTTGTTCTGACTCTGCTCGGGCTCATGTCACCCTCTTGGGCCTCGGGACAGGCCAAGACCCCGTCGCCAGGCAGCCCGCAGGCCCCTCAAAAGGTGGAAAATGCCCCAAAAGCGGAGGAATCTGACGCTGAAGTCATTCTCTTGGCCGGCCTTCCGGCTGGCAAATCAGAGGCCGAAATAGCCAGCTACGCCCGGCGTACTTACCTGTTCACGGATTTGATTCTGGATCCGGGCCTCCAACAGATGACCCGGATGGCACTCACCAGAATCGAAGAAAATCCCAAGAAATCCGAGGCAATCAAAGCGGAACACCTAGGCTTGGTCTCGAGCCATTTCCTCAAGCAGGCCATGGACGCGCAGGCCAGGAACGCAGGCCTCGCCGACGTGCTCAACCTAGCCCAGATCGCGGTGCGTTGCCAGCCTTCCAATGCAAAGGCTAAGTTGTTCTATTCCAATATCTTACACTCTAATCTTGGTCGTACTGACGATGCCATCCAGACGCTCCAGCATGGTCTCGAGCACCTGGCCATCGATGACCCTTTGGCCAAGGACTACGTCGAACGGTATTTCCAGTTCCTCCAACTCAAGGAACGGGACGGAGAAGTGGTCTCCCAAGGGCTGAAACTGCTCCAATCCGGCAAAGTCCTCCCCCCTCCGCTCCGCGAAGCGGCCGCCATGGGGGTGGCCACGTCCCTCTATTGGAGCGGGAAATATCCGGAAGCGGTCGCGACCATCGACGGAGCCACCCTCGACCGCGAGGTGAGCGGACTGCTGCTCAAGGCCCGGTCGCTCTTCGACGGCGGACGCACGCGCGAGGCGGTCACGCTGCTGGAAGGACGTACGAGCGCCTTCAAGGGCGCGGCCAAGGACGCGGTGCTCTCCCAGCTCGGACGCTTCCACCTGCTGCTCGGCCAGCCGAAGGTGGCGCTCTCGATCGCCGAGGAACGCATCGCGGCCGAACCGAGGGCGCCCTTCCCCCGGCTGCAACGGCTGCACCTGCTGGACCGGCTCGGGCTCCGCGAGGAATACGAGAAGGAGCTGCGCACGGTCATGGAGAAGTTCGCCGACAGCGCGCCCGCCATGATCGCGCTCGCCAACTTCGCCGCGGAGAAGGGCTACGACGGGCTCACGCTCGCGGTGGCCAACCAGTCCGCCGCACGGGGCTTCGAGAAGGCCACCTACGCCGCCCTCCACCTCGAGGCGCTCCTCAACGCGAAAGGCTACGACGAGGTGATCGCCCAGCACCGCCAGGTGACGGCCGCGGACCGGGCCTTCTTCAAGACCAATGAGCCCCTGGTGCAGGCGCTGCTCGGCATCGCGCATCACGGGCGTCCCAAGAAGGACGAGCTCAGCTCCAGACGGGACCGCGACATCGGTGACCGTTACCTGCAGGAATTCCTCAAGGCCCCCAACCTCGGGCCGGAAGCCTACCGCTCGGTCGGACGACACCTGCGCACGGTCCGCGCCTCGGAAGCCTCCGTCCGCGTGCTCGAGGCCGGAGTCCGCGCCCATCCGCGCTATTCACAGCTGAGGGCCGACCTGATCGGCGCCCGCATCATCGCAGGGCTCACGGAAGGCTACGGCGACCGCAAGCCCCTCGCCGACGACGTGGAGGAGCTGCTCCGGTCCCGGAGGCCCTCGCCCATCGTCTGGCAGGAGGTGCTGGGCTGGATCCGGTCCGAGGCGAAGCTGCCCGACGACCGGAGGCGTAGGCTGGAAAGCGAGGTCTCGAGCCTGACCCGCCCCAACCTGGACCAGGAAGCGCTCGCCGGACGCTGAGCCATGGACCTCGCCTCGCGCCGCGCCGCGCTGCTCGCCGAACTGGAGCCGTTCGCCGATCATCATGAGCGCTTCCAGTACGTGATCGACCGGGCCAAGGGCGCCCCGGGACTCCCCGCCGAACTCCGGCTCGACCAGTTCCTCATCGAGGGCTGCACTTCCAACCTGTGGCTGGTGCCCTCGCTGGAAGACGGAGTCTGCCGCTTCCGCTGCGACGCCGACTCGCTCATCACCAAGGGGGTCGCCTCCCTGGTGTGCGAACTCTACGACGGGGCCTCGCCGGCGGAAGTCGCCTCCACGGACGCCGACTTCCTCTCCAAGGCCGGCATCACGCAGCATCTGTCCCCCAACCGGCGCAACGGACTCTCCAACCTGGTCGGAAGGATCCGCGCCTTCGGGCGCGCCGCGGAGGCGGCCCGGTCATGACGACGGCGACGAAAGGCGACGCGACGCTGCGCTGGCTCTGCTTCGGCGCGCTGGGCTGGGCCGCGCTGGTGCTGCAGGCGGGCGGCTTCACCACGAGCATCCACGCCGGCATGGCCTTCCTGGACTGGCCGCTCTCCAACGGCTCGGTCAATCCGCCCGGCTGGCTGACGGAGATCGACAAGTTCGCCGAGCATTCCCACCGGCTGGCCGCCGCCGGACTGGGGCTGCTCTGCCTGGCCATCGCCTGGGCCCACGCGGCGCGCGAACCGCGGCGCATCCCGCGGCTCGGGGCCTACGCGGTGCTGGGCCTGGTGGTCGCGCAGGGCCTGCTCGGCGGGCTCCGCGTGATGCTCGACCGGCTCAACGTGGGCGGAGAGGGCAACTTCAAGGCGCTGGCCTTCGCCGTCACGCACGGCGTCAACGCGCAGCTGACCATCGCGCTGCTCGCCGCGCTCGCGACCTCGCACCTCGGGACCTGGCGCGAGGCCGCCGGAGGCTCGGACCGGCTGCGTTCCACGGCGCGCGCCGCGCTCCTCGCGACGTTCGCGGTCATCGTCGCCGGAGCGCTCATGCGCCAGAGCCGCAGCACCCTGTGGGTGGTGGAGCCGACGGTCGCCGGACTCTTCATCCCTTCGGCGGGCGAAGGGACGGCCTGGTGGTTCAACCTGCTCCACCGCTCGGGCGCGATCCTGGCCGGACTGCTCGTGCTGCGCTTCGCCTACGGACTGGCGCGCGAAGGACGCCGGGGGCTGGCCCTTGCGGTCACGGCCCTGCTGACGCTCCAGACGGCGCTCGGCGTGCTGGGGCTGAAGCTCCCGCTCAACCCGCACGTGCGCACGGTCCACGTGGTCACCGCGGCCGCGCTGCTCTCCACGCTCGCCGCGGCCACGCTGCTCGCCCATCGACGCGAAGGGGCGCTGCGCGACGCCTGAGGCGTTTTGCCTTGGACAGCGGTGACAAAGACTCCACCACAGGAAGGATGAGCGAACGCGCCGGATCCGTGCCCGCCGCCTGCTGGGAGCTGACCAAGCCCAGGCTCTCCGCGCTTTCGGCGCTCACGGCCCTGGCGGGCTACTTCTGCAGCGACCCGGACGGGGCCGCCGACGCGCGCACGCTCGTCTCGCTCGCGCTCGGCACGGCGCTCGCCGCGGGCGCCTGCGGCGCGCTCAACATGTGGTGGGACCGCGAGGCCGACGCGCGGATGGAGCGCACGCGCGGGCGGCCCATCCCCGCCGGCACGGTCACGCCCGGAGCGGCGCTGGCCTTCGGACTCACGCTCCTGGCCGCCGGAGTGGGGCTGGTCTGGTTCGGCGCCGATCCGCTCGCCGGCGCGCTGACCGCCGGCACGGCCGCCTCGTACCTGCTCCTCTACACGCCGCTGAAGTCGCGCACGTCCTGGTGCACGCTCGTGGGCTCGCTGCCCGGCGCGCTGCCGCCTCTCATCGGCACGGCCGCCAAGCTCGGCGGCCGGATCGACGAGATGGGCTGGATGCTCTTCGCCCTGCTCTTCTTCTGGCAGGTGCCGCACTTCATGGCCCTGGCGATGCTGTGGCGCGAGGACTACGCCCGCGGCGGATTCAGGATGGCGACGGTCGAGGACCCCGCCGGCGGATCCGCCGCCCGCTGGGCCGCGGCCTTCACGGTGCCGATGGTCGCCACGGCCGGCCTGATCGGCACGACGTTCTCCCCGCTCTGGTCCTCGCCCTACTGGTGGGTCTCGACGGCCGCGGGGCTGTGGTTCCTGAAACTGACGTCGGACTTCCTCCGTCCGGACCGTCGCGAGGCGGCGGCGAAGCCCTACTTCATCGCCTCCATCCTCTACCTGCCCGCAGTGCTCCTCACGCTGACGCTCTGCCGGCTGTTCTGAATCCGGGCCATGGAACCGCGGCAGGAAAAGGAACGGATGCGCGCCGAGATGTCGGGACGCGCGGCCGCGCTCACGCGCCGGGAGCTTGAGACGGCCGGCGAAGCGGCCGCCCTCCTGGTCGCCGCCCTGCCCGAATGGAAGCAGGCCCGCACGGTCTGTCTCTACGCCTCCTTCGGATCCGAACCCGCCACGGACGCGCTGCTGCGGCTCGCGCTCAGCCAAGGCCGCACGCTGCTGCTGCCCCGCATGGCCGCGGACCGTTCGGCCACGGTCCGCAAGGTGGACGCGCTGGAGGAGCTCGCGGTCTCACGGCTCGGCATCCGCGAGCCGTCCGAAGGAGCGCCGGCGGGATCGGCCGGGGACGCGGACCTGATCCTGGTTCCGGGGCTGGCCTTCGACCGCCGGGGAAGGAGGCTCGGCCGTGGAGCCGGATTCTATGACCGGCTGCTGCATGGCCTGACCCGGCGCACGTTCCTGCTCGGCCACGCCCACGCCTTCCAGATCACGGGCATGGTGCCGGTCGAGCCGCACGACGTCAGGGTCCGGGCGGTGGTGACTCCCCAGGAAGTGCTGCGCTGCAGGCTCCGCTGAACCGGTTTGCCAAGCGGACGGAAGCGAGTCCGTTGGAGGGTCCGATGCCAGCCGAACGTCCAGAGGCCATCCGACTCCGCGGAGTCAGGCAGAACAACCTGAAGGGCTTCGACATCGACATCCCGGTGGGGCGGCTGACGGTGGTCACGGGACTGAGCGGCGCGGGCAAGTCGTCGCTGGTGTTCGACACGCTGCACGCCGAAGGGCAGCGGCGCTACGTCGAGACGTTCAGTCCCTACGTGCGGCAGTTCCTCGAGCTGCTGCCGGCGCCCGACCTGGACTCGGCTGAGAATGTGCGGCCGTCGGTGGCCATCCGTCAGGGCAACTCGGTCCGCACGTCGCGCTCGACGGTCGGCACGATGACCGAGCTCTGCGACTGGTTCAAGGTGTGGTTCGCCCACCGCGCGGAACTGATCGATCCGGCCTCAGGCCTGACGGTCAGGCCCCAGGGTCCGGACGTGGCGTGGAAGGACGCGCGGGACCGCTTCCCGGGTCGGGCCGTGACGCTCGGCTTCGCGGTGACGCGGCCGGAAGGCATGGACTGGGACGCGGTGACGCCCGAATTCGTGAAGGCGGGCTTTTCCCGCGCGTACTGCGCCGGCCGGCGGCTGCGCCTGGGCGAGGACGCGCCCGAAGGCGACGAACTGGTGGTGGCTCAGGACCGGATGGAGGTGACCGAGGGGGCCGCCGCCCGCTTCCATGAGGCGGCGCTCGCGGCCTTCCGTCTCGGCGGCGGACGCATGCGGCTGCTCGACGACGAGGGCGCGGAAATCGCCCGCTACAGCGAGACGCTTGAGTCGCCCGTCGACGGGCGTCGCTTCCGGCCGGCCGCTCCGGCGCTCTTCTCCTTCAACTCCCCGGTCGGCGCCTGCCCGTCCTGCCGCGGATTCGGACGGGTCATCGGCCTGGACTGGGGCAAGATCGTCCCGAATCAGGAACTGACGCTCGCCGAGGGCGCGGTGGCCCCGTTCCAAGGCACGGTCTACGGCGAAAGCCAGAAGGACCTCGCCCGGGCGTGCCGCAAGGCCGGCATCCCGATGGACGTGCCCTGGCGAAGGCTTTCCAAGGCCCACCGCAAGTTCATCGAGGACGGGGCGCCCGACTACGTGCCGGGAGAATGGGAGTCGAAGTGGTACGGGATCCGCGGCTTCTTCCGCTGGCTCGAAGGCACGACCTACAAGATGCACGTGCGCGTCTTCCTCTCGCGCTGGCGCGCCTACGAGGAATGCCCGGACTGCCGAGGTCGGCGCTTCCGCGAGGAGTCGCTCTGGTGGAAGTGGCGCGGACGCCCGCTGCCCGGCCTCTACGCGCTGCCGGTCTCGGAACTCCGCGCGCTGCTCGCCCCGGAAAGGGCGCCCGACTCCTCGCATCCCGCGGACCACGCGCTCAACGCCATCCTGGCGAGGCTGGGCTACCTTGAGGCGGTCGGCCTCGGCTACCTCACGCTCGACCGGCTCTCGCGCACGCTCTCCGGCGGAGAAGTTCAGCGCGTCAACCTCACCTCCTGCCTCGGCGCCAGCCTCGCGGACACGGTCTTCGTGCTCGATGAGCCGAGCGTGGGCATGCACGCGCGCGACCTCGCGCGCATGACGGAAATCCTGCGCGGGCTCGTGGCCCAGGGCAACACGGTCGTCGTGGTGGAGCATGACGAATCGGTCATGCGCGCGGCGGACTGGCTGGTGGAGATCGGGCCTCGCCCCGGCGCGGAAGGTGGCAATCTCATCTACCAGGGGCCGCCCAAGGGCGTGCTCAAATGCAAGGACTCGGTGACGGGCGCCTGGCTGTCGGGCCGTCGCCAGCCGGCGGCCCGGACGGCCCGCGAGGTCGACGACGGCACGCCGCGGCTCAGGGTCACGGGCGCGACCGCCAACAACCTGAGGGAGTTCTCGGCCTCCGTTCCGCTGGGCCGGCTGGTCGGACTCTGCGGCGTATCGGGCTCGGGCAAGTCCACCCTGCTCCATCAGGTCATCGGCGGACGCGATCCCGAGTCCGGCGACGAGCGCGACGGGCGCCGCTGGCTCCAGTTCGACCGCGAGCCGTCCGAGGTGGCGCTCGTCGACCAGTCTCCGGCCGTGCGCACGCCGCGCTCCAACCCCGCCCTCTACGTGGGGGCGTGGGACGCGGTGCGCAACCTCATCGGCGGCTCTCCCGAGGCCGCCGCCGCCGGCCTCACGCCCTCGCACTTCTCCTTCAACTCCGGCGAGGGACGCTGCGAACGGTGCGGCGGCGCCGGATGGGAGACGGTCGAGATGCAGTTCGTCTCCGACGTCTCCCTGCCCTGCCCCTCCTGCCAGGGGCGTCGCTTCCGCGACGAGGTGCTGTCCTTCAAATATGAGGGGCGGAGCGTGGGCGACATCCTGCGCATGACGGTGACGGAGGCGCGCGCCTTCCTCGGCGGACGGACGCCCGCCACGGGACAGCTGGCCTGCCTGGAGGAGGTGGGCCTGGGCTACCTGACGATGGGACAGCCGCTGACGACGCTCTCGGGCGGCGAGGCGCAGCGGCTCAAGCTCGTACGCTACCTGTCCAAGGTGGAAGCCGGCCGCGGCGGAGCGCTGCTGCTGCTCGACGAACCCACCACCGGCCTGCACCGCGAGGACGTGGCGAGGCTCATCGGCCTCATGCACCGTCTGGTCGACGCCGGACACTCGCTGCTCGTGGTCGAGCACCACCTCGACGTGCTCCGCTCCTGCGACTGGCTGCTGGAACTCGGACCGGAGGCGGGGCCGGGCGGCGGCCT
This sequence comes from uncultured Klebsiella sp., assembly GCA_964601955.1. GTDB lineage: Bacteria > Verrucomicrobiota > Verrucomicrobiia > Opitutales > UBA953 > UBA953. Next base: position 26,448 of record CAZRPB010000009.1, on the reverse strand, counting down.
GCTGGTGGCCGAAGGGCGGCCGGAAGCCCTGGCCCGCGGCCGCACGCCCACGGGCTCGTTCCTCGCCGGCGACGGGGAGGCGTTCGCCGCGCAGGCGGGCGACGCCGGACGCAGGCCGCCGACGTCGGTCTCGCTCCGCGGCGCCCGCGAGCACAACCTCAAGGACGTCGACCTGGAACTGCCCCACGGATCCCTCACGGTGATGACGGGCGTCTCGGGCTCCGGAAAGTCGTCGCTGGCGTTCGACATCCTCTTCTCCGAGGGGCAGCGGCGCTTCCTGGAATGCGTCTCGGCCTACGCGCGCCAGTTCGTCGAGCAGCTGCCCAAGCCCGACGTCGACGCGCTCACCGGCCTGCCGCCCACGGTGGCCATCGAGCAACGGGTGACGCGCGGCTCGGCCAAGTCCACGGTGGCCACGGTGACCGAGGTGGCCCAGTACCTGCGCGTGCTCTTTGCGCGCGCGGGCACGCTGCACTCGCCGGTCACGGGTGAACCGCTGGAGGAACTGACGGCCGACGCGGTCGTGCGCACGGCGCTGGACCGCGCCAAGAAGCTGCGCAAGGGCGCGCTGCTCGTCGCGGCGCCGCTGGTGCGCGCCCGCAAGGGCCACCACCGCCCGCTGGCGGAATGGGCCGAGGGCCGCGGGATCCGCCGCCTGCGCTGCGATGGGAAGCTGGTCGGCACGCAGGGCTTCGAAGGACTGGACCGCTACGCGGAGCACGACGTCGACGCGGTCGTCGGCGAGATCCTGCCCGGGCTGCGCGCTTCGCGCCCGGACGGGACGGAGGATTCCGGCGAGAAGGCGGTGCGCGCGCTGCTGCGGGAGGCGATGGCCATGGGCCGAGGCTCCGCCGTCCTGCTCGACGCGCGCGGCGCCCAGACGGCGTTCCTCTCCACGTCGCGCTGCGATCCTTCCACGGGGGAATCCTACCCCGAGGTGGATCCGAAGCACCTGTCCTGGAACTCCCCCCGCGGCTGGTGCCCGGAATGCCGCGGGCACGGGCTCGAGGTCGAGAAGTTCGCCTCGGACGAGAACGAGACGCTGCACGAGGACGCCATCGCGGACCGCGTGGGCGAAAAGCCCTGCCCGGCCTGCGCGGGCCGCCGGCTCGGACCGATCGGCCGGTCGGTGCTCCTCAAGGGGCCGAAGGCGCGCGCGCTCTCGCTCCCCGACCTGCTCCGTCTGCAGCCCGACGAGGCGCTGGGCTTCCTCCGCGGCCTGCGGCTCGACGCGCGCGGACGCGCCGTGGCCGACGCGCTGCTGCCGGAGATCGAGTCGCGCCTGAGCTTCCTCGGCTCGGTCGGACTCGGCTACCTCGCGCTCGACCGCGGCGCCGACACGCTCTCCGGCGGCGAGGCGCAGCGCATCCGCCTGGCCTCGCAGCTCGGGTCGACGCTCTCCGGCGCGCTCTACGTGCTCGACGAACCGAGCATCGGCCTGCACCCGCGCGACAACGACCGGCTCATCGGCTCGCTGCGCGGGCTGCGCGACCGCGGAAACACGGTCCTGGTGGTCGAACACGACGAGGACACGATGCGCGCCGCCGACCTGGTCGTGGACATGGGCCCGGGCGCCGGCGTGCACGGCGGACGGGTGGTGGCGCGCGGCACGGCCGCGGAACTGGAACGGGACCGCACCTCGGTCACGGGACGGTTCCTCCGCGAGGCGATCCCCCACCCCATGCGCGGCCGCCGCAGGACGCTCAAGGGCCCGGGCGGGCCGACGGGATGGATCGAGCTGAAGGGCGCGGCGCTGCGCAACCTGCGGGGCTTCGACCTGCGCATCCCGACCGGACGGCTGACGGTGGTGTGCGGCGTCTCCGGCGCCGGCAAGAGCACGCTGGTGTGCGACCTGCTCGCGCCCGCCGCGCGGCTCGCCATCGCCTCACGCAAGGGCGCGGTGAGCGGTCGCGAGGCGGCGCGCCAGGTCGCCGGCGCGGACGGAGCGGCCTTCGGCTCGCTCTCGGGGCTCGCCGGATTCCGACAGGTCGTGGTGGTCGACCAGGAACCCATCGGCAAGACCCCGCGCTCCACGCCCGCCACCTACGTGGGCGCGTGGGACCTCGTGCGCGCCAGGCTGGCCTCGCTGCCCGAGTCCGGCGTGCGCGGCCACGGCCCCGGCTTCTTCTCGTTCAACACGTCGGGCGGGCGCTGCGAGGCCTGCGCGGGCGCCGGCCGTGTCCGGCTGGAGATGAGCTTCCTGCCCGACACCTACGTGCCCTGCGAGGAATGCGGCGGCTCGCGCTTCGGCCCCGCCGCCAGGGCGCTGCGCTGGAACGGCAAGTCGGCGGCCGACCTGCTCGCCATGACGTTCGAGGAGGCCGCGGCCTTCCTGTCGTTCGACGCCAAGCTCAAGGACCTGTGCGGCCTGATGGTGAGCACGGGCCTGGGCTACCTGACGCTCGGACAGAGCAGCCCGACGCTCTCCGGCGGCGAGGCCCAGCGCCTCAAGCTGGTGAGCGAGCTCGCGCACGGCCTGCCGACGTTCCGCGAGCGGGCCCGCGGCGAGGTGAAGCCCTGCCTCTACATTTTGGAGGAGCCGACCATCGGGCTGCACCAGTCCGACTGCCGCAAGCTCATCGAGCTGCTGCACGCGCTGGTCGACCAAGGCCATACGGTCGTGGTCATCGAGCACCATCCCGACGTGATCGCCGAGGCGGACTGGGCGGTGGAGATCGGCCCCGAAGGCGGGTCCGCCGGCGGACGGCTGCTGCACGCGGGCGACCCGGAGTCGCTCGCGGACCTCAAGGGCTCCCCCACCGCGCCCGCCCTGCGGACGGCGCTACGGCGAGGCGCGCGCAAGGCGCGGGGCTGAGGATTCGCTTTTGACCCGGAAGGCGGGCAGGCTCAGGGTGAGCTTCCTCCGATGACGGAACGAACGCGAGCTGACGTCCTCCTCGGCGTGAACGTCGATCACGCCGCCACGCTCCGTCAGGCGCGCTACCGCGGGCGGCACGCCTCGGCCCACGCCGAACCGTCGCCGACGGCGTTCGCTCGCGAGGCGCTCGCCGGCGGCGCGGACGGCATCACGGTCCACCTCCGCGAGGACCGCCGCCACATCCAGGACGAGGACGTGCGCGCCATCGCCGCCCTCCCGGGCGTGCGTCTCAACTTCGAGATGGCCTGCGCGCCGGCGGTGCTCGCCTTCGCGCGAGCGCTGCGTCCGGCCGCGGCCTGCCTCGTGCCGGAATCGCGTGAGGAGGTGACCACGGAGGGCGGCCTCGACGTCGCGGGCCAGCCCGGCCGCGTCGGCGACACGGTCCGCGCGCTGGCCGAGGTCGGCGTCGAAGTATCGCTCTTCATCGGTCCGGACGAGCGGCAGGTGGAAGCGGCGCACGCCTCGGGCGCGCCGGTCATCGAGCTGCACACGGGCGCCTTCGCCGAGGCCTGGGGCACGCCTGCGGCGGACGCCGAACTGCTCCGTCTCCGGCGGGCCTGCGAACGGGCGCACGCGCTGGGCCTCACGGTCAACGCCGGCCATGGCATCAATTACGACAACGTGGGGGCGGTGATGACCCTGCCCTGGCTCCATGAGCTCAACATCGGCCACGCCATCGTCAGCCGCGCGCTCATGACCGGAGCCCGCACGGCGGTGTCCGAGATGAAGGCGCTGCTCCGCCGCCGATGAAGCTCGAGGGAGGCAACGTCCTGGGCGTCGGGGTGGACCTGACGGAAGTCGCGCGCATCCGCGAGGCGCACCGACGGCACGGCCACGCGTTCCTCGACAAGGTGTTCACGAAGGAGGAGCAGGCGCTGTGCCTTGCCAAGCCCGACCCCTACCCGTCGCTCGCGGCCCGCTTCGCCGCCAAGGAGGCGGTGAGCAAGGCCTTCGGCACGGGCTTGGGCGCCGAACTCTCCCTGAAGGGCGTCAGCGTGCTCACGGACGAGCACGGCGCGCCGGTTCCCCGGCTCGACGAGGCCGCGCAGGCGCTGCTGGCCCGCAAGGGCGCGACGCGGATCCTGGTCTCCCTGACCCACACGGACACGCTGGCCGAGGCGTTCGCGGTCCTGGTCCGCTGACACGATGTCCCGCGACCGGCTGCCCGTGCTCTCCTGCGCCGAAGCCGCGGCGGCGGAAGCGGCGCACATCGGCGGCGACGGCACGAAGGCCTGGAACCTGATGCGCAAGGCGGCCGGCGCGGTCGCGCGCCACGCGCGTTCGCTTCTGCCCGCGGCTCCGCTGCGCACGCTGGTGATCGCCGGGCGCGGCAACAACGGGGCGGACGCCTTCCTCGCCGCACTGCACGTCGCTCCGCGCGGCGGACGCGTCATGTGCCTGCTCGCGGACGGCGAACCGCGCGGCGAGACGGCCCTCCGGGCCTGGCGGCGACGCAAGGCGGGCGTGAAGGTGACGCTGCTGAAGGCCGGTCAGGCCGCGCAGGCGTTCAACCAGGAGCACGACCTCGTCCTCGACGGCCTTTTCGGCCAGGGTTTCAGGCCTCCGCTTTCCGCCGGCCATCGACGGATTCTGCGCCTGGCCGGCGAAACGGACGCGGTGAAGGTGTCGGTCGATCTGCCGAGCGGACTCCATGACGGGGGCGGCGCGGCCACGGCCTTCAGGGCCGACCTGACGGTCTCCATCGGCTGCCTCAAGCGTCCGCTGCTCACCGCGGGCGGCGCGCGGACGGCGGGCCGGATCCGCGTCGCCGACATCGGGCTTCCGCTGGCGGAGACGGAGGAGAACGCCGCGCTGCCCGCCTTGCTCCGACCGCTGAGCCGCCCGCGTGACGCCCGCACGGACAAGCGCCACCAAGGGCGCGTGGCGATCATCGGAGGATCCGACGGCATGCCCGGCGCGGCGCTGATGAACGTACGGGCGGCGCTGCAGTCAGGCGCGGCGCTGGTGACGGCCGCCGTGCCGGAATCGGTCCGCTCGGCGGCCGCGGCCGCGACGCCGGAGGCGATGTGGCGGTCGTTCCGCACTTCGCGCTCGGGCGCGCTGGCGACGTCCGAAGCCGCCGTCCTGCGCGCGCTGTGCGAGGACAAGGACGCGGTTCTAGCCGGCTCGGGCATGACGCCCGCGGCCCTGGCCGCGCTCCGCCTTGCGCTCGCCCGCTTCAAGGGCGACCTGGTGCTCGACGCCGACGCGCTGCGGCCGGGACTCGTGCGGTCGCCGCGCTCCCGAGGCACGCTCACCCTGCTGCCCCACGCGGGCGAATTCCTGCGGCTGACCGGAGTCCGCATGACGACGGAGGCAGGCCGCCGCTGGGCCGGGCGTCTGGGAGCGGTCATCGTGCTCAAGGGGCCGCTCACCGCGGTCACCGACGGACGCAGGATCACGCACGTCCCTCACGGCGGTCCGGTGCTCGCTCGCGGCGGCTCCGGCGACCTGCTCGCCGGCATGGTCGTCTCGCTGCTCGCCCGTCGTCGCGCGCTGGGGCTAGGACACTTCGAGGCGGTGGAGGCCGCGGTGCTCTGGCACGCGCTCGCGGCGCAGTGGCTCGGCGAGGCAAGGGGGGAAGAATCGGTGCGGACCACGGAGCTTCTCCCTGGGCTTTCCCCCGCGTTGCGGTCGGCGGTCCGCTGAGGTTGGAAGGCGGCGTGCCGCCCATCCCCCAGGACCTCCTCGCCCAACGCGTGCTGCTCAACGGTCTGACCGGAGTCGGACCGGTCACGGTGCGCCGTCTGCGCGAGGCCTTCGGTCCCGACCTGGCCCGCGCGCTCGAGACGCCGGTCGAACGGCTGCGGCAGGTCCGGGGCGTGTCCGCCGCCGCCGCACGCGCGGTCGCGGAATGTCGCTTCGACTGGCGCAAGGAGCTGGATGAGGCCGCCGCCAGGGGCTTCCGGATCGCCTCGCCGGAGGACGCGGACTGGCCGTCGGAACTGTCCCGCCTCTGGGATCCGCCGCTGCTCCTCTACATGGAGGGCGCGGCTCTGCCGGACGCCCGCGCGGTGGCCGTCATCGGCTCGCGTCGCTGCACGCCCTACGGCGCCGCGCTGGCCCGCGCCTTCGCCCGCGACCTCGCCCGCGCGGGCTGGTGGGTCGTGAGCGGACTCGCCCGGGGCGTGGACGCCGCTGCGCACGAGGGCGCGCTGGAAGGAGGCGGTCGCACGGCGGCGGTGCTGGGGCACGGGCTCGACCTGACCTATCCGCCGGAAGCGGCGCCGCTGCGCCGCCGGATGGCGGAGTCAGGCTGCGTGCTCTCCGAGTTTCCGCTCGGCCGTCCCGCCGACCGACAGAGCTTCCCTCAGCGCAACCGCATCGTGGCCGGCCTCACCCGCGCGGTGGTCGTGATTGAGACCGACGTCGACGGCGGGAGCATGATCACGGCCCGCTTCGCGGCGGACCTCGGTCGCACGGTGTGCGCCGTGCCGGGTCGGGCCGACAGCGCGTCGAGCCGAGGCTGCCACACGCTCATCCGTGACGGCGCGGTGCTGGTTTCATCGGCCGAGGAGGTGCTGGAGGAACTCGGAGAGCGCGGGGTGCAGCCCGAACTGACGCTCCCCGAGGATCCGCCGGAACACGCGCGCTGGCTGCGGCATTTCGGCGGAGGCACGGCGCATGACGCGGACACGCTGGCCGAGACGGCGCGCTGCCCGACGCCCGAGGCGGCGGTCATGCTGACGCTGCTGGAAATCCGCGGCGTGCTTCGGCGCCGGCCCGACGGGCGGCACGAACGGGTCTGATTCAGCGCGCGGGACGGTTGCCCGCGTCGACGGGCACGGACGAGGCCGGCCCGACGCCCAGCGCCCAGTCGATCACGGCCTTGGGCTTGGCGAGGAGGTCGCGCGCCGCCGCACGATGCGCGTCGAACCCGTCTCCGTATCCGGCCGGCACGGCGACCGCCGGCACGTCCAGACGGTCCGCCCACCAGAGGGCCCGCGCGCAATGCCAGCCCTGGGAGACGAACACCAGCGTGCGTCCAGGATGGTGGGCCTTGGCCCTGAGCACCGAGTCGAGCGTACGCCAGCCGTAGGGATCGAGTTCGATCGGGGTGACGCACCCCCGTGCCTTCAGGCCTGAGGCCATGCCATCCACCTGCTCCACGGCGCCCGAGACGATGACCAAGGAGGCTCGACCGGAACGGGCTGCCGACGCAGCGGTCGCGATCCGCGGGCCATAGGTGGTGGTCGGGGTCACGCCATCAGGAAAAAACTCATTGGTGCCCAGCACGACGATCACCGACCCCGGGGGCGCCTCGCCCTCCAATCTCCCGATGGCGGCGGACCACACCCAGAGGTTGCTGAAGACGGCAAAGGTGACCAGCCCGCCCAAGGACCATAGGAACAGCCGTCTTAACCAGCGAAGCACGCACCTTTATCAGGCTGATTCGTCCACCCTGCAATACGGGGCCTGAATAAGCTATATTGATTAAATTTAAGCACGACCTGATTGCCATTGGGCTTTTTTAGGCAAACAATGTGCCCGTCATCGAATGGCATACCTCCTGCCTACTTTTGGTCAAATGAGTGCGACCAGCCCGAGCAAAGTGCTCGTCATCGATGACGACAAAGACCTCCGCTATTCCCTGCGTCGCGCGCTCGCCGGCCTGGGGTACAACGTGATTGAGGCGGACAGCGGCGAATCGGGAGTCGGCCTCGCAAAGCGCGAGCAGCCCGACGTCATCCTGCTCGACAACCGGATGGGCGGCATGTCCGGCATCGAGACCCTGCAGATGCTCCGCGGCGCCCAGCCGCAGGCCATGGTCATCCTCATGACCGCCTACGGCACGACGCAGACCGCGATCGAGGCGATGAAGTTCGGCGCCTTTGACTACGTGATGAAGCCCTTCGACCAGGCCAAGCTGATCGCGCTGGTCGAGAAGGCGATGTCGGCCCGTCGCGACCTCGCCAACGCCGGCAAGCAGGCGCGCGTGCTCGTCAATCCCGCCGACTACAAGGAAGGCATCATCGGCAGCTCCGAGCCGATGCAGGAGGTCCTCAAGTCCATAGGACAGGTCGCGGCTTCGGACGCGACGGTCCTCATCACCGGGGAGAGCGGCACCGGCAAGGAGCTGGTCGCACGCTGCATCCATCAGCACTCGCTCCGTTCCAAGGGCCCCTTCATCGCCGTCAACTGCGCGGCCATCCCTGAGAACCTCATCGAGTCCGAGCTTTTCGGTCACGAGAAGGGCGCCTTCACCGGCGCCGCGGGCCAGAAGCCCGGCAAGTTCGAGCTCTGCGACGGCGGCACGATCTTCCTCGACGAGATCGGCGACATGTCGCTGCCGACGCAGACCAAGGTGCTGCGCGCCATCCAGGAGGGCGAGATCCAGCGCGTCGGCGGGACCGCCACGCTCAAGGTCAGCGTGCGCGTGGTCGCCGCGACCAACAAGGACCTGGAGACGATGGTCGCCGCCCGCCAGTTCCGCGAGGACCTCTACTACCGCCTCAACGTCTTCCGCATCCGCCTGCCCGCGCTGCGCGAGCGGAAGGGGGACGTGCCCCTGCTCGTGGACTACATGCTGCAGCGCCAGGCGGCCGCGCGAAAGTCGCGCCCGAAGCGGCTCTCGGCCGAGGCGCTCGAGGCGATGCTCGCCTACGACTGGCCGGGCAACGTCCGCGAGCTCGAGAACGTGGTGCAGCGCGCCAACGTGCTCGCCAAGGGCGAGACGATCCTGGCCAAGGACCTGCCCTCCGACGTGCTCACGCCCAGACGGCCGGCTCCGGTCGCCGCGGCCGCGCCCGCCGCAACCTCCGTCGCCGCGCCCGCCCCCGAGACGGGCCTGGTGCCGTCCTATGACGCGATCTACCGCGGCTGCCGCGAGGGGGACGGCAAATCCATCCTCAACGTCATCGAGATGGAGATGATCAAGCGCGCCATGGAGGAGACGCGGGGCAACCAGCTGCGCGCGGCCCTCATCCTGGGCATCAACCGTTCGACGCTGAAGAAGCGGCTGGGCGAGATGCGCGAGGCCGGCATCCGGGTCTTCACTTAATCTTTGCCTCACGGACGGGCGTCGCTTGGATGGGCGGGTCATGAACCGCCCCGCCCTGACCCGCCTTCCCATCTTCGCCGCATTCGCGGCCGCCCTCGTCGCCTGCGCCCAGAGCGCGTCCCCGACGGCCTCCGAGCCGCTGTTCGACGGCAAGTCGCTCGCGGGCTGGAAGGCCTCCTCCGAAGACCCGGGCAGCTTCAAGGTCGTCGACGGCGCGCTCCAGGTGCGCGGCGGCAAGGGTCACCTCTTCTACGTGGGCAAGGACGGCGCGGCTTCCTTCACCGACTTCGACTTCAGCGCCAAGGTCCGCACCTACGAGGGCGCCAACTCCGGCCTCTACTTCCACACGAAGTTCGAGGACAAGGGCTGGCCCTCCGCCGGCTACGAGTGCCAGGTCAACGCCACGCACAAGGACATCAAGAAGACGGGCGGTCTCTACGCGGTGCAGGACGTGCTCAACACGCCGGCGGCGCCGGACGGCGAGTGGTTCGACTACCGCATCCGGGTCGAGGGCAAGCGGGTGCAGATCTGGATCAACGGACGCCAGACGGTGGACTTCACGGAACCGGCCGACTGGACGCCCCCCAAGGGCATGCCGGGCCGCCGCCTCAGCTCCGGCACGTTCGCCATCCAGGCCCACGACCCGGGCTGCAAGGTGGACTACAAGGACATCCGCGTGACGCGCCTGCGCTGAGCGCTCAGGCGAGGGCCCTCACGAGGGCCGTGATGAGGCGGAGCCGCAGCGGCTCCGCCTTCTTCATGACCGTGCGCTGCGCGGCCTCATACTCGGCCCGGCCCTCGGGGGTCTCGATCCGCACGGGCTCGAGGCCGGCCTCCGAGAAGTCGTAGGGGCTGGCGCGCATGTCGAGGAGACGCGCCTCGGCCGCGAGCTCGAAGCAGTCGGCGGCGAGCGCGGAGGGAATCCAGGGCGAGGCCTTCATGGCCCACTTGTAGAGATCCATGTTGGCGTGCACGCAGCCGGGCTGCTCGTTGTCGGTGCGCGCCTCCAGGGTCGGCGCCTCCTGATTCAAAGGGCGCGCGGACGGGGTGAAGAAACGGTAGGCGTCGTAATGGGTGCAGCGCAGGGGCAGCGCACGGACGACGCGGTCAGTCCCCTCGGCGCCGAGCCGCAAGGGCCACTTCCGGTGACGCCGGCCGTCGGCGTCGGCGAAGACCATCGCCCACTCGTGGAGGCCGAAGCAGGCGTGCCTGGCCTCACGTCCGGCCACGGCCCGGCAGAGGCGGAGGCTGAATTCCAGCCGTTCGCGCGCCTTGTCGTCAGGCGCGGCCACCGTGACGAGTCCGTCCCGCCCCAAGGCGAAACGGGAATCGGCCGCGAGCTCATCCGCGCCCTCGAGGGCGACGCCGACCCCGGGGCTCCAGCGACGCAAGGCCGCGGGTCGGAAGGGGTAGTAGGTGAAGAGGAAATCCTCGACGGGATCCGGCACGCCCTGCGCGGCCCTTGCGCGACGCGGGGCGGTCAGCGCGTCGACGCGCGCCTCGTGCGCGCGACGCTCCGCGCGCCAGGCGTCGGCGGCGAGCGGCGGCGCGCTGGTCCCGACGTCGCTCAATCGAAGCGCCGGTGATGGGCGGCGACCTTGACGTACTTCTCGGCCCAGCCCCGGAGCGACTCCTGCTCCTCGCGCGAGAGGGCGCGCACGACCTTGGCGGGCGAACCCAGCACGAGCGAGCCGGGCGGAACCACGGTGTCCTTGGTCACCAGAGCGCCCGCGCCGACGATTGAGCGCCGCCCGATCACGGCGCCGTCCAAGACGGTGGCGTGCATGCCGATCAGGCATTCGTCCTCGACGGTGCACGCGTGCAGGACGGCGAGGTGACCGACGGTCACCCACGCGCCGATGGTCGCGGGCATGCCGTCAGCGACATGGACCACGGCGCCGTCCTGGACGTTGCTGCCCTCCCCCACCTCGATCGGGGCGATGTCGCCCCGCAGGACGGCGCAGGGCCAGACGCTGGACCGGGCCTGGAGCACCACGTTGCCGACCACCACGGACTTCGAGTGGACGAAGGCGGTGGCATGCATCGACGGCCCCCGGGAGAGGTTCCGGGTGAGCTCCTGGGAGAGCTCTTCCTCCGACATCGGGCCTTCTTCAGGCCGCTGGAAAGGGTTCATGGTCGGACTATTGAGCCCCGCCGACGGGCAGAAAAGCCCTAAGACCCCGGGGCCGGGGGCCGCCCCCGCCCGCCACAGGCCCCGAATGGCCCAGAATCCCCTTGCCAACCCCCCCGCCCTCCCTTTGCTCCGACCTTCCGACAGCCATGAAGGCCACGTTCATCACCTCCGGTCGCCAGTTCACCGTCAAGCAGGGCGACATCCTCATCGTCAACCAGTACCCTGGCAAGGCGAAGGGGGACACCCTCACTTTTGACCAGGTCCTCCTCGTGGGCGAAGGCGCCTCCGCCAAGATCGGCACCCCCACCGTCGCCGGCGCCAAGGTGACCGCCAAGATCCTCGAGAACAAGCGCGGCGAGAAGATCGACATCTTCAAGCACCGCCGCCGCAAGGGCTACTACCGCCGCCGCGGACACCGCCAGGAGCTGTCCGTGATCAAGGTCGAATCCATCTCCGCTTAACCCCCCAGCGCCCTACCCACCATGGCAACCAAGAAAGGCGGCGGCACTTCCAAGAACGGCCGCGACTCCAATTCCAAGCGTCTCGGCGTGAAGCTCTACGGCGGCGAGTTCGCCACCTCCGGCTCCATCCTCATGCGCCAGCGCGGCACGGTCGTCCGCCCGGGTCGCAACGTCGGCATGGGCCGCGACCACACGCTCTTCGCGCTGTCCGACGGACTGGTGAAGTGGGACCGCGAGCACCGCAAGGTCGAGGTCATCCCGACCGCCTCCGCGTCCTGCTCGGTGCGCTGAACCGGCGCCCAGCGCCCTCCGGAAGCCGGCCTCTGGCCGGCTTCCTCGTTTTCAGGAGGCCGCGCGGGAACGCAGGACCTCCCACGTGGAGCGGAAGGCCTCGCGGGTCGATTCGGCGTAGACCGGATCGCGCATGACGTGCTCGCAGACGCGCACGAGCGCGGTCTCGGCCCCCGCCGGCGAAGCGCGCAGGAGCGACAGTTCTCGCACGAGCTGCTCAAGTCCGGCCAGGGCGCGGGCCTCCTCGGCGACGTTCAGGTCGGAGAAACGGTACTCGGGATCGTCCTCTTCTCCCATGAAGGGCTGCTGGATGTTGTTCATGACGGATGGGGGCATCGGGGTGCGCTTCCGATGATGACGCCCGCCGGCCGACGGCGAGGCCGGGCTCGTCAATTTCCCGCGTCGGGAATGTGACGGGTCGCGCGCCGGAACTTCCAGCCGAGGGCGAGGGCCACGAGCATGAGCCCGGCGGCCAGGGCGATCCAGATGCCCTCCGCACCGAGGCCCAGGGGGAACGCCAGGAGCAAGGCCAGGGGCAAGGTCACGACCCAGTAGACGATGGCGACGCCCCAGGAGGCCCAGGAGGCCTGGTCGACGGAGCGGAGCAGATAAGCCGCCACGACCTGCACGCCGTCGAACGGCGCCCAGAGGGCCGCCCAGATGAGCAGCGCCGTCGCGAGCTGCCCGGTGGCCGTTCCGGCCACGTCATAGAGACCGAGCAGCCACGGGCGGAGCAACACCATGGCGGCGCCATAGAAGGTCATCATGAGTCCGCCGAGAATCAGCGCGCCCCAGCCGACCGCGCGCACGCGCGAGGAGTCACGCGCTCCGTAAGCCTCGCCGACGCGGATGCCGGCGGCCATGCCCAGGCCGAGGGGAAGCATGAACGCGGCGCTGGCGGTGCTGACGGCCACCTGGTGCGCGGCCTGCGCGGTGGGCGAGATCCACCCGGCCAGGATCGGCACGATGGCGAAGATGCCCACCTCGCTGATGCTGTGCAGGCCCGCGGGCAGGCCGGTGTGCAGGAGTCGGGCGAAGACCGTGCGCTGCAGCCCGTCGGCCCAACGCACCTCGCCGCGTCCGGGGTGCAGCCAGAGCCCGATGAACATGGCGACGCGGGACACGAGGGTCGCCCAGCCGGCGCCGGCGAGGCCGAGCACGGGAAAGCCCCAGTTGCCGTACATCCAGAGCCAGTTCAGGAGGACGTTGAGCGCGAGGCCGAAGGTCAGCCACGCGAGCGAGATCCAGGGCTGGTGCTGGGTGTCGCGGTACGAACGCAGGCCGTGGAAGGCGAGGCCGGGCACCATCGCCCAGGCCATGATGACGTAGAAGTCGTGGGCCTCGGCGGCCACCTCGGGCGCGGACCCCAGATGCGGAATCAAAGGAGCGAAGGCGTGGGTCAGGACGGCGAGGATGACGCCGGACGCCAGGCCGAGCACGGTGCCGTGCCGCAGCACGGCGGGCGCGGACTCGGCATGGCCGGCCCCGTTCTCCTGCGACTGGTAGACGGTGACGGCCCCGACCAGGCCGATGCCGAAGACGTAGGGGATGTAGGTGATGTTGGCGGCGAGCGCGGAGGCCGCGAGGGGCACTTCGCCGAGCCGGCCGGCCATGGCGACGTCGATCACGAACATCAGGCCGTAGCCCAGCATCCCGAGCATGATCGGGACGGCCAGACGGAGGGTCGGACCGATTTCCGAACGGATGGTGGGCGGGCTGGACAAGCCCCCAAGAGGAGAGGAACGCCCCGCGGTGGCGAGTCAGTTCTGCGGGATGCGGTTCAGGGTGTAGTAGGCGTCCGCATGGTCGAGCGGCTCGCCCGCTTCGGACTTCACGCCGTCGGCATGCAGCTCATGGATGTGCAGCTCACGGAGGGCCCCGACCTTCAGTCTCACGCTCAGGCCGTCGGCGGCCACGACGGCGGACGTCACGGGATTCGGCGCGGTGAGGATCTCATCGCTGCCGTAGGCGCCGGAATAGAGCAGCGTGTAGCTGCTCATGCGGTAGGAGGCGACGTCGGCGGCACGCACCCGGTCGACGGGCTTGGTGAAGACGAGTTCGAAGCCGTCGGGACGGGCCCGCATCTCCTTGATCGCGAAGGGAACGTTGCCGTTGTAGCGGAGCCGCTGGAGGCCGTAGGCCTTGGTGCCGAGGGAGGACCAGCCCCGGCTGGTCATGCCGACCATCAGCGAGCCGTCCGGCGCGAACGTCAGGCGCACGATGCCGGAGGCGAAGCCGCCGACGAAGGGGAAGCAGGCGCCCTGATATTCCCCGCCGACCTTCTCCATGAAGACACGGCTGATCTTGGCGTCGGTGAACTCGGCCACGAACATCTGTCCGTCAAAAGGCCCGAACTTGCCGCCGGCGTCGCAAACGGCGAGGTCGGTCCCGCTGCGGCCCATCTTGTTGTAGGGCATCCAGACGGCGGGCGGGCGCATCTCGGGCAGGGCCCTGACGGCCTCGGGATACGGACGCTTCTCAGGAATCTTCGCGGAAAGCCTCAGGGGCGAATCGGGCAGCTTCTCGGACGCGATGCCCTCGGGATTGAGGAAGAAGGCGCCCTTGCGGAGATGATAGATGGGGGTGGTGGGAATCCAGGTGCCCTGCTGGTCGACGCAGAACATGTCGCCCTCGCGGTTCGCCCCGAGTCCGCAGGGAGAACGCATGCCGGCCGCCATGGGCACGAAGCGGCCGTCCTCGCCGATGATCCCGCCCCAGCCGCGCCACGGCGCCTTGTTGTCGGAATGATCCCCCATGTCGAGGTTCAGGGTGACCCAGAGGTCGCCCTTGCCGTCGCGCTTGGGACCGTACGCGTAGCCGTGGTAGGCGCCGGAAACGTTCCAGCCCGCGCCGGCGGTCAGATACTCGTCGGCGACGCCGTCGCCGTCGGCGTCGCGCAGGCGCGTGGTCTCGGTGCGCTGGGTGACGAGGAGGTCCTTGCCGTCGCGGAGGAGTCCGAGCGGCTCGTGGAGTCCGGAAGCGAAGAGCTTGAAGCCGACCTTGTCGGGCTTGGGCGCGAGCACGCCGTCAAGAAGCCAGACCTCGCCCTTGCGGATGCAGAGCGCAAGCCGTCCGTCGGCGGTCCAGTCCATGCCGCTGACCTCCAGGGCGAGGCCCTGGCCGGGCTTCCAGTCCTTGGCGCGCGTGTCGGCCGCGGTGCTCGCGGTCAGGATGTCGGCGATCTCATAGGAGGGCGCGGCGCCGAGCGCGGCGGCGGAGAGGAGGGCGATGGCGACGGCTTTCATTTCCAGAGGTAGGTGAAGACGCGCCGGCCGGCCGCGGAGCCGGGATCCTCGGCGAACTCCAGTCCGGCGGGATGATGGATGACCGGCGTGAAGTCCGGCGTCGGCTTCCAGACCACGGTCCGGCGCAGTCCCTCGCCGACGCCCTCGAAGGTCTCTTCGACGCGGACGCCGGCCTGCTCGGCGATGAAGGTGGGGCTGCCCTTGGAATCGAGACGGTAACCGAGGAACCGGCCCGAGGACTTCGGCCAGTTCACGACCTGGGCGCCGAGCGGCTTCTCAAAGACGGGGAAGCGGGAGAACCAGGTCAGGTAGGCGTCGAAGAACCTGCCCTTCCAGGCGCGGGCGGGGCCGCCCCTCTCACCGTCGTAGGCGAGATGCACGCCGGTCGGGAATCCGACGAGGATGGCGTGCGCGCCCACCTCCTCCATGAAGGCGCGTTGGACGACGGGACGGTCCTTGGGCACGATCTCGAACTCGCCGTTGCGGTTCTTGGGAAAGCCCTCGGGCTCGCCGTTGGCGCTCTCGGCGAACTTGAAGATGGCGGCGATCTGGCGGTCGGTGTCGCCGCCGAGGATGGCGGGGTTGAAGGACTTTCCTCCAGGCCAGAAGGAGGGCATCAGCGTGCCGGGTCGGTAGCCCGCGGGATTGATGAGATAGTCCCGGAGCCAGCCCTCCTGCAGGCGCGCCGCCATGTTGCTGATGTCCGGCCCCTGGATGCCGAGCGAAGGCCGGTCACCCCACCGGTGGCAAGTGATGCAGCCGGCGCCGCCTTCGGTGCCGAGGAGCTTCCGTCCGGCGGAGTCGTCGCCGCCCTCGAACTTGAGCGCAGGACGCGCGTCGGCGACGCCCAGGAGCCGTGCGAGTCCGTCGGTGGCCTTGCCGTAGACGGGCATGCGCGTGCGGAGGTAGGGGCGGATGCGGTAGGGGTCGGGACGGTAGTGGCTCGTGAAGAGATCGCCGCCCTTGGGCTCAGGACGGTCAGCGAGCACGTTGGCCAGCCACTCGGGCCGCAGCTTCCCGCCGACGCCGGTGAGAGGCGGAGGATAGCGGCCGGTGTCGCCGAGGTTGTGGTCGCCCTCGAAGAACGCCTTCCGGGCCGCGTCAGGGCCGCCCTTGCCGTCGCGTTCATGGCAGGCGACGCAGTTGAGCGCCTGCAGGGTGAGTTCGGCGGCGAGCTTGGGATCGGCGGCCTTCTCACGCGCGGCGAGGAACAGCTTCAGTGAGTCGCGCTGAGCGTCCGTGAGCGCGTAGCGCGGGCCCTTGGCGTGGGCGGAGTCGAGGCACCCGCCCTCCTTGCGGCCGAGCGCGACCGGGGCGGCGGCCGCGTCCTTCGGGAGCTCGTGGCAGGCCGCGCAACGGGCGGCGATGACCGCCTTGCGGCCGGCGATGGCCAGCTCGCGGTCGGCCGTGACCGGCACCACCTGCTGGCCGACGCGCCCGTCGCTGCCTTCGAAGGCCAGGAGATGGCCGGCGATGTCGATCGCGTCCTGCTTCTCCATCGCGATGCGCGGCATGCGACCGTCCGGCCTGACCTTGATCGGGTCCTGCAGGAAGGCGCTCAGCGACTCCAGCGAGTACTTGGCCCTGAGGTCGGGGAACGGCACCGAGGCGTGCGTGAACTCGGAGTCCTTCGGGGCGCCGCCGTCCGGCACGAAGGCCTTGTCCGGCGCGTGGCAGGCGACGCAGCCGAGCGAGTGGTAGAGACCGCTGCCGCGCGAGGCGTTCACATGCATGATCCTCGCCACGGTCTTGGTCGCGGGCTTGGGCCTGAGCGAAGCGAGGTAGTGCTCGATCGCCACGAGGGTCCTCTCATCGGCCTTCGTCAGGACCTGCGGCATGACGGCGCCGGGATGGGCCGACTGCGGATCGGCGATGAACTTGCGCAGCCACGCCCCCTGCGCGCGCTGGGAGACCGTCGCCAGCGCCGGGCCGCGCAGCGCGGGCAGGCCCGTGTCGCCTCCGTGGCAGTTCACGCAACCGAGCTCGTTGTAGAGCAGCCGCCCGCCCTCCGCCGTGGGCGCCGCGGCGTGGAAACGCTCAAAGCCCGTGACGACGGGCGCCGCGGCGGCCGAGGCGGCGGCGAGCAGGATGAGGGCGGCGGCGCGCATCGCTCAGGCCGTCTCGCGCAGGCACTTCTCCACGTAGGCGCGCGACTCGTTGATGAGCGCGGTGACCTCGGGGGTGGTGGGCAGCACGGGGATGCCGCGGGGGGTCGGGTGCATGAAGAGCTCGACCAGCCCGTCGAAGCGGATGTCGCGCAGCGCCTTCACGATCGGACGGTAGTCCAGCTTGCCGCGCCCGGCCATCTGGCGGAGCTCCTCCTCCTTGGAGGCCTTCTTGAAGATGCCCTCGGAGTGCTCCTGGAAATACATGAACGGCAGGTTCTTCGCCCCGAGGTCGCGCAGGAGCGCGGGGATCTGGTCCGCCCACTCATGGAGATGGTGAGGGGCGAAGGCCACGCCGAGCGCGGGCGACTTGTTGAGTTCGGCGAAGGCGCGCAGGGAGTCGGGATGATGCAGCGCCTGGTTCGAGTGGTTCTCGATGGCGATGCGCAGGCCGAGCTCCTCGGCCTTGGCCGCGTGCGGCTTCATCTCCTCGAGGAACTTGGCGATCGCGGCCCGCGCCGCGGCGCCGGACGGGTTCTTGGGACCGGTGCTGCCGCAGACGAGCGTGGTGCCGCCGTGCCGCTTCACCCAGGCCATCTCCTCCTGCAGCTTGAACGGACCGAGCGGGTAGCGCGTGCTCACGCCGACCTTGACGCCGTGCTTCTTGAGCAGCGCGGCGAAGGCCTCGTCGCCGAGGGCGGCGGCCTGCTCGCGCTGGTCGCCGTGGACCTTGCACCAGATGTCGATCGACTCGCTGCCGGTCTTCTCGACCTCGGGCAGGATCTCCGCGAGCGGGGCGTAGCCGTACATCGCGGAAGAGAGCACGTAGCGCAGGCGGAACCGGCCGTCGGCCGCGGAGGCGGCGGGCGCCGCGGCCGCCGCGGCGGCGAGGGCCGCCGTGCGCAGGAAGTCGCGCCGCGAGGTCAGGGCGCTCATCGGCGGACCGACGCCTCCAGCATCTTGATCCAGGGGCCGACGAAGTGGCCGTTGTCATGGAAGGTGCGGCCGCTGACCATGTGCCGGTCGATCACGCAGGGCTCGTTGACGAAGACGCCGCCGCAGACCTCGAGGTCGAACTTGCACTTGGGCACCGTCGCCATGCGCAGGCCCTTCACGATGCCGGCGCGGGCGGGGATCTCGACGCCGTGGCAGACGCTGGCCATCGGCCGCCCGTGCTCCCACATCCAGCGCGTGACGCGGAGCAGGTCCTCGTCCTCGCGGAGGTATTCCGGGGCGCGGCCGCCGCTGAAGAAGATGCCGGCGTAGTCCTCGGGCCGGATGTCCCTGAAGGCCACGTCGGCGTTGATCGAGTAGCCCTCCCACTCCTTGGTGATCGTCCAGCCCGGCTTCACCTCGTGCATCACCATGTTGTAGGGACGCACGGTGGGCGCGGCCACCACGGGCTGGAAGCCGGCTTCGATCAGCCGGTAGAACGGATAGAGCGTGTCGACCGTCTCCGCGGCGTCGCCGATGACCACGAGCACCTTGGGCTTGCCGGCGGAGGCGGGCAGGTGGGCGCCCGAGGAAATCGAGCCCTGGTTGCGGTTGTCGATGAGTCCTCCGGCGCCCTTGGGGGCTTCCTGGGCGGACCTCGGGCGGGGTGCGAGGGGGTCCATCGTCACATTGTATCCGCAGTTGCCCTCGCCGTCATTACAAGGTTGTATCACAAAAGGTCAGTTTTTTCGTCACCATGCCCGCCCGCCGCCGCATCCCCCGGGTCGCCCTGCTCATCGAAACCAGCCGCACTTATGCCCGGGAGATCCTGGCCGGCGTCCGGCGGTTCGTGGCCGAGCGGGGGCCCTGGTCGTCGTACCTCGAGCTGCGTGCCTCGGACTCCACGCCGCCTTCCTGGCTGAAGGACTGGGACGGCGACGGGTTGCTCGTGCGCACCTTCTCCGAGGAGACCGCGGCGCTGGTCGCCGCGACCGGCCTGCCGGCCGTCGAGCTGCGCTCATCCGTCCTCTCCCCGGGGCTCCCTTTCGTCGGCAGCGACAACGTGCGCATCGGCCGGATGGTCGCCGAGCACTTCGTGGAGCGCGGCTACCGCCACTTCGCGGTGCACAGCCTGCACACCGAACCCTTCTTCACCGAACGCGTGCGCAACTACGCCGAGGCCTTGGCGGAGCTCGGGCACGCGTGCCATGAGCTGCCCGAGGCCTCGTCGGAGCGCGCCGAGGACTGGGAGAAGGCCCAGCGGCGGCTGGTCCGCTGGCTGACCGGCCTGCCCAAGCCCGTCGCGGTGTTCGCGGCCAACGACCAGCTCGGCGTGCGCCTGCTCGAAGCCTGCCGCCGCGGAGGACTCGCCGTGCCGGAGGAGGTCGCGGTCGTCGGCGTGGAAAACGAGGAGACGCTCTGCGGATTCGCGACGCCGACGCTCTCGAGCGTGCAGCTCGACGGCCAGGCGGTCGGCTATGCGGCGGCGGGGTTGCTGGACCGGCTCATGCGCGGCCGCCGGGCGCCCGCCGGCCCGACGCTCATCCCGCCCAAGGGCATGGTCGTGCGCGGCTCCTCGGGCCTCATCGCGCATCCCGACCGGCTCGTCGCCCAGGCGCTGAGGATCATCCGCGAGCAGGCGCTGTCCGGACTCGACGTCAATGCCCTCTGCCGCCGCCTCAACGCCTCGCGCAGCACGCTCGACCGAAGGATGAAGGCCGCGCTGCGCCGGTCGCCCAAGGAGGAGATCCACCGCGTGCGCTTCGCCGAGGTCGAACGGCTCCTGCGCGAGACCCGCCTCACGGTCGCGGCGGTGGCGGACCAGACGGGTTTCCGCCACTCCCACTACCTGCAGTCGGTCTTCAGGGCCCGCTACGGGATGACGCCGGGCAGGTTCCGCAAGCTGCGGGCCTCGGGCACGCTGTGAACAACTCGCCGCCGGAACGTTCGGCACGCTTGCCACGGAGGAACTTTGGGGCACGCTGGCCTCTCCATGTTCAACGACGACGAAGACGAGGACGAGAAGACCCCGGAGGCCCCCAAGGAGACGCCCCCGAGCGCGATGCTGATCCAGAAGAAGTTCCTGGAGCAGCGGAAGATCTTCCTCTGGGGCGGCGTCGATGACGCCTCCGCCAAGGACATCGTCGAGAAGCTCCTCTACCTGGAGTCCGACGCCCCGGGCAAGGAGATCACCTTCTACGTCAACACCCCCGGCGGCTCCATCACGGCCGGCATGGCGGTCTACGACACCATCCGCCTGATCTCCTCGCCGGTGAAGGTCGTGGTCACCGGCATGGCCGCCTCGATGGGCTCCATCCTGCTCCAGGCCCCCAAGCAGAAGGGCGGACGGCTGCTCTTCCCCCACGCCCGGGTGATGATCCACCAGCCGCTCATCATGGGACGCATCCAGGCACCGGCGGTCGACATCCACATCCAGGCCCTGGAGATGGAGCGTCTCCGCGCCGAACTGAACGAGATCCTCGCCAAGGCGTCCGGCCAGAAGCTGGACAAGGTCGTCAAGGACACGGACCGCGACTTCTACATGACCGCGGAGGAGGCCATCGAGTACGGCCTCGCCGACGCGATCGTGAAGAAGCTCTGAGCGCACGCGCATGGGCGTCGGCGACCGGACGTACATGCGCGGCGCCCGCCCGTCTTCCGAGGCGCGGCCGCTGGCCCATTGGACGGTCGGCCTGCTCGTGCTCTTCTTCATCGTGGGGCTGGTCGGGGACTCCGCCCGGGCCGACCTGCTCGGCTGGGCGGTGATCCGCGAGCGGGGGACTCACGCCTGGCAATGGATCACCTACGCGCTGGTGCATGAAGGCTTCTGGCACCTGCTGGGCAACGGGCTCATGCTGTGGTGGACCGGCGCCATCGTCGAACGCGAGCGGGGGCCGCGCGTATTCGTCGGCGTGCTGACGGCGGGCGCGGCGGTCGGCGCCCTCGTCTGGTGGCTGACCGGGGTCGGCGGCCGGGGCGACGGCGCCCTCGTCGGCGCCTCGGGCGCGGTGCACGCGCTGGCCCTGGTGGCCCTGCTCGGGCGCATGGAGGACCGCATCACGGTCCTGCTCTTCTTCTTCCTGCCGGTGAACATGAAGGTGCGCTGGCTGGTCAACGGCACCGCCGTCTTCGCCCTCGCCGGCTGGGCGTTCTCCGAACTGCCGCACCGCCACGACTGGCAGGGCTGGCGGGCGGCCTGGGTCTCCTCGGTGGCCCACTCGGCGCATCTCGGAGGCCTGCTGGTGGGCTTCCTCGCCTGGAGACGGGTCGGGCAGACGGAAACCTCATCCGGCTCCGCTCAGGAAACGATGCCTTCGGAACGCCAGGCCTATTCTGAGAATCCCGAGTTCGCCCATGCGGGCGAAGAGGAAGCGTCGGCCCCGGAAGGACTTAGCCGCGCCCGCGCCCGGGCCGAGCTGGACGCCCTGCTGGACAAGATCTCCGCCCGGGGATTCGGCTCGCTCACTCCCGGCGAGAAACGCAGACTCGAAGAACTCAGCGCAAGGTTGCGCTGACACCCCCTCCCCCATGCGCCCCATCCTGTCGCTACTGCTGGCCGCCGCCCTCTGCTCGGCCGCCGACCAGCCCGCCTTCACGACCACCGAGTCGATCCAGAAGGAGACCCGGGCCACCGCGCTGCTCCTCGAGCGCCTCCACATCAGCCGTCGCGCGATGTCGACCGTCGACATGCGCGAGGTGCTGCTCACCTACTGCGAGAACCTCGACCGGATGAAGATGTACTTCACCCAGGCCGAGGTGGATGAGTTCGTGGAGCGCTACGCCAAGTCGCTCGACCTCTACATGGAGCGGGGCAACCTCACCCCGGCCTTCGAGATCTACGCCCTCTTCAGCCGCAAGGCCGAGGAGCGCGCCCGCATCGTCAAGGACGCGCTCGGCAAGCCGGTGGACCTCGCCCGCGAAGGCACGTTCCCCGCCGACCGGCGCAAGGCGAGCTGGCCCAAGACGGACACCGAGGCGGACGAGCTCTGGACGCGGCGGCTGCAGTTCGACCTGCTGGGCGAGCTGCTCGGGGACGACAAGTCCGGCGACAAGGAGGAGAAGGCGAAGGCCGCCGCCAAGGCGGACGTCTCTCCGGCCAAGGTCGCAGAGGCGGTCGACCGCCTGCGCAAGCGCTACGACAAGGTGCACTCCTACCTGAAGATGGAGCAGCACGAGGTGGAGGAGATCTTCCTCAATTCCTACACGCAGCAGTATGACCCGCACTCGACGTTCATGTCGGGACAGTCGCTGGAGGAGTTCGAGATCGCTATGCGCAACTCGCTCTGCGGCATCGGGGCGACGCTCTCCGACGAGGACGGCTACTGCGTGATCAAGGACATCCTGCCGGGCGGCCCGCTGGACCAGTCGGGCAAGGCCAAGCCGGGCGACAAGGTCATCGCGGTCGGCCAGGGCGACGGCCCGGTCGAGGACATCGTGGGCATGCGGCTCGACCGCGCCATCACCCGCATCCGCGGGAAGCAGGGCTCGACGGTCCGGCTGACGCTCGACAAGGCCGCGGGCGGCCGTGAGACGATCTCGCTCAAGCGCGACCAGATCAAGCTGGTCGGCCAGCTCGCCTCCGCCCGCTATTTCGAGATGCCCGCCGGCAAGGGCTACGTTTCGGTCGGCGTGGTCGACCTCCCCTCCTTCTACGGCAAGAACGCGGACGGCACGGGCTCAAGCCCCACGGCCGACGTCGAGGAGCTCATCGAGAAGCTCAAGAAGATGGGCATGCAGGCGCTCATCATGGACCTGCGCCGCAACGGCGGCGGACTGCTCACCGAGGCGGTCGACCTCTCCGGCCTTTTCATCCCCAAGGGCTCGGTGCTCCAGGTGCGCGACAGCCAGGGGCGGCAGGAGGACTACCGCGACGAGAATGAGAAGGTCGCGTGGGACGGGCCGCTCGTGGTCCTAACGTCCAAGCGATCCGCCTCGGCCTCCGAGATCTTCGCGGGCGCGATGCGCGACCACCGGCGCGGCATCGTGGTCGGCGACCAGACGACCCACGGCAAGGGCTCGGTCCAGAACATCATCGAGCTGAGCCGGTTCGACCGGAAGCTCAAGTCGGCGGTCAAGGTGACGATCCAGAAGTGGTACGCGCCCAGCGGCTCCTCCATCCAGCTCAAGGGCGTGCCCGCCGACATCGTGGTGCCCTCGGTCTGGTCGGTGCTGCCCAACGCGGAGTCCGACCTGGAACGCCCGCTCCCCTGGGATTCGGTCAAGCCCTCGCTCACCGAGCCCGACCTCGGGCCCTGGCTCAAGGCCAAGGTGTCCGATGAGCTCATCGCCGAACTTTCCTCGGCCAGCGAACGCCGCCGCGCGGAGCTGCCGGAATTCCTCACGCAGGGACGTCTGATCGAATGGACGCGCAGCCGGCAGGAACGGCAGGAGCTGCCGATCTCGCTCGAGGCCCGTCAGCGCGAGAAGGCCGATGACGCGGCCTTCCGCGAACAGGTCCGCAAGGAGCTCGCCGCCTACGCGGCCGGCCGCAAGGTCAAGGTCAGCGAGGTCAAGGTGGAGGCCGCCATCGAGCAGGAGAAGAAGGACGCGGCCTCGCCCTACGGCAAGGCGCGCAAGCCGAAGTCCCGCGACCCGCTCGCCGACGACGAGGAGTGGCCCGACTACGACGTGCAGCTCAACGAGGCCGTGCGCATCGCCGCCGACTGGACGGTCCGTCTGGGCGGTCCGGCGGTGGCCGCCGCCCCCGCGGTCAAGAAGGACCCGGCCGAGGCGAAGTGACCCGGGGTTAGGCTTGGCGAGGGGGCTTCCGGCCGCACATTCCGCGGCATGGAACTCCCCGCCCTGGCCCTGCTCGCCTGCGCCGCCGTCGGCCTCGCGTGCGCGCTCCTGCGACGCCGCAGGCCCGGCAGCCACGTGTCGCTGACGCAGGCCCTGCCTGACGGCCGGGCGACGCGGCTGCACACGATGGCGAACGCGCACGGGATGTCGGTCTCGGTCAGCGCCTACGGCGCGACGCTCACGTCGGTCCGGGTTCCGGACGTGCGCGGAGAAGTCGGCGAGGTCACGCTCGGACTCGACACGGCCGAGGCGCTGCAGCGGCATCGGGCCTTCCTGGGCAGCACGGTCGGACGCTACGCCAACCGGCTGGCGGAAGGACGCCTGACCGTCGACGGCACGACGCACGCGCTTGACCGCAACGACGGACCGAACCACCTGCACGGCGGCGCGCACGGCCTCGACGCGAAGGTCTGGGAATCCTCGTACGCCCGCGCCGAAGGCGCCGGCGAGGTGACGCTCAAGGTGACGAGTCCGGCCGGCGAAGGCGGCTACCCGGGAGAGCTGAGGGTCACGGTGACCTACGCGCTCAGCGACACGCGCAATGAGCTGACGATCCGCTTCGAGGCCGAGTGCGACGCGCCCACGGCGTGCAACCTGACGAACCACGTCTTCCTCAATCTGGCCGGCGGCGGAGCGGTCACCGACCATCGCCTGCGCATCGCGGCCGAGCGCTTCGTGCCGGTCGACGCCAGCCTCATCCCCACGGGAGAGCTGGCCGCCGTGGAAGGGACGCCCTTCGACTTCCGGAGGGAGACCGCCATCGGCGCCCGCATCTCGGAGCCGCATGGGCAGCTGCGCCTCGGACGCGGCTACGACCACTGCTACGTGCTCGGCCAGCCCGGCACGATGCGTCTCGCGGCCGAGGTCCGCGATCCCTCGTCAGGCCGCACGATGCGGCTGCTCACCGACGCCCCGGGCGTCCAGCTCTACACCGGCAATTTCCTCGACGGCACGGTGCAGGGCCGCTGGTCGGCGCCCTACGGCTTCCGCCAGGGCCTCTGCCTCGAGCCCGGACTCTTCCCCGACTCACCGAACCGCCCGGAGTTCCAGCGCATGGGCTTCCCTTCCGGCGTGCTGCGCCCGGGCGAGAAGTATGCGCAGACCATGGTCCTGCGCTTCGGCGTGGTCAACGAGCGCGCCTGAGCGAGGGCTCAGGCGTCCGACTGTCCGTCCTTCCACAGGGCGCGCGTGGCCTTGAGGGTCAGGGAGGCTGAGACGAGCGCGACCGCCCCGAACGTCCAGGCGGCGTCGCGGTTCACATGACCGGGCTCGCCGACGGCGTACAGGAAGTGACCCAGGGCGAAGAGAGCCGACCAGATCGCGATGCAACCCATGATCCAGCCGAGCAGCGCCATGCCGGCGGAGCCCGCCATGGTTTCCTCACGGACGCCGGCGGCCTGGCGCACGGCGTCCCAGCCCGGACCGGACGGACGCACCTTGCGGCAGAAGTCAGCGAGCGTGGCCGGATCGGTCTGCGGACCGACGAAGGCGACGACGAGCCAGGAAACGGTGGTGATGCCCACCTGGATCAGCGTCGTCTTGGCGAATCCGATGTCCGGAAGCACGAGCGGCACGGCCACCGAGGTGACCAGCGACATGACCATCGCGACGATCTCGCACCATGCGGAGACCCGCCACCAATACCAGCGCGCGACGTAGATGAGGCCCGTGCCGGCGCCGATGGAGAGCAGGATCTGGAAGGCCTGTTGGGCGGAGGACATCGTCAGGCTCAGGAGGGCCGCCACGACGTAAAGCAGCACGGTCGAGACGCGGCCGGCGTTGACGTAGTGCGACTCTTCGGCGCCCTTCACGAGGAAGCGGCGGTAGAAGTCATGCACCAGGTAGGAGGAGCCCCAGTTGAGGTGCGTGAGGATGGTGGATGAATTGGCGGCGATCAGCCCCCCGACCATCAGGCCGACGAAGCCGACAGGCATGAACTTGAGCATGGCCGGGAAGGCCGAGTCATGGCCGATCAGTCCGGGATCCGCCTCAGGGAAGGCGGCCTTGATGGAAGCCAGGTCGGGATAGACCACGATGGAGCACAGCGCGGTCACGATCCAAGGCCAGGGACGCATGACGTAGTGCGCCACGTTGAAGAACAGCGTGCCGCCGAGGGAGTCCTTCTCCGACTTCGAGGCCAGCATGCGCTGGGCGATGTACGACCCGCCGCCCGGCTCGGCGCCGGGATACCAGTTGGCCCACCAGCTCACGGCCATGGGCAGGATGAAGACCATCAGCGCCAATTCTTCGAAGGCGAAGTTGGGCAGCATCTCCAGGACGCGCTGACCGGAGCCGTCATAGGCCGACATGACGGGCACGCCCTGGGCGCCGGTGACGACCTGCTTGTCAGCCAAGGCGCCGTAAAGTGACTTCAGGCCGGCGGTGACGGACGCGTCCCCGGCCAGACGGCGGCCCACTTCGACGAGCGAGAACCAGGCGGCCGCGAAGACGGCAGTCATCTTGATGAAGAACTGCACCATGTCGATGACCAGCACGCCCCAGAGTCCGGAGTGCGCCGCGAAGACGACGTTGAGCACGCCGCAGACGACGATGGTCTGCCAGGCGGGCAGGCCGAAGAGGATGTTCGCGATCTTGCAGGCG
>CAZRPB010000008.1:0-36136 GCA_964601955.1 uncultured Klebsiella sp. | reverse complement strand
GGCCGAAGTTCAGGCAGATCGACTTCGCGTGGCCGACGTGCAGGTAGCCGTTGGGTTCCGGCGGGAAGCGGGTGGCCACGGATGCGTGCTTCCCGGCGGCCAGGTCAGCGTCGATGATCTGCTGGATGAAGTGCCGGTGGACGGGGCTTTCGGACATGGTTTCAGGAGGCGTAGGCCCGGAGGCGGGCGAGGGAGCGTTCGCGGCCCAGGACGCGCAGCACCGAGAGCAGGTGCGGGCCGCCGCCCTGTCCGGAGATTCCGAACCGGACCGGGGCGAAGAATTCCGTGGGCTTCCTTCCGGTCTCGGCGCCCGCCGCGGCGAACGCGGCCTCCAGGGCGGGCTCGGTCCAGTCCGCGGCCTCGAGACGGGGGAGGGCTTCCTTCACCCGGGCGACCGGGTCGCCGCCCTTCTTGGTGAGGTTGGCGAGGGCGGAGGGATCGCGGGCGAAGTCCTCGCGGAAGAAGAACCCGACGAACTCGGGGAGGTGCTCCAGGGAGACGGCCTTCTCCTGCACGATCGGCAGGACGTCGGCCAGGAGCGCGTCGTCGCGTCCGACCGTCGTGACGCCGGCTTCGGCGAGCGTCGCCGAGGCGAGCGCCGCGAAGGCCTGCGGGGTCAGCCCGCGCAGGGTGAGCGAATTCACGTGAGCCATCTTGCGCTCGTCGAAGCGGGCGTTGGACTGGTGCACGTCCTTCAGGTCGAACTGGCGGATGATCTCCCCGATGGGCAGGACCTCCTTGCCGTCCGCCGGAGTCCAGCCGAGCAGGCAGAGGTAGTTTCGCACCGCCTCCGGCAGGAAGCGCCGTCGCTGGTATTCCTCGATGAGTGCGCCACGGTCGCGCTTCGACATCTTGCCCGGCCCGTCCGACTTGAGGATGAGCGGTATGTGGGCGTAGCGGGGCGGTTCGACGCCGAAGGCCCGGAAGAGCTCGACGTGCTTGGAGGTGTTGGAGAGGTGGTCCTCGCCGCGGATCACGTGCGTGATGCGCATCTCGATGTCGTCGACCACGTTCACGAAATGGAAGACGGGCTCGCCGTTGGAGCGGAAGATGACGAAGTCGCGGTCTTCGGCGCGCTCCACGCGTCCGCGCACGAGGTCATCGAGCACCATGGGCGGAGAGTCCACCTTCTCGTAGTCGCGCTTCAGGTGCTCGTCGTGGGCGGGGCTGCGGGCGCCCTCGAGGCGGAGCCACCAGGCGCCGTCCTTCTCGTAGGCCCGTCCCTTGTCGGCGAGCTCCCGCAGCTTGGTCCGGTAGAGTTCGTTCCGCTGCGACTGGAAGTAGGGTCCGTGCGGACCGCCCACGCCGGGACCCTCGTCCCAGTCCATCCCCAGCCAGCGCATGGAATCCAGGATGACGTTGAGGAACGCCTCGGAGTTGCGCTCCTTGTCCGTGTCCTCGATGCGGAGGATGAACTTGCCGCCCGTGTGCCGGGCGTAGAGCCAGTTGAACAGGGCGGTCCGGGCGCTTCCGATGTGGAAGAAGCCGGTCGGGCTGGGGGCGAAGCGGACTCGGACCTGGGACATGCGTCGGGGGAATGGGTAGGGGGCGGGGGAGGGGGAGGTAAAGCAGGAAGGGCTGGAAAAGACGAACCCCTCCGGGGCGGGGCCTCCGGAGGGGTCCGAGAGGGCCGCTTCGGCTCAGCGAGGCTGCTGTTCGACCTGAGGCTGGGGCGTGAGGTCGCGGAGCAGGCCCATGCCGGTCATGAAAGCGTTGTTTTCGGCGATGCGGAGCAGGATGGGCGCAGGGTCGTCCTTCTTGGGGTCGGCCGGAGGCACGTCGCGCTTGGCGGCGCGCAGGAAGACGTAGTCTCCCGAGCGCGTGCGCACCGGGCCGGCCACCTTGCCGATGCCGGCGGCTTCGACGACCTGGGCGGTGTCCTCCGAAGCGCCGGCGATGGGCTCGGGCGCGGCGAAGGCGGAGAAAGGAGCGGGCGTCGAGGTCTTGAGGCCGAGGGCGCGTGCGCTGTCGGCGAAGGGCTTGCCGGCGGTCTGGTCCGCGAGGAGGGCCTTGGAGAGCCGGGAGATTTCAGCGGCGATCAGCCGCTGCCGCTCGGACTCACGCCAGGAGGCCAGAGCCTTGTCCTTCACTTCCTCGAAGGCGGGCAGGCGCGACTCGGTGCGTGCGTCCACGAACAGGAAGGCGGCGCCTTCCTCGGTGCGGTAGACGTCGGTGCGCCATTCCTGCGCGGGCATCACGGAAAGTGTGCGGAGCGCCTCCATCGGCACCTGCGGGGCGACCGGGGTCGTGCCGGCCTCGAATTCCGGCACGGGGGTGAGCACGGCGTTGCGTGACTTGAGCCAGGCGAGGAAGGCGGGATCCTTGGCCTTGCTGGATTCGCTCGTGAACCTTTCGGCGAGCTCGTCGGAGACGAGGCCGGCCGCGGCCAGGGCGGCCCGCTCCTGACGCACGACCTTCTCCAGTTCGGCGCGGCGCTTCAGGGCCTCCTCCTTGATTTTGCCGGGCTCGAGCTTGAGCTTCTCGGCGAGATTGTAGCCCGCCGACACGATCTCCTCGTCGGAGACCGGCGCGGCGTCGGTCCCGGTCGCCTTGATGAGCACGGCCGTGGCCTTGATGCGGGCGGGGATGCGGAAGGACTCCTTGCCGGCCTCGAAGGCCGCCTTGGCCTTCGCCTCATCGTCCTTGATCTCGGTCTTGAAGGCGGAGGGGGAGAAGGAGGCGGCGTCGACCGTCCAGAGGGCGCGCTCGCGTTCCAGGAGCCGCTTGAGCTGGGCCGAGGTCGCATGGCCGGGCCCGGCGAGGGCCGCCCGCGCGCGGGAGATGCGCCAGGTGTCGACGATGTAGGTCTCGAAGCGGGCCCTGGTCTCCTCTTCGGAGGCGTCGATCTGCTTGCCGGCGAGCTGGATGAAGTTGTTGAGCGCCTCCCCCGCGTTCTTGGGGTCGGGTCCGAGCGCGAGGTCGCGGGCGATGCGGCGGATTTCGGCGGGAGAGGGGGAGGGGACGTTGAGGGTGTCGGCCAGGGCCAGTTCTGCCACCCGGCGCTCGAGGCCGTTCTGCTCCGGACGGCGGGAGGTGAGCAACGAGAAGATCATCGCGTCCCGGTGGCGCTCACGCACGCGGGGGTCGTTGAGGTCCACGCCCATGTAGAGGTAGGAGCCGCCCCGGCTGAGCCCGTTCTGGCCGGCGAACCCGTAGAACACGAAGGATGCCACGATGATCACCAGCAGGAAGCTGAAGATCATGCGGTGGTGCTTGGAGGTGGCGCCCTGCAGCCAGGTAATCATCCGACGACCTTGGCGGGGGGCTCGGCGGGTGTCAACCAGCGGGGGCGCCGCTTGCGCCCGGCCGACTTGTTCACATCCCTGTCCCCATGGCATCGACCAAGCCCGTCCAGTGCATCGTGGCGGTGGCCCGCAACGGGGTCATCGGCTCGGGCGGCCGCCTGCCCTGGCACATCCCCGAAGATCTCGACTGGTTCATGAAGCAGACCGAGGGCGGGGTGATGATCGAGGGCCCGTCCTGCTACGCCGAGCTGGGCAAGGCCCTGCCCGGACGCGGCACGGTGGTGGTCTCGCGCGACCCCGCCAAGAGGTTCCCCGGCGCGGAGCGCGTCGCGACGCTCGACGAGGCCGTGCGCGTCGCCCAAGGCATGCCCTGGCCCGGTCCGGTCTGGATCACCGGGGGCGAGCGCATCTACGCCGAAGGCCTTCCGCTCTGCTCCCGTCTGCTCATCACCCGCATCCACCGCGACTTCGCCGGTGACCGCTCTTTCCCCGCCGACTGGCCCGCGCTCTTCACCCGTCTCGTCTCCAGAAGGCACGGGATGCATGAGGGGCTTGAATACGACTTCGAGGTCTGGGACCGCTAGCATTGGCCGCTTGCCCGCGAGGGGCCGGGAAGGCATCCTGCGGCCATGCTGCTGTCCCTGATGCTCTTCGCCGCGATCCCCGCCACCATCTTGGAGGAATCAAAGGTCCCTCCTTATGCGCTGCCCGATCCGCTCGTCGCTTCCGACGGCACGAAGGTCGACGCGGAGGCCTGGAAGTCGCGCCGTCGCGGCGAGGTGATGCGTGCGCTCGAGACGCACGTCTACGGCCGCACGCCCGACACCGCCGCCCGGCAGGCCGAGGCCGTGCAGGAGGTGCGTGAGCACGACGCGGCCGCGTTGGGCGGCAAGGCGACGCGGACCCAGCTCCGCGTCTGGCCGGTCGGCCGCAAGGGGCCCTTCATCGACCTCCTCGTCTACCTGCCCAACGGCAAGGGCGGCAAATCGCCCGTGTTCCTCGGCCCCAACTTCGGCGGCAACCACACCGCGGTCGACGACCCGAAGGTTTTCGTGCCCGAGTCGTGGGTCTCCAAGCAGTGGTCCGAGCCCGCCCGGCCCGACCGCGCTTCGGAGAAGCACCGCGGCGCGCAGTCGTCGCGCTGGCAGCTCGAGATGCTCATCGCCCGCGGGTACGGTCTCGCGACCTTCTATTACGGCGACGTCGAGCCCGACCATCCCGAGGGCTGGAAGGAGGGGTTCCGCGCGGCGCTCTCGCCCGCCGGCAGGGACGCCGTCTGGAAGGACGGCGAGTGGGGCGCCATCGGCGCCTGGGCCTGGGGTCTGTCGCGCAGCCTCGACGTCCTGTCCCGCATGCCTGCGGTGGACGCCTCGCGCGTCGCGGTCATAGGGCACTCCCGGCTCGGCAAGGCGGCGCTCTGGGCCGGCGCGCAGGACGGACGTTTCGCGCTCGTCGTCTCTAATGAGTCGGGCTGCGGCGGCGCCGCGCTCAGCAAGCGCATCTTCGGCGAGACCGTCGGCGTGATCTCCGGCTTCTACAAGGGCCGCGGCTTCCCGCACTGGTTCACCGCGCGCTTCGCGACCTATTCCGAGAACGAGGCGGCCCTGCCCCTCGACCAGCACTGGCTGCTAGCGACCATCGCGCCGCGGCCGCTCTACGTCGCCAGCGCCGCCGAAGACCTCTGGGCCGATCCCCGGGGCGAGTTCCTCGGGGCCCGGCACGCCGACCCCGTGTTCCGTCTGCTCGGAGCTTCCGGGCTGGGCACCGAAGTCTTTCCCGAGGTCGGGCGCGCCGTGGGCGGTTCCGTCGGCTATCACAACCGGGCGGGCAAGCACGACGTCACCGCCGAGGACTGGGCCAACTACCTGGACTTCGCGGACCGCAACATGAAGGCCCGCTGAGCGGGGGAAGGGTTGACTTGTCCGATGCCGGCAGGTTTGATGCCGGCTCGGTTCCCGTATTTCAATGGATAGAATGCTGGCCTCCGAAGCCGGCGATTTGGGTTCGAGTCCCAACGGGAGCACCACTTTCCCCGGCAGGGGCCGCTGACCGGTCGCCGGAAGTTTGTCCTCCCCTCCGCGGCGGTTCCTCGGCAGGCTGAACTTCCTTTGTCGGACGCCACCGGACAGCCGTCCCGTTTTCCCAACGGCCCCTTCCTGCGATACATCGTGGGGGAGGGTGTCTCCATGACCGGCACTTGGATGCAGGCGATGGCCCAGGGGTGGGTCATGGCCGGCCTGACCTCCAGCGGCCAGGCGATGGCCTGGGTGCATTTCGCCGGAGGCATCCCGATGATCGCGCTCACCCTGGTGGGCGGGCTCTGCGCGGACCGTTTCGACAAGCGAAGGATCCTCCAGGTCTGCCAAGGCGTGCAGATCCTGCTGGCGCTTTGGATCGGCTCGCTGGTGGGCTCAGGTCAGGTGGCCATCTGGCATGTCGTCAGCGCGGCGGCGCTCCTCGGCGTCGCCGCCGCCTTTGAGATGCCGGCGGCCGCGGCCATCGTGCCTGAGCTCGCCGGGCGCGAGCACGTCGCCCGGGCCATCGCGATCGACCGCGCGGTCTTCCACGGCACCCGTCTGATCGGTCCCGCGCTCGCTGGATATCTCGTCGGCCGGTTAGGCCCTGAATCCGCCTTCTACCTCAACGCCCTCAGCTTCGTCGTGCTGATGCTCGTCCTGGCGACCCTGCCGCCGCGTGCGAAGGGCGATGCCGAGCATGAGCGCCGTCGCATGGCCGGCATGTCCGAAGGCATCCGTCATCTGCGCTCCGACCGCCCCAGTCTGGCCATGGTCGCGATGCTTTCCGCGAACACCCTCTGCGTCTTCCCGGTGATGATCGTGCTGCTTCCGCTTTACGGCAAGCTCGTGGTCGGTGACTCCCCGGACCTCATGGGCTGGCTCATGTTCGCATCCGGCGTCGGGTCCCTGCTGGGTTCGCTGCTCATCATGGCCCTGCCCGTCGCCCGTCGCGGCCCGGCCATCGCCGGCTCCCTGGCGCTGATCTGCGCCGGGCTCGTCAGCCTTTCCCTGGCCGGCGGCTTCTGGTGGCCCGCGGTCACCTTGCTGCTGCTCGCGCTCGGCGTCTCCACCCTGGTCGGCCTGGCCAACACCATCGTGCAGGAGCGTTCTCCGGAGGAGATCCGCGGGCGCGTCTCGGCCATCAGCGGCCTCAGCTTCTTCGGTCTGCTGCCGTTCGCGGCGGTCGCCATGGGCACGTTGGCCGATTTCGCAGGCATCCGCGGCACCCTGCTGGGCGCCGCCTGCGTCTACGCCGTCGTGGGCGTGGCCGTGCTGCTCTGGGGCCGTCCCGGCTCGGAGCCCGCCGCTCAGTAGGCCTTGGCGTTCTCCCGCCAGGCGGCTTCGACCGCCGGCTTCACCAGCCGCAGCATCGCGTCATAGCCCGCTTGAGTGGGATGGAGGTCGTCCTTGAGATAGCTGCCCGGCCGCGGTTCATCGCCGGGGAAGTTGAGCGCCTCGTTGATGTCGACGAAGCGCACGCCCCTGTGTGTCGCCGCGATCGCGCGGAATCCGTCGTCCGCCTTGCGCATCTCGTCCCACTTGGAGCGGCGCGAGGGCGCGTGGGTCGTCGAAAGGATGACGAGGGCGGCGTCCGGGTGGACGCGCCGCAGGCTCAGGAGATAGCTCTCGGTGCGGGCCACGACGCGCTCGGCCGAGTCGCCGGCGTTGATGTCGTTGCTGCCGCAATGGAGCACCACGACGCGGGGACGGTAGGGCAGGGTGATCCGCTCCATGTAGCCCGCCACCTCCGTCGTGTAGGAACCTCCGAAACCGCGGTTGATCACCGGCATCGGCGCGAAGTCCGCCTGGGCGGACTTCCACAGCCGCATGGTGCTGGCGCCCGAGAGGAGAAGCGCGC
Source organism: uncultured Klebsiella sp. (assembly GCA_964601955.1). Taxonomy (GTDB): domain Bacteria; phylum Verrucomicrobiota; class Verrucomicrobiia; order Opitutales; family UBA953; genus UBA953. Next base: position 29,015 of record CAZRPB010000008.1, on the reverse strand, counting down.
CCGAGGGCGGCGGCGTGACGCGGTCAGCCTCCTCGAATGCGGCGATGTCCTGGCTCATGCGCAGGGGCTCGGAGGCCAGGTCACGGTAAGTGGCGCAACCGGACAGGAGGCCGGCCAGGAGCAGGGGAAGCAGGGGCTTCATGGGGTGCTCCTTCAATAGAGGCCGAAGGCTGCGGGGCAAGAGGGGATGGCTGAACCGCCCTCGCCCGGGCTGTTTTATCTTCATCCTCCGTCCTCCCTCCTCCATCCTCCGTCATCCATCCCTTCCTGCCTCCCATGCCCGTCGTACCCGGACTTCTCTCCCCTTATGATGCCGTCAGCGGATTCGTCTACTTCCCGCGGCTCGTCTCCAAGGTGCGCCTGCACGCGGCGGGCCGTCTTCACGCCGACTTCGTGAACAATCTCGGCAAGGCCTTCGATGACCGCTGCTGCCAGTATCTCGGCGTCGGTTACGCCGAGCTCCGCGACTGGCTCCTGGCCCATCCCGAAGCCTCCGACGCCGAGGCCTTCGCGTGGGCGCAGTCGCGCGGGCGTCGGCTGAGCGTCAACGACGTGGAGGTCTGGAACGGCTTCATGACCAAGCGCGGCTGGCGCGACGAGGCCAACGAAGTGCTGCTGCGCCGGCTGAAGGAGAACGGCCTCGGCCCCGAAGCCGGCGTGGACACGATGTTCGATTACATCGAGGTCGACGAGGGGCGTCAGCCCCGCGGACAGGCCCTCTGAAGGGAGTCGGGGGTTGAGTCCGGGCCCGACTCCCTCATATTCCGGGCCAGCGTGCGAGCCCGTACACGAACCTGCGCAGCCCAGGCCCGCCCGCGCCGTCCGGACGGAGGTGGCCTGTGCTGACCGACCTGCTCGGGGCCGGCTTCGACGTCGCCGGAGGCTTCCAGACCGCCATCGCCGAGTTCAAGCGCGGAGGCTGGATCGTGGCGCTCATCGGTGCGGCCGCCATGGTGGGACGCCTGCTCATCGATGACGCCGCCCACGCCAGCCTCTGGCGCTCGTTCCGCCACGTGGTGGCGGCGGCCATCTTCGCCATCATCGCCTTCTTCGTCACCTTCCAGTGGCAGCTTTCGGCCATCAACAAGGCCATCGTCCAGGGCCTCGCCGGCGCCCTCGCCCCCGAGCTGGTCGACTGGATCACGGGCCTGATCCGCAAGAAGCTCGGCATGGCCGAGCCCCCTCGCCGGCGCAAGGGCCGCAAGAAGTCCTCCGGGCGCAAGCGCGCCAAGCCCAAGGCCGCCCCGCGCGCACGGCGCCGCTGAACCCCTTCCAACCGACTTACAGACCAAGAAACATGAGCGCAAAACGTTCCAACCGCCGCTCCGCCCGGGGCGGACTCGTCCAGGCCGAGGTGGGCATCGTCGGCATGGCCGTCGTGACCCTCCTCGTCTCCCTCGCCGGCCTCTGGTTCAGCCACGAGCTCAAGGACACCACCAACAAGGTCCGCACGGCGACCGTGGGCATCCAGGGCTCCGTCGACGCGTTCCGCAAGGCGATGCGCTCCAAGGACACCATCGCGGTGCTCATCGGGCCCAACGACACGCTCAGCTCGGACAACAAGAAGGTGGAGGAGGCCGACCGCAACGCGGTCGAGGCGCTGGCGCGCGCCGAGTCCGACACCCGCGACTCGCTTTCGCTCCTCGACGCGGTGCTGAAGCTGCTGGCCACCTACGAGACGACCACCGTGACGTTCGCCGGCTGCTCGCTCATCTTCGCGCTCTTCGTGGTGATCCGCCAGTTCAAGCTCTAGCGCTCAGGCGAAGTGGTCGAAGCCGCGGCCAGCCACCGGACGGCCTTCGGCGTCCAGCAGGCGGCCCTCGCCGCGGACGGCGGACCCCAGGCGTGAAAGCGGAGTACCCGGGAAGGCCTTGCGGAAATCAGCCTCAAGGGCGTCGGCGCCCGCCGGAGAAACGGCGAAGGTCAGCTCGTGGTCCTCGCCGTCCTGCAGGGCGTGCTCCAGGGCGGGCTTGCCGTCGCCGCGCGAGAGCAGGCCCGCGGCTTCGGAGACCGGGATCCGGGCGAGGTCGACCTTGGCGTCGAGGCGCGTGCCGAGCATCCCGGGAAGGTCCTTGACCAGCCCGTCGGAGACGTCGGTGCAGGCCGTCACCTCCGCCCTGCCGCACAGCCATTCGCCTTCGGCCAGGCGGGGTGTGAAATCCAGATGCCTTCCGTAGGCCGTTCCGCCGAGCGCGCCGGTCACGAAGAGCACGTCACCCTCCCGGGCGCCCCTGCGGGCGAGCACGCGATGGGCGTGCCCCTGTGCGGAAAGCGTCGCCACGAAGACCCCCGCGGGTCCGCGGGAGACGTCGCCTCCGACGATGCGGAGCCCCGCCCGCACCGCCGCCCGGCCGGCGCCGAAGGCGAAGTCGCGCAGCCATTCCGCGTCGACATCCGGGCCGAGCGTCAGCGCCAGCAGGGCGTCGGAGGGCCGGGCGCCGGCCGCGGCGAGGTCCGAGAGGTTGCGATTGACCAGCTTGGCGCCGGCCCGGCGGCCCGTGCACGCGAGGTCGAAATGCCGTCCGAGGGTCACGCCGTCGACGGTGCAGACGCGGAACGCGCGGCCGCCGCGCTCAGGCAGGTGGGCGCAGTCGCTTCCCGGGCCTTCCGGCGCGGGCGGGCAGGCGTCGGACATGGCCGCGACGACGTCCTCGATGAGGCGCGCCTCGGTCAGGACCGAGACGGACTTTTCCTTGATGGCGGTGAGGGCTCCCATGGTCAGAGATTGGCGACGTCGGGCGCGACCTTCAGCCAGAGCAGGTTCATGGCGTTGAAGGCGGCGTGCACCGCGACGGTGGCGGCGAGTCCGTGGCGGTCGCGCACGAGGCAGAGGAAGGCGCCGAAGAGCGTCAGCGGGATGAAGGCCGAGGGCGTCAGGTGCGCCGCGCTGAAGATCAGGCCGGTGATGAGGGCGGACAGGGCGACGTTCGCCCTGGGCGTCAGCGCGCCCAGCAGGGACTTGAGCGCGGGATAGAGGGCGCCGCGGAAGACGAGCTCCTCCATGAGCGGGGCGCCGACCACGACCGCCAGCGTGAGCAGCCCGAACTTCGCGGTGAGCGGATCGGTGCGCAGGACGATGTCCACGATGTCCTGCAGGAGGTCCTCCGGCGGCGTGCCCATCCAGCCCTGCGCGTGCGCGGCCGACCACATCCGGTGCAGTCCTTTCCAAGCCAGCGAGCCGACCGTGGCCAGCGCGCAGACGGCGAGGTAGGCGCGCAGCACGTCGCGCCAGCGCAGCAGGCGCAGCGCCTGCCGGGGGGAGTCCGGAGAGGTCGTCACGCCTTCCGGCGCGGCGGTGGGCGTCCATTGGACCGAGCCCGGCAGGAAGGCCCCGAATCCGATGATCCCCCCGGCGGCCGTCGCCTGGGCGACGAAGGTCGCGAAGAAGATCTCCGCCTGGGTGACGCCGAACTCCGTGCGGAAGAAGCCCGCGATGAACTGGGAAAGCAGCGGCAGGATGAGGCCGAAGGCCAGCAGCGCGGTCATCAGTCCGGCCGAGGCGGTGGCGGGGTCGGCCCGGCGTTCGAGCCGGGGGCCTCCGCCGGAGGGCCAGCGGCGCAGCGTCCGGAGGCCGGCCAGCGCCAGCCCGACGTTGAAGGCGATGCAGGTCCAGTCGGCCGCCGACAGTTCCGAAAAGGTCTCGACGACCGGTTCCTGCATCTCAGTCGCCGAACACCTTGCGTCCGTCCACGTAGGTCGCCCGGACGCGCCCGTGCAGCGTGCGTCCGACCAGCGGGTCATTGCCTGACTTGGAGAGAAGTCCGCCCGCCGCGGGCTTCCACTTCGCGGCCGGGTCGAGCAGCGTGAAGTCGGCGGGGGCGCCCGCGGCGAGCGTTCCGGCCTCGAGTCCCAGCGCGCGGGCCGGACCGCAGGTCAGGCGTTCGATCAGCACGGGGAGCGGGGCGTGTCCGTCGACCACCACCGCCTCGTGGGCCGCCGCGAACGCCGTCTCCAGCGAGGCGGCGCCGAAGGGCGCCTGGTCGAACTCGCAGTCCTTCTCGGTCGCGGTGCAGGGCGAGTGGTCGGAGCTCACCGCGTCCAGCGTGCCGTCGACGAGGGCGGCGATCAGCGCCAGCCGGTCGCGCTCCTCGCGCAGCGGCGGATTGAGCTTCAGGCGCGTGTCGTAACCGGCCAGCGAGGCGTCCGTCAGCAGCAGGTGCAGGGCCGAGACTTCGGCGGTCACCGGCAGGCCTCGCGCCTTCGCCTGACGGACGATTTCGGCGGAGCCGCCGGAGGAGAGGTGCTGCAGGTGGATGCGGGCCCGGGTGAGGGCGGCGAGGGCGCAGTCGCTCGAGACCACGATCTCCTCGGCGGCGCGCGGCCAGCCGCGCAGGCCGAGCCGCAGCGACCAGGCGCCCTCGTGCATCTGTGCGCCTTCGGTCATGCTGCTGTCCTGGCAGTGGTCGAGCACCACCAGCCCGAACATCGCCGCGTATTCCAGGGCGCGGCGCATGATCTCGTTGTTCTGCACCCCGGAGACCGTGTCGGTCACCGCGGCCACGCCCGCCTTGCGGAGCGAGCCGAGGGGGGCCAGGGCCTTGCCCTCATGGCCCTTCGTGAGCGTGCCCGCGGGCAGCACGCGGACCGCGGCCTCGCGGGCGCAGATCTCGCGCAGCAGCTGGACCGTGCCGACGTTGTCGGCCGCGGGCAGCGAGTCGGGCATGGCGACCACCGTGGTGAAGCCGCCCGCCGCGGCGGCGAGCGTGCCGGTGCGCACCGTCTCTCGCGCGGAGCGTCCCGGTTCGCCCAGGCGGCAGCACAGGTCGACGAAGCCGGGCGCGGCCACGAGGCCGTCGGCCTTGACGGTGACCGCCTCGCGCGCCTGCGCCGGAGAGAGTCTTTCGGCGAACCTGCCGTCGACGACGCACAGCTCGCCCTTGCGCTCATCCCTCCCCGAGGCGGGGTCGATCACCCGGGCGCCCAGGATCCTCAGCGGCTTGGCGGCGTCTGCTTTCATCGGCGAAGGGCTCCCGTGCAGAGGTGGAGGACGGCCATGCGCACCGCGACGCCGTTGGTGACCTGCTCGAGGATGACCGAGCGGGGGCCGTCGGCCACCTCGCTCTCGACCTCGACGCCGCGGTTGATGGGGCCGGGGTGCATGACGATGGCGTCCGGCTTGAGCCAGGCGGCGCGTTCGGCGTTGAGTCCGAACTGCGACGTGTATTCGCCCAGTGACGGGAAGTGCGTGGTCGTCTGGCGCTCGTGCTGGATGCGCAGCAGCATCACGGCGTCCGCGCCCGTCAGCGCGGTCCGCAGGTCGTGGGCGAGGCGCACCTGGGGGTAGGCCTCCTTGAGCGTGGCCGGCACCAGGGTGGCCGGCCCCGCCAGGGTCACCTGGGCGCCCAGCTTGGACAGGCAGAGGATGTTCGAGCGGGCCACGCGGCTGAAGAGGATGTCCCCGAGGATGGTGACCTTGAGTCCCTTCACGTCGCCGAACTTGCGGCGCAGCGTGTAGGCGTCGAGCAGGGCCTGCGTCGGGTGCTCATGGGCGCCGTCGCCGGCGTTCACCACCGAGATGTCGAGGACGCCTCCGAGGTAGCGGGCTGAGCCCGCGGAGGAGTGGCGCATCACGATGGCGTCCACGCCCATGGCGCGGATGTTCATCGCGGTGTCGCGCAGGGTCTCGCCCTTGACCAGCGAGGAGGCCGTCGTGTTGATCGAGACCACCTCGGCGCCCAGTTTCTTGGCCGAAATCTCGAAGGCCGTGCGGGTGCGCGTGCTGGGTTCCAGGAAGAGGTTCACGACCGTCCGCCCCTTCATGAGGTCCAGCCCCTTGCCGGGCGCGAGAGCCGGAAGGAATTTGTCCGCCTGCCGGAAGATGGCGCCGATTTCGGCGGGCGAAAGCTCCTCGATGCCCGTCAGGTCTTTCTTGGTCCAGGTGTCGCGTGAGGCCATGCGGGGAGGTTCCGGTGGCCCCGACGTGGTCGGGACCACGGGGAAAGTGGGGAGGGATGGCCCTTGGTCAAGGGTGGAGATAGGGGCAGGGACAGGGGCAGGGACAGAGACAGGTGAATGCTCAGCAAACGCTCCAAGACGGCATCTTTAGCCTTTTGGAAGACCAGCCCTGACCCTCCGCTGAGTTTATTTCGCCAACAGTTCCCGAACCTTGGCGCCGACCGCTTCGGCGGCTTCGCCCTTCCTGTCTTTGTGGGCGGCGACGACGTTCACGAGGGCGCTCCCCACGACCACGCCGTCGGCGACTTTGGCGATGGCCTGGACGTGGGCGGTGGTGGAGACGCCGAAGCCCACGCAGACGGGCAGGGCGGTGTGCTTGCGGATCTCGGCCACGGCGGCGCCGAGGTTGGCGGCCAGTTCGGAGCGTTCTCCGGTCACGCCCTCGCGGGACACGTAGTAGATGAAGCCCGAGGCGTGCTTGGCGATGAGGGCGACGCGCGCCGGCGGGGTCGTCGGGGCCACGATGAAGATGTTGGAGAGGCCGTGCTTCTTCGAGGCGGCGATGAGCTCTCCCGCCTCCTCCGGCGGGCAGTCGAGCACCAGCAGGCCGTCGGCGCCGGCCTCGCGCACCTTGCGGCAGTAGTCTTCCACCCCGGCCGAGAACAGCAGGTTGTAGTAGCAGTAGAGGACGATGGGCAGTTCGGTGCCGGCGCGCAATGCGCGGAGCAGCTCGAGCAGCCGCGCGCCGTCCATGCCGCCTTCGAGCGCGCGCTGGGAGGCCAGCTGGTTCGTCAGTCCGTCCGCCAGCGGATCGGAGAAGGGCACGCCGACCTCGAGCACGTCCGCTCCGTTGCGCGCGAGCGAGAGCAGGACCGCCTTGGACGTCTCCAGGTCCGGGTCGCCCGCGCAGACATAGCTGACGAAGGCCGGGCGTCCCTCGGCCTTGCAGCGCGCGAAAGTGCTGGCGATGCGGTCCATGGGCCGAAGGAAGACCGCTTTCCCTCCGGGCGCAAGGCCAAGGCGGACGCTTTACCGGGTTGCCAGCCGGGAGCCCCCGGGCAGTCTGGCCTTCGCCGGCCCCGGTGGTGGAATGGCAGACACACGGGACTTAAAATCCCTTGCCGCAAGGTGTGCAGGTTCGAGTCCTGCCCGGGGCACGGCGCCCTTCAGCTCTTCAGCGAGAACGGATTGAAGTCCGTGCCTTCGTCGTAGGCGTCGACGCCTTCCGACCGCTTGAGCCGTTCGCAGATCACGTAGGTGAGGGGAGTCATCACCGCCTCGACCAGCACCTTGAAGGCCCAGTTCGCGGCCATCACCGCCAGAAGGGTCGGGAGCGACCAGATGCCGAGGAACGCCAGCGGGTAGAAGATGAGGCTGTCGACGCCCTGTCCCACGACGGTCGAACCGATGAAGCGCATCCAGGCGTGCCGGCCCCGCGTCATCACCTTGAGCCTGGCCAGCACGTAGGAGTTCACGAAGTCGCCCACGCAGAAGGCGAGGATGGAGCCGAGCGCGATGCGCCAGCCGCCGCCGAAGCAGAGCACGAGCGCCGGCTGCAGCTGGGCGCTGAAAGGTTCGTCGGGGCTCGCGGGCATGGCCAGCACGACCCAGGTCATGACCGTCGCGAACGCCATCGCGGCGAAGCCCGACCAGATGACGCGCCGCGCGAGCGCGTAGCCGTAGACTTCGGTGAGGATGTCGCCGAAGATGTAGGAGAGCGGGAAGAAGATGTTGCCGGCGCCGAAGTCGGTCGGGCCGAGCAGCGGCAGGTCGAGCTGGACCACCTTGGCCGGCCCGATCAGGTTCGAGCAGAGCAGCACGGCGACGAAGGCGCCGAGGATGAGGTCGTAGTGGCGGTAGCCGCGCATCGGCGGGGGCGGTCAGCGTCCGAGCGCCTTCAGGAGGAAGGGTTCGAAGACGTCGGCCTGCCGGTGGAAGCCCAGGTCGCTGGCGTGCGACCCGTCCGTGGCGCCTTCGGCGTCGTCCCCGTAGAGGCGGTCGCCCGGCACGTAGGACAGGCCCTGCACGCCCTCCTTCACGAGCTGCTCGTAGGCTGCCTTGAGCGCGGCATGGTTGTCGTCGTGGTGCTTGCGACGCGAGGCGATGATCCACGAGTCGGTGTTCCGGCGGTCCTCGACGAGGATGATCGGGGTGTCGGGTCGGGCGGCGCGGAGCTGCTTCACGAGCGGGACGCACTTCTCGGCGACGTCCTTGGCGCCCATGTTGGGGAGGCAGTCGATGACGTAGGCGGCGGCGTCGATGCGCACGAGGAAGTCGCCCACGGCCTTGTCCATGCGGCCGTTGCCCGAGAAGCCGAGGTTCACCACCGGCACGTCCAGACGGCGGCCGAGGATGCCGGTGTGCACCATGCCCGGGCGGCTCGCGCAGGCGCCGTGGGTGATCGAGGTGCCGTAGAACACGACCGGCTTCGGACGCGGCCGGAGGCCTTCGAACTTCCTGCCCTCGGGCACGCCGACGCTGAGGAACTCCACGCCGTTGTAGAGAGGCAGGTAGATGGCGTATTCGCGTTCGCCTGCGTCCAGCCCCTCGGCGACGCGCACCTTCATCTCCTGCGTCGCGGGCCGCACGACCTGCACCCAGCGCCACCGGCCGGCCGCGTCGCGCGCGTAGAGGTCGAGGCCGCTGACGCCGGTCGCGGGCATGTGCGGCATCGCGAGCTGCGCCTTGGTGACCTTGTAGTGCGCGTAGATCGTCGTGGCGTCGGTGCGGAAGCGGAACATCAGCCCGGCGCTGTCGCGGCTCAGGCTCCAGACGGCGGGCGTCACCTTGCCGTCGGCCTCGGCGGGCAGCCGGTCGAAGTAGCTCTTCCGCTCGGCCTCGGGGAAGGCGCGGCCTTCGAGGTCGGTCGCGCGGACGTCATGCCACGTCACTTTCTCGTCGGCCCGCACGGCGTAGCGGTCGGCCGACTTGGGCGCGGCCTTGGCGGCCGCCTTGGACGGCGCGGAAGGCTGCTGGGCGAGGGCGGCGCACGTCGTGAGGAGCGCGGCGAGGAGGGGCAGGGCGCGGTCTTTCATGGGGTGCCCCTGAACCTGTCCCGTCCCCTCGTCGGGGCGAGCCGAAACGCCTCAGAGCGGGCTGCCGTCGGACATCGCGATCGCCCGGATGCGCGCGAGCGGACGCTCGTAGTCCTCCAGCGCCTTGGCGTAGGCTGAGCGCGCCCGTTCCGCCCGCTGCCGGGCCGGATCGGCCGCGCGGTCGGCCGCGTCGGCCCGTGCTCGGGAGCGGTCCTCCTGCTGCTGGGCCCGGCGCAGCGAGTCCGATTCCGCGGCGATCTGGTTGAGCAGGGCGGAGATCGTGGTGAGGTCGAGCGGCTGCTGGCTCCGCAGCAGCGCGAGCTGACGGCCCAGCGCCTCGACCGAGTCCGCGAGCCTGCGGCTGCGGGCCGCGTCGCGTTCGGCCGCGACGCGCGCGGTCCCGGCCCGTTCCAGCGCCTTCTCCAGCTCAGCCAGCGCCGACACGAGCTCCTCGTGGGCGAGCTTCGTCCGCGGGTAGTTCGCGGTCGACATCAGGTCCGCGACCAGCGGACGGATGTCCTTGCTCACCAGGTAGCGCCGGTTGTCGACGCGCAGGATGAACCGGTCGCCCGGCTGGTCGTACAGGATCGGCAGGCTGGCCGGCTCCGAGGGCGGCTTCTCCGCCGACGCCGAGACGGCGAGCAGCGCCGAAGCGATGAGCCGGAGGATCATGGCTTCATCCTGCCTTTGGCGCGGCGGCTTGCAACCCCGCTCCTGCGCCTTCCAGCCACGTGAGCCTTCACCAGGGCCTCCGTCCGTCGGCGCAGCGCGCGGCTGGCGCTGTCGGCCAGCCAGACCTTGAGCATGCCGGCGTAGAGGCAGAACGTCTCCAAGGCGGCCAGGGATGGATCCGTGCCCCTGGCAAGCTGGCCCCGGCGGGCCGCCTGACGGTAAAGCGACTCCGTCTGGGCGAGGAACGTCTCGCCGGCGTCCATGAGGTCGCGGCGCACCTTGGCGAATTCGCCGACGTACTCGCAGCGCCAGAGCATGACTTCGTAGGCCTCCCGGGCCGAATCGTCCTTCGCCAGCCGGTCCATGGCGGCGAGCAGCCCCTGCTCGAGGGCCGCCAGCGGGTCGTCCGTGTCCGCAGCCTCCAGCCGGAGCAGCGGGCCCGTCTGGGCCCGCACCGCCATGAAAAGGTCCGCCTTGTCGCGGAAATGCCAGTAGACGGCCCCCCGCGTGACTCCCGCCTCCCGGGCCACCTCCTCGAGGGAGGCGACGTTCACCCCCGTCCGGGCGAAGACTCTCCGTGCGCAGGTGACGATGCGGTCACGCGTGCGTGCGGCTTCTGCTTTGGTGTTGCGTGGCATCTGCGCGGTTCTACTCATACATACATGACTGTATGTAAGGCAAGCGCCGCCTTCGCCTCCCTGGCCCTGGCCGGCCTCTCGCTCGCGGGCTGCGGTCCGGAGCCGGCGCCGCCCGCGCCGCCGCCCCTCAAGGTCACCTGCCTCATGGTCACGGAGTCCTCGGTTCCGGCGAGCGTGCTGGCTCCGGGCCAGGTGGAGGGCGTGCGCGAGGTCGAGGTCCGCGCCCGCGTCACCGGCATCCTCCAGACCGTCGACTACCGAGAGGGCGCCCGAGTCGGGGCCGGCGACCTCCTTTTCCGCATCGACCCCGCTCCCTATCAGGCGGCGGCGGCGCTCGCCAAGGCCCAGCTCGCCCAGGAATCCGCGCGCGTCGTCCAGGCCTCCGCCGAAGCCGGCCGCCAGGAGCGCCTGTTCTCCCAGAAGGCGGCCAGTGAGAAGGACAGGGCCGACGCCGTCGCCGCGCGCGACGCCGCCATCGCCGCGCGCGACGCGGCCGCCGCCCGGCTGCGGATCGCCGAGCTCGACCTCGGCTACTGCGAGGTGCGTTCCCCCGTCGACGGAGTGGCCGGACGCCGGCTTCGCACCGAGGGCGCCCTGGTGACTCCTTCCGGCCCCGACGGCCTGCTCACGACCGTCGTGAGCACGGAGCAGGTCTGGGTCCGTTTCGGCATCCCTGAGGCGGAGCATGTGCGGCTGTTCGGCGGGTCCGCGGCCGGCGCCAGCGGCGCCGAGGTCAGGCTCACCCTGCCCGACGGCTCGGAGCATCCCGCGGCGGGCCGGGTCGACTTCTCCTCGCCGGAGGTGGACCAGCGGCTGGGCAACGTCCAGCTGCGCGCCCGGTTCGAAAACGCGCGCGGCTCGCTCATGGCCGGTCAGTTCGTGCGCGCGCGCGTCGCAGGCCGTCCCGTCCGCGCCTTCCTCGTGCCCCAGGTGGCGCTGGTGCAGACCGCGCAGGGCAGGGCGGTCTTCGTCGTCAATGCGGAGGGCATGGTCGAGTCCCGCCTCGTCACGCTCGGCGACGCCGTCGGCGGGAGCGTGGCGGTCCTTTCCGGGGTGAAGGCGGGCGAGCGTGTCGCCCTTGACCAGGTGCAGAAGCTGCGCGGCGGCCTCAAGGTCGTCCCCGTCGCCCGCTGAAGACCATGGGCTGGGACTTCTTCATCCGCCGCCCGGTCTTCTCCGCCGTCCTCTCCGTCATCATCGTGATGGTGGGCGGGCTCGCATTCACGCAGCTGCCGCTCTCGCAGTACCCTCAGATCGCCCCGCCCACGGTCACCGTGGTCGCGAGCTATCCGGGCGCCTCGCCGGACGCGCTGGTCAAGAACGTGGCCGCTCCCCTCGAGGAGGAGATCAACGGCGTCGAGGGCCTGCTGTACTATTCGTCCAACTCCTCTTCCAACGGCACGCTGAGCATCTCGGTGGTCTTCGAGAACGGCGTCGATCCGGACATGGCCACCATCCTTGTGGCCAACCGCGTCAAGCTGGCCGAGCCCCGGCTGCCCGAGGAGGTGCGACGGCTCGGCGTCATCACCAAGAAGCGGTCCAACGACATCCTGATGTCGGTCTCCGTCCTCTCGCCCAAGGCCACCCACGATTCGGTCTTCCTGAGCAACTACGCGGCGTCGGCGGTGGCCGAGGAGCTCAAGCGCATCCAGGGCGTGGGCGACTGCGGCGTCTTCGGGGCGCGCGACTACGCCATGCGCGTCTGGCTTCGGCCCGACCGCATGGCCGCGCTCGGCGTCACGCCCTCCGACGTCGTGCGTGCCGTCCGCTCGACCAACACCCAGTATTCCGTCGGCCGACTCGGCCAGGAGCCCTCGGTCGACGCCTCCTTCGTGGTCCCGGTCGTCTCCCGCGGCCGGCTCGTCACGCCCGAGCAGTTCGGCGACATCGTCCTGCGGGCCGGCGCCGCCGGAGGGGCCCTGCGGCTGCGCGACGTGGCCCGGATCGAGCTCGGTTCCCAGAGCTACGAGCAGGTGAGCAAGCTCGACGGCCGGCCCGTCGCGGGCATCCGCATCTTCCTCCAGACCGGCGCCAACGCCCTGGACACCGCCGACCGGATCCGGGCGCGCATGGACGAGCTCGCCCGGCGCTTCCCCCCGGACGTGGCCTACGAGATTCCCTTCGACACCACCCGATTCGTCCGTTCGGCCATCGGCGAGGTCAGGAGCACCCTGGTCGAGGCCGCGCTGCTCGTGGCCGCCGTCGTCTTCCTCTTCCTCGGGTCTTGGCGCGCGACGCTCATCCCGATGATCGCCGTGCCCGTCTCCCTGGTCGGCTCCTGCGCCGGTCTCTGGGCCTTCGGCTTCGGCATCAACATCCTCACCCTCTTCGCGATGGTCATCGCCATCGGCATCGTGGTCGACGACGCCATCGTCGTGCTGGAGAACACCGAGCGCCTGATGCGGGAGCGCGGGCTCTCCCCGTTCGAGGCCGCTCGTGAATCGGTGCGTGAGGTGGCCGGCGCCGTCATCGCGATCGTGTGCGTGCTGGTGTGCGTCTTCCTGCCCGTCGCCTTCCTGGGCGGCATCGCCGGCGCCCTGTACCGGCAGTTCGCCGTGACCGTCTCCATCTCCGTCGTCATCTCGGGCTTCGTGGCCCTCACGCTCACGCCCACCCTGTGCGCCCTGCTTCTCCGCCCGGAAGACCACGGTCCGTCGCCGGGCGGGGCGGGCCGCGTCGTCGCCGCGTTCGGCCGTGGCTTCGCGCACGTGGCCGCCTGGCACGGCGCCGTCGTGCGCTGGCTGCTCGAGCGTCCGCGCTCCGCCACGGCGCTCTTCCTGCTCGTCCTGGCCGCCAACGCCGTCCTGCTCCTGCGGGTGCCCAAGGGCTTCCTGCCTTCCGAGGATCAGGGCTACCTGCTGGCCATGGTCCAGCTGCCTGACGGGGCCAGCATCGGCAGGACGCGCGCCTTCATGGACCGCGTCACGCCGCTTCTCCGCGACCAGCCCGCCGGCGCGTCCGCCGTGCGTCACACCTTCGCGATCAGCGGCTTCGACCTGCTCGGCGGCGGCGAGCGTCCGAATTCCGGCACCGTATTTCTTCCGCTCAACGACTTCGGGACCCGCAAGGTCGGTGGCGACGAGTTCGCACGCACCCTCAACGGCATCGGCCTTTCGCAGCCGGACGGCATGTGCCTCGTCGTCAATCCTCCGGCCATCCGCGGCATCGGCACCGCGGGCGGGTTCGAATTCTACCTCCTGGCCAAGGAGGACGACGACCCCGCCCGGCTCGCGGCCACGGTCGAACGTCTGGACGCCGCCTTGCGCGCGCGGCCCGAGCTGACCGGCCTGCGCGTATTCCTGCGTCCCGCCGTGCCCCAGGTGCTGGCGGAGGTGGACGAGGTGCGCGCCGCCGCGCTGGGCGTCGGTCTGGCTGAGATCCATGAGGCCCTGCAGGCGACGGTCGGTGTCGTCTACGCCAATGACTTCACCCTGGCGGGCCGCACCCACCGCGTGCTCATCCAGTCGGAGGCGGAGGACCGCATGGACGTGGCCGCCGCCGGCCGCGTGCACCTGCGCACCGCCCGGGGCGACATGGTGCCCGTGTCCACCTTCGTACGATTCGTCCCGCAGGCGGGACCGGAGCAGCTGGAGCGGCACAAGGGATTCCTCGCGGCCCGCATGATCGGCACCGCCGCGCCCGGGGTCAGCTCAGGCACGGCCATCTCGGTGGTCGAGCAGGTCGCGGAGGAGGCGCTGCCCGTGGGCTACGAGGTCGATTGGACGGCCCAGGCCCTGCAGGAGAAGCGGGCCGCGACCTCGGCGCTCCCGGCGTTCCTGATGGCGCTGCTGATGGTCTTCCTCATCCTTGCGGCGCTCTACGAGGACGTGGCCCTGCCCGTCGGCGTGCTGCTGACCGTCCCCTTCGCGCTGCTGGGCGCGCTCATCGCGGTCGCCGTCCGCGGCATGCCCAACGACATCTACTTCCAGATCGGCCTCGTGACCCTCATCGGCCTCGCGGCCAAGAACGCGATCCTCATCGTCGAGTTCGCCGAATCCGCCCGACGGGCCGGCCGTTCCGCGGCCGAGGCGGCGGTCGAGGCGGCGCGCATCCGCATCCGGCCGCTCGTGATGACGTCGCTCGCCTTCGTGCTGGGCGTCGTGCCCCTCGCCTTCGCGATGGGAGCGGGCGCGGCCGCCCGCCGCTCGATGGGCACGGGCGTGATGGGCGGCATGATCCTGGACACCTTCGTGGCCACGCTGTTCATTCCCTGGTTCTTCCATATGCTCTCGGGGCGGAAGGAGCGCAAGGAGGTCGCGCCATGAGGTCGCTCGCCCTGCTGGCGTCGCTCCTCACCGGCTGCGCGGTGGGTCCCGATTACGCGCGTCCGGAGACGCCCGTGCCGACTTCCTTCCCCGGTGCGTCCGGACGGGGCGTCGCGCTCAGGTCCGACTGGTGGCGCGCCTTCCGTGAGCCGGAGCTGGACCGCCTCGTCGAGGCGGCCTTCAAGGCGAACGCGGACCTCCGGGCCGCCGTGGCCCGCGTTGAAACGGCCGCCGCCCAGTTCGAGGAGGTCGAGGCCGCGGCCTTGCCTCAGGTCAACGGCACCGGCTCCGACGTCGGGAGCCGCATCAGCCAAGGCAGTTTCCTTCCCATCAACAGCAGCTTCACCCGCAGCCGCCGTTCCTACCGCGCCGGGCTCGCCACGGCCTTCGAACTCGATTTCTGGGGCCGCGTCCGGCGCGCCGAGGAGGCCGCCCGCGCGCGCCTGCTGGCGGGGGAGGGCGCGGCCGAGAACGTGAGGCTGACCCTTGCCGCCTCGGTCGTGCGCGCCTACGCCGACCTGCGCGCCGCCGACGAGTCGGCGGCGGCCGCGGATGAACTCGTCGCCGTCCGGAACGAGGAGCTCGCCTTCGTCCGCAAGCGCGTCGCCGTCGGCTCGGCCGGTCCTGACGCGATGGCCGCGGCCGAGCAGGCCCTGGCGTCCGCCGTGGCCGACCGCGCTTCCGTCCGCCGTCGTCGCGCGCAGGCCGAGAGCCTGATCGGTTTCCTCACCGGGGCCCCGGCCTACGCCGTCGCGCCCTCCGTCAGGCCGCTGCGCGCCCCCGCTTCGCCGAAGGCCGGCCTGCCCGCCGCCGTCCTCGCCCGGAGGCCCGACGTCCGTGCGGCCGAGCAGGCCCTGGTCGAGGCCACCGCGCAGGTCGGGCTGCAGGTGGCGTCGCGTCTGCCCGCCTTCAGCCTCACGGGCGCCTTCGGCACCGAGAGCCGGGAGCTCACCGACATGTTCGGAGGTCCCACCCAGACGCGTTCGCTGGGCGTCGATTTCACCGTCCCCCTGCTTGACTGGGGCCGCGGCGCCGCGCGCGTCGAGGCGGCCGAGGCCGGCGTCAGGGCGGCGGCCGCCGAGTATGAGCGCGCCGCCTATCAGGCCCTGCGCGAAGTGCGCGACGCCTTGGCCGACGTGCGGGAGTCCGGAGTCGCGGCTGACTCCGCCGATCGGGTCGAGAGGGCCTCCCGGGAGTCCTTCCGTCTCGCCCAGGCCAGGTCCGAAGCCGGACAGTCGGGCCCCGCCGAACTGCTTGAGGCCCGCCGCCGTCTCGCCGAATCCCGTCTCGTGGTCGCACGGCTCAGGTTTGAGCGTGCGGCGGCCCACGCCGACCTGTGCCGTGCGCTCGGGGGCGCGGACCCCGTCGCCGGTCCCTGATCGGGTTGGGGTTGTCAACGCGTCGCCCCGGGCTTTGCTGGGCGCATGACGTCGAGGCCCGCATTGACGGACGAACTCATGGCGGCCGCCGCCGCGGATCCGTTCCTGCCCGTCGCGTCGCTCATCTTCCTCCTGGCGATCATCCACACCTTCCTCGCCCCGTGGTTCACCTCCCTGGCCCACCGCCTCGAGGAGGCCCATCTTGAGCGGGTCCGCCGGGGCGAGGTCCCCGTCAACGAAGAGGGCCGTTCAGCCGACTTCCGGGCCTCGGCGCTGCACTTCCTCGGCGAGGTCGAAGCCGTCTTCGGCATCTGGGCCTTCGTCCTTTTCTACGCCTTCGTCCTCTGGCCCGGCAAGGGCTGGGCCTTCGCCACGGCCTACATGGAGACCGCCGATTACGTGGCCGCCGCCCGCCTGGCCGCGGAGCCCGCCGGGCCGGCCTCCCGCATCCTGGCCTCACCCAAGTACCTCGAGCCGCTCTTCGTGTTCGTCATCATGGCGATCGCCTCGTCGCGTCCGGTCTTCGCCACCGCGTCGTCGCTCCTGACCCGGCTCGCCGGCGTCTTCGGCGGATCGCCCTTCGCGCGCTGGGCCGTCGTGCTGACCGTCGCGCCCCTCCTGGGCTCCTTCATCACCGAGCCTGCGGCGATGACCATCGCGGCCCTCATGCTGGCCGATTTCTTCCTCGAGTTCAGGCCGTCCGCCCGGCTCCGTTACGCCACGCTGGGTCTGCTCTTCGTCAATGTCTCGATCGGCGGGACCCTCACGCATTTCGCGGCGCCCCCCGTCGTCATGGTGGCGGGGATCTGGGGATGGACCACGCCGCACATGCTCCTCCACTTCGGGCTCAAGGCGGCGCTTTCGATCCTGATCTCCACCGCCGCCTACGGACTGCTCTTCCGCCGCGAATTCAAGGAGCTGGCCGGACGGGCCGATCCCGCGCTCCGCCCCGAGTCGCGGACCTCCGTCCCGCCCTGGGTCGTCCTCGCGCATCTCGCGATGATGGCCTGGACCGTGCTGATGCTCGTGGGTCATCACGGGGCGCTGCTCATGGCCGGCCTGCTCGTCTTCCTGACCTTCACGGTGGCCACCCCGCAGTGGCAGTCGCCGGTGCGCCTCAGGGGGCCCTTGCTCGTCGCCTTCTTCCTCGCGTCGCTCGTCATCCACGGCGGCCTCCAGTCCTGGTGGATCTCGCCGGTCCTCGCCCGTCTCGGCGAGCTGGAGCTTTTCCTGGGCGCGACCGTCCTGACCGCCTTCAACGACAACGCCGCCATCACCTACCTCGCCTCCCAGGTCCCGGCGATGTCCGAAGGTTCGTCCGCCGCAAGGGCGTTGCAGTATGTCGTCCTGGCCGGCGCCGTCACGGGAGGCGGGCTCACCGTCATCGCCAACGCGCCCAATCCCGCGGGCCAGTCGATCCTGGCCCGGCATTTCGAAGGCGGCGTCTCGCCGTGGCGGCTGTTCCTCTGGGCCGCCTTGCCCACCGCCCTTGCCGCCGCCTGTTTCCTGCTTCTTCCCCGCTGAACGCGGCCCCGTGGGGTGTCTTTTTGCTGGTCTAGCCGGGCCGGGCGGGGATAGACTGCGTCTCCCCCTTCGACCTGCACCATGAGACATCGCCGCCCCGGTTTCACCCTTGTCGAACTACTGACCGTGATCGCCATCATCGGCATCCTGGCCGGGGTGCTTTTCCCGGCCATCGGCGGCATCCGCAAGCGGGCCACCCGGGCCACTTCGCAGGCCGCCTTCTCCCAGCTGGCCAACGGCATCCTGAAGTACAAGCAGACCTACGGCTTCTACCCTGACATCAACACCAGCGCCGGCACTTACACGACGGCGAGCGACTCGCGCCACCTCCTGAACGGCAACGCCCAGTACTGCCACAACTTCATCAAGGCCATGTCCGGCAAGCAGGTGAACGGCTCCGCCCTCGCCGTCGCCGACCGCAACCGTTTCAACCGCAACGCCGAGGAGTTCTACGCCTTCGCCAAGGAGGATTATTTCGACCTGACCGCGGCCATGGCCGGCAATCCCGTCCTGATCGACCGGTTCGGAAACCACAACATCCGCCTGATCTTCGACACCGACAACAACGGCAGCATCCGGAACCAGTCCGGCATGACGCTTCCCGAAGACCTTCTTCCCATCAGCACGGCCACTGGCCTTCCCGCCCGGGTCATCATCTTCACGACCGAGCTCGACGTCGGCTCCACCGAGGGCCTCGGACGAAGCGACTGCATGGACGTGATCGCGATCCAGTGATGAGGAGAGACCCCTCCAGGCCAGGCTCACGCCCCGGCTTCACGCTGGTGGAGCTGCTGGTGGTCATCACCATCATCCTGCTCATCTCCGGCATGTTCCTGAGCCTTTCGCCCGGCGACGGCGGAGGACTTCCCGCCGGGCAGAGGGTGATCGGCACGACCCTCAGGACCGTTCGCGCCATGGCCCTCATGAACCGCGGGACGCTCGGGTCGGGCGTGCCCTACAACGCCCGTTATCGCCTGCTCATCCTCAACGACCCCGAGAATCCCGAGGAGCATCTCCGCACCGTCTGCGTGGCCGTGGGCGCCGTGACTTCCGCGGACGCGGGGGGCGACGATCCCGCCACGGTCCGCACCGACGACATCCGCTACAAGTGGTTCGCTCCGGAGGCGCCCGTGCGTCTGCCCAAGGGCGTCTACTTCGTGCCGCCCCAGGGCAACACCCAGACGACCGTCAATTTCCCCGCCGGCTGGACCGCGGGCGCCAACACGCGACGCAGCATCATCGGCGACCTCAGCGACACGCCGGCGTCCGGCGCGTTGGATGTCTCGGCCGGAACGCCCCGCATGACCTTCGCTCCGGTCAACCAGCCCACCCCGCTCTCCCAGATGGCGTCGCTGGGCGCCAGGCAGTGGTTCTACGTGGAGATCCAGCCCACCGGGCAGTCCAATCACCTCGGCCGCGTGATGCTCGTGCTCGCCCTCGGGGCTGTCAGGCCGGGCACGCCCGCCAATCTCGACGTCTCCAACGAGTCCCAGTTCGCCGCGGTCGCCGTGCGCCCCAGCGGCGAGGTCTCCATGACCACCGACCCGAACGAGATGAACGCCCTCCTTCTCACCAAGTGACCATGCCAACCGCTCACCCAGCCCGCCGGCGCGGAGGATTCTCGCTCATCGAGGTCACCCTCGCCATCGGCATCGTCGGCATCGCCATCCTCTCCCTGGTCGGCATCCTCGGTTCCACCTTCCAGCAGGTCGATGACATCATCCAGACCAACCGCGCCCTCTCCGGCGTGACCCGCCTGGTCTCGGCGTTGGACAATCCGCGCGGCATCATCTGGCTCAACGCGGCGTCGCCCGCCACCAACCTGTACGTGCACCAGGGCAACACGGCGCTCGATCCGGTGCCCACCGCTCCCGCCTCCAATTTCGACATCGCCTACCGCATGCTCGCCGGCGCCAGCGACACCACCCCGGCCCGGGCCGTCTGGCTCTACGTCTATGAGCGCAAGCTCGTCACCGCGATCGCCGACGCCCAGCCCGTCGCCGGCGGACTGAGCTACAACCTCAATTCGAACCCGGCCATCATGGAGGCGGTCAGCACGGCGGGCTCGACCAACCCCAACGAATTCACGATCGAGATGGCCAACGCCCGCAACGTCATCGGCACCCCGATGCGCGTGCGCCTGACCCTTTCCAAGCTGCTCATCGGCCAGCGTTTCGAGCTCGACGCCGCCACGGGTGAGCCCACCGCGACGCGCTGGACCGTCGGCACCCCGCTGCCCGCCGACCCCAACCGCTACGCGCTCGCCTACCTGCCCGTCGTCGCTGAGTTCTTCCCTCACGACTTCGCGGCTCCCGCCGTGTTCACCGCCCGCGAGGAGACGCCCCTCCTCGTCCAGAACATCGTCATCAGCCGATGAACGCCGCCATCCGAGCCGTCCGCAGGGGGTTCACCCTCATCGAGGTCCTGGTCGCCACGGTCATCATGGTCGTGATCATCCTGGCGGTCGTCACGATCGCCACCGACACGTTCAAGGCCTATGACCGCGCCGTCTCCGACCTGTCCACGCAGTCGGAGGCGCGCGGCGTCCTGGACGCCATGGAGAACGACTTCCAGACGGCCGTCATCCGTCCCGACGGGCGTTGCTGGATGGAGATCGTCGTTCCCGGGACCGCCGTTCCCGGCTTGACGGGCGTTCCGCCGGCGGTCGGCAACCTTCGCCCTTCGGACCACCCGATCGTGATGCTGTTCTCCTCGCCTTCGGACCGGCCCCGGTGGTCGCCCGAGCGGGCCGGGGGTGCCCGTGTGCCGCTCCGGGGTGACGTCTGCGCCGTGACCTACCGCATCGGGCAGCGTTCGCCCTTCGACATGCCCGGGGAGCTGATCCAGCAGATCTACGGGGTCTACCGTACGGTGATCGATCCGGAGAGCACGTTCCGTGAGGCCATCCCGGTGATCATGTCGCATCACCCCATCGACAACCCGAGGCAGCCTTGGGACTACTGGACCGGATCCGTCCGTCGCGTCCCCAACTACTCCGCCACGGACGCCGGCGGCGCCTTCGAGACCAAGGTGCTGCTCAACGGCAGCGTCACCGCGACCCCTCCTTGCTGGACCCTGGACGACCAGAATTTCATCGGCTCCAACGTCGTGGCCATGAACCTCATCCTGTGGTGCACCTCCTCGCTGCCTGCGACGGGACCCGCCGGAGCGATGACCGATCCGGCCGCACGTCACCCCCAGATGCTCCGTCCGGTCATCATGGCCGGCAGCGCCACCGAGGACGCCGGCGGCATGAAGTTCGGCACGCCGACCGTCGTGGGAGGCTACATGGGGGCTTTCCGGACCAACACCACCGGCGTGTCGGTCGCCTCCGCGCCCCTGCGCTACGCCCCCAACACCGGCGCTCCCGCGGTGCCCGTGCCCACGACGCCCGCGGGTCGCCATCCTTACGACCACTTCGGCTCACGTCTGCGGGTCTTCTCCGACCGCATGTATCCCGACGCCCTCGGCACCAATTCCCCGCCGCAGACCGGCAAGCTGACCTACCTTCCTTATTCGCTCCGCGGCGTGGAGATCTCACTGACCGTGCTGACGCCCGAGGGCTCCAAGGAGCTCCGCGCCCTGCAGCATGTCGGCAACAACGCACGACTGGCGAACAACGCGGAGTTCCGTCGCATCGTCTATCAGTACGGGCGCTCCTACACCCGTTACGTCAGGCTGCTGGGCAACGGAGGCTGATTCCGCCGGCCTTCGGGTTCACTCGGCGTACACGCCCATCTTCCGGAACTTCGCGTAGCGTCCGGAGGTGAGCTTGGTCGGCGTGAGCCGTCCCAGCTCGTCCAGGGCGCCGCGCAATGTCTTGCGGATGGCTGAGCCCGCCGAGGCGGGGTCTTCCTGGGCGCCGCCGAGCGGTTCCTTGACGACGCCGTCCACCACGCCGAGGCGAAGCAGGTTCGATGAGTCGAGGCGGAGGGCCTCCGCGGCCTTGGGCGCGTGGGCGCGGTCTTTGAAGAGGATGGCTGCGCAGCCTTCGGGCGAGATGACGGAGTAGTAGGCGTTCTCCAGGATGTACACCCGGTCGGAGACCGCGATGCCAAGGGCGCCGCCCGATCCGCCCTCACCGATGACGAAGGTCACGATCGGGACCCGCAGGCGGCTCATCTCACGGAGGTTCACGGCGATGGCCTCGGCCACATGGCGTTCTTCCGAACCGATGCCCGGGAACGCCCCCGGGGTGTCGACCAAGGTGACGATGGGCAGGCCGAAGTTGTCGGCCAGGCGCATCAGGCGCAGCGCCTTGCGGTAGCCTTCGGGGTTGGGGCAGCCGAAGTTGCGGCGGAGGTTCTCCTTGGTGTCGCGCCCCTTCTGCTGGCCGATGACCATCACGGGGCGTCCCTCGAAGAAGGCGGTCCCGCCCACGGTCGACTCGTCGTCCATGAACAGCCGGTCCCCATGCAGCTCCTGAAAGTCATCGAAGAGCATCCCGATGTAGTCCAAGGAGTAGGGGCGGCGGGGGTGACGGGCCAGCTGGACGCGCTGCCAGGGGCTGAGGTTGCCGTAGACCTCACGACGGGTCTGCTCGAGCTTGGTTTCCAAGGAGCGGATTTCCTTGGCGACGTTCATGCCGGCCGATTCCGAGGAGGCTCGGAGGGAGGCGATCTTGTCTTCCAGTTCCCGGATCGGCTTTTCGAACTCCAGGGTGAAGCGGGGCTTCGGCGCGGACATGGGGGCGAAGTTGGGGGATAGGCGGGGGCAGGGCAAGGGAAGAGGGCCGAAGCGGGGGCAGGGACAGGGCTAGGGACAGGGCTAGAATGAAGGAAAATGTGCGGAAATTGGGGCAGGGGTGTCGTTTCGGGTGGCTGGTGCGGCCCCAGGTGGCGGGCGGCTGGCTCGACTAGCCCTGCCCCTGTCCCTATCCCTATCCTAATTACCCTTTTCCCCGAACCTCCGTCGGTTCAGCCTGTCCTCATCCGATCCACCCCATGCGCCTTGCCACCACGCTTCCTCTCCTGGCCGCCGCCGGTCTCTTCGCCGCCGAAGGCTACAGCGACACCCCCGTCATCCCCGGGCAGAAATGGAAGGTGCATGACATTGAGCGCCCGCAGCCGCCCCGTGCGCCCCGCGAGCAGCTGAAGTGCGTCACGACCCCTCCTCCTGCCGGAGCCGTCGTGCTGTTCGACGGCAAGGACGCCGCCGCCGAGTGGGAGCCGGACGCCGCCCCCACCAAGAAGATGCCCAATCCCGTGGTCTGGGACGTGCAGGACGGCGCGATGGTCGCCCGCAGCAATTCGATCCGCACCAAGCGATCCTTCGGCTCCGTGCATCTGCACGCCGAGTGGCGCTCCGCCAAGGGCTATGACCAGGACCCCAAGAAGAAGAGCCAGGGCAATTCCAACAGCGGCATCTTCTTCCAGAAGACCTATGAGCTGCAGGTCCTCGACTGCTGGAAGACCGAGACCTACGCGGACGGCATGACCGCCGCGGTCTACGGCCAGCACACGCCCCTCTTCAACGCCTGCCTGCCCTCGCGTGAGTGGAACAGTTACGACATCGACTTCACCGCGCCGCGCTTCAAGGCCGACGGCTCGCTGGAATCTCCGGCCCGCATCACGGTCGTGATGAACGGGGTCAAGGTGCAGGACGGCACCGAATACATCGGGCCGAGCACCCACCGCAAGGTCCTGCCCTACAAGGCCCACGCCGACCGTCTTCCGATCGGGCTGCAGTGGCACGGCGACCCCGTGGAGTTCCGCAACGTCTGGGTCGTCGAGAAGTGAACCCGGCCAAGCCCCTCATCGGCCTGCTGGTGCTCGGGGCGCTCTTCTTCCTGCTCGAGAAGATCGCGGGCGCCGCCCGTCCGCAGCCTTTCTTCCGGCGAGGGTTCGGCACGGACGTCCTGTACCTCTTCCTGGCCTCCGGGATGAAGCTGGTCACGCGCCTGCTCGTCATCATCCCCGCCGCTCTGCTGGTCGCGCTGGGGCTGGCCGAGAAGTCCGCCTTCACGCCGGGGCCCTACCTCGGTCACGGGCCCCTGGCCGCGCAGCCGCTCTGGCTGCAGACGATCGAGCTCTACCTGCTGGCCGACTTGATCGGCTACTGGATGCACCGCGCCTTCCATTCGGGCCGGCTCTGGCCCTTTCACGCGGTGCACCACAGTTCCGAGGACCTCGACTGGCTGGGCGCCGCGCGTGTGCACCCGGTCAACGAGCTCGTCAACAACCTCGTCCAGGTCGTCCCGCTCATCCTGCTTGGCTTCAATCCCGCCGTCGCGGTCTCGGTGGCGCCTTTCCTCACGCTCTATGCGATCTTCCTGCACGCCAACCTGAACTGGGACTTCGGTCCCTTGCGCGCGGTCATCGCCACGCCGGTCTTCCACCGCTGGCACCACTCCAAGGATCCCGCCGCCGTCGACAGGAACTTCGCCGGGCTCCTCCCGCTCTGGGACGTGCTGTTCGGCACGTATTACATGCCGCGGGACCGGATGCCCGATGACTTCGGCATCCATGAGCCGATGCCCTCGGGTTTTCTCGGGCAGCTCAAGGCGCCGTTCGTCTGGGGCCGCGCCCCGCGCGACGGCGAAAAGGGCTGAGGGTTTGCCCTTCCGCGGCTTTCCTGAACACTCCGTATCAAGGATGTTTCCTGAAGACCGACGCGACCGCTGGCATTCCGGGCAGGGCCGTTGGGCCCACGTGCCCGCCGCGGACTGGAATGACTGGCACTGGCAGTTGCGCAACCGCATCACCTCGCTCGAACAGCTCGAGCCGATGCTGCGCCTCTCCAAGGAGGAGCGCGCCGGCATCCTTTTCGCCCCCGGCAAGCTGTCCTTGGCCATCACGCCCCACTTCTTCAACCTGATCGATCCCGAGGATCCCGCCTGCCCCGTGCGCCGGCAGGTCATCCCCCGCGTTGAGGAGGCCGAGGTGGTGCACGGCGAATCCCCCGATCCGGTCGGCGAGGAGTCCACGATGCCCGTGCCCGGCATCGTTCACCGCTATCCGGACCGGGTGCTCTTCCTGGTCACGGACCGCTGCGCGGCCTACTGTCGCTATTGCACCCGCAGCCGCCTGGTCTCCAACGCCCAGGCCTATGACTTCCATCCCGAACTGGAGCAAGGGCTCGCGTACATCGCCGCCCATCCGGAGATCCGTGACGTCCTGCTCTCGGGGGGAGACCCGCTGCTGCTCTCCGACGCCAAGCTCGACGCCCTGCTCGGCCGTCTCCGCGCCATCCCGCACGTCGAGTTTATCCGCATCGGCTCCCGCATCCCGGTCTTCCTGCCGCAGCGCGTGACGCCGGAGCTCTGCGACGCGCTCCGGCGTCACGGGCCGGTCTGGCTCAGCATCCATGTCAACCATCCGAAGGAGGTGACGGCCGAGCTCGCCGCGGCGTGCGAGCGGCTCTCCTTCGCCGGCGTGCCCCTGGGCAACCAGTCGGTGCTGCTCCGCGGGGTCAATGATGACGAGGCGGTGATGCGGTCGTTGGTCCACCGGCTGCTCATGATCCGCGTGCGCCCCTACTACCTCTACGCCTGCGACCTCATCGAAGGATCCTCGCATCTGCGCGTGCCGGTGGAGCGGGGCATCGAGATCGTCCGGTCCCTGCGCGGCCACACGACCGGCTATGCGGTGCCCCAGTTCGTCATCGACGCGCCTGGCGGCGGCGGCAAGGTGCCCGTCAATCCGGTCTACGTGCAGGCCATCCAGGACGGCATCGTGGAGCTCAGGAACTTCGAGGGCAGGACCTTCAGTTACCCTTCCGGTGTGCGCATGCCCGAGCCCCGTCCCGGCACGGTCAGCTGACCTCCGCGACCGAGGAGACGAACCGGGTTTCACGCCGGTTCGCCCTCAAGGTGGCGGGCCCGTAGGGATTCGAACCCCAAACAACTGATCCGTAGTCAGTTATGATATCCATTTCACCACGGGCCCGTGATGAGGTTGTTGAGCAAAGGCGATGGGCCTTTTGAGGCAAGGACTTTTTGAGTCAGACGACCGCCCGGTGCAGCGCCACGGTGCCGAAAAGCATGCGATCGCAGGTCACTTGGTTGAATCCGGCCGCCTTGAGTTCAGCCGAGAGCCCTTCGGCGTCGGGGAATCCCGCGATGCTGGTCCCGAGGTAGCGGTAGGCTCCGAGATCTCCGGTGAGCAGGGCGGCCGCCAGCGGCAGGACGCAGCGCACGTGGATGAAGTGCAGCGGGGCGAACCAGGCGTCGGGCTGAGAAAATTCCAGGATGAAGACCGATCCGCCCGGCCTCGTGATGCGGCGCAGTTCCCGGAGGCCCTTGCCGCGGTCCTCGAAGTTGCGCACGCCATAGGCGATGGTCACGGCGTCGCACGAGGCGTCGGGGATGGGCAGGCGCATGCAGTCGCCGACCCGGAATTCAAGACGGACGCCTTCGGCCGCGGCTCTGCGTCGTCCGAGCTCAAGCATCGGTTCGCAGAAGTCGTAGCCGGCCACTTCGGCCTTTGCGGGCAGCGCCGCACGCAGGGCGAACGCCACGTCGCCGCTCCCCGTGGCCAGGTCGGCCACGACGTCCGGCGCGCACGCCTTCACGGCGTCCACCAGGCGATTGCGCCAGCCTACGCAGAGGCCGAGGCTCAGGACGCGGTTCGCAAGGTCATACCTCGAGGCGATGCCGGAGAACATCGTGCGGACGGCGGAGCCTTCGGGCATGGGCTTACCCTCCGCACGTTGCGGAGAAGGTCAAGAGAGCGACTGAATAGGGGACCCGTTGAGATGGGGGCACATGGGTAAGGGGCAAAACAACCCCACATTTAAGCCTCAGGGTTTGGTCGCCCCCTGAGGCTATCTCCCCTTGTCAACGTGCCAGCGTGCCCACGTGTCCCCTCGCTTACACGAACACTCCCCCGCCGCGCAGCACCTGTCCTTGGTAGATCGCCAGCACCTGTCCCGGTGCGATGCCACGCTGGGCCTGCCCAAAGCGGGCCTCGGCGGAGCCGTCCGGCCTGAAGCGGAGGACGGCCGGGGTCGACGGATCCCGGTGGCGGATGCGCGCGAGCACGGACGCCTCGCCGGCCAGGGCGCCGTTGATCCAGCTGAAGTCCCGGGCTTCCGCGCGGTCGGCGTACAATCCGGGCAGTCCCGGGCGGTCGAACGCCACGTGCAGGGTGGAAGTCGTGAAGTCCTTCCGCACGACCACGTAATGCTCGTAGTCGGTGTTGGAGGGCAGTCCGATGCCCTTGCGCTGCCCGAGGGTGTAGCGGTGCAGTCCGCGATGCGTCCCGATCGTGCGGCCCTCGTGGTTGACCACCGGTCCCGGGGCGTCGGGGATATGTCGCTCGAGGAAATCCTGCACCGGCACCTGACCGAGGAAGCAGATGCCCTGGCTGTCCTTGCGGGCCGCGTTGGGCAGTCCCGCTTCTGCGGCCATCTGCCTCACGTCGGGCTTGAGCAGCTCGCCCACGGGGAAGAGGGCGCGTGCCAGCTGGTCCTGCCGGATCATGGCGAGGAAGTAGGACTGGTCCTTGTTCGGGTCCGCGCCCTCGAGCAGGTCGAAGGTGCCGTCGGCATTGGCGCGTCGGCGCGCATAGTGTCCCGTCGCGATCGCGTCATAGCCTTCTTCGACCGCCCTGCGCAGGAAGACCCCGAACTTCATCTCGCGGTTGCAGACGATGTCAGGGTTCGGGGTGAGCCCGCGCCGGTAGCCTTCGACGAGGTATTCCACGACCGTCCGGCGGTAGTCGGTCACGAGGTCCAGCACGCGGAAGGGCAGGGCGAGGTGTTCCGCCACGGCCCGGGCGTTGCGCACGTCCTCCTCCCAGGGGCATTCGCCGGGGAAGGGCAGGCCTTCCTCGTTCATCCAGGTCCGGAAGTAGGCGGCATGCACCTCGTGCCCCTGCTGCTTCAGCAGCAGGGCGGCCACGGCGCTGTCGACGCCGCCGGAGAGGGCCACGAGGATTCTGGACATCGGGCACAATCTGGTCCCCCGCCGGGCCGGGGGCGAGAAAGGAACGGCGCCGAGGATAAGACCCCCTTGCCCTCGGCGTCCGGTCGGGTAATGCTGGGGCATGCGTCCGGCTCTCCTGCTGCTCCTCCTGGCCTCGGTCCTTCCTTCCCACGCCCAGAACTCGGCCCAGCTCGTGGGCATCCAGCAGGATCTCACCGAACTCAAGGCCGAGGTCGAGAAGCTGCGCTTGGAGAACGCCGACCTGCGTGCCGAGGTCTCCCGGCTGCGTGCCGCCCCGGCGCCTGCCGCTCCGGCCCCGAAGGGCGCCGATGCGGAATCGCTAGCGCGTCTCAAGGCCGAGGTGCTCGCCGAACTCGACCGGCGCCTCAAGCTCCAGACCGGCGACGTCAACGCGGCGCTCGCCGACCTCACCCGGCAGGTGAACGCCGCGCTGGGCCGCCCCGCGGCGGCCGCCGCCGCTCCCTCCGGCCCGGCTCCGGCCGCCCCGGTCGAGGGCTTCCCCGCCGACATGCCCCAGACCGGCGTCAAATATACCGTCAAGTCGGGTGATTCCGTCACCAAGGTCGCCCGCAACAACAAATCCAAGGTTGAGTGGATTCTCAAGGCGAACAGTCTCGCCAATCCCAACGACCTCAAGGCCGGGGCCGTGATTTTCATCCCCCAGCCCGAAGAACCCGCCCGCTGAACATGGCCCAACCTCCCAAGAAGAACCTCGGCCGCGGCCTCGGCGCGATCATCGGCGCCGGCGTCTCCCGTGCCGCTCAGACCGCGCCCGCGGCGCAGCCCGTCCAGCCCGCGGCCGCGCCTTCCAATCCCTCGCTCCAGCTCGTCGAGATCGCGGTCACTCAGATCGTGCCGAATCCGCGCCAGCCGCGCCGGGAGTTCGACGAGGCCTCGATCCGCGAGCTCGCGGAGTCCATCCGCTCCGAGGGGCTCCTGCAGCCCGTCGTCGTCCGCAAGGTCTCCGGGGGCTATGAGCTCATCGCCGGCGAGCGACGCCTGCGCGCCTTCCGTCATCTCGGTCAGAAGACCGTCCCCGCCCGCGTCGTCGAGGCGAGCGACGCGACCAGCGCCTTCATGGCGCTCCTCGAGAACCTGCAGCGTGACGACCTCAATCCGGTCGACGAGGCCGTCGCGGTCGCGTCCCTGATGCGTGACTTCAACCTCACCCAGGAGGCCGTGGCCGACCGTCTTGGTCGCCCCCGCGCTTCCGTCGCCAACACCGTGCGCCTTCTCTCCCTGGAGCGTGAGGTGCAGGGCTACCTCGCCAAGGGGCAGATCTCAGCCGGACACGCCAAGGTGCTCCTCGGCGTCGAGAACAAGGCCCATCAGGTCCAGGTCGCCCGTCTCATCGTGGAGAAGGGCCTTTCCGTCCGCGCCTTAGAGGCCGAGGTGCGCAAGCTCGGCGGCGGCCGCAAGGGCGAGCGCAAGCGCGCCGCCCAGACCGTGGTCGAGGACGTCCAGAAGCGTCTCACTTCCCATTTCTCTTCCGACGTCTCCGTCGTCCGCAAGGGCGCCAAGGGCGCGATCACGATTCCCTTCACCAGCGACGACGACCTCGCCCGTCTCCTAGAGAAGATCGGGATCAGGCTCTGAGTGGGCAAGTGACACGGTGACACGGTGACACGGGGTGATGAGGCGGCAACCCCTTGTCCCCTTGTCCCCGTGCCAGCGTGTCCCCTGCGCTTTAAGCGCTGAGTTCCGCTGCGCGGAACTCAGTG
>CAZRPB010000007.1:25760-37678 GCA_964601955.1 uncultured Klebsiella sp. | reverse complement strand
GTTGCGGATCTCGAGGTAGGGCAGGAAGAACGTGTCGAGCAGCCGGTTCTGCGTCGCATGGTCGTCCGCCGCCACCGCTCGGTAGAACTCCATCGCCATCTTGGGCACGAAGTTGAAGACCGCGGAGGAGTAGACCGGCACGCCCATCGCCTTGTAGGCGGCGGCGTAGACTTCGGCCGTGGGCAGGCCGCCCAGGTAGCTGAAGCGATCACCCATGCGGCGGCGGATGGAGACCATTAGCTCGACTTCGCCGATGCCGTCCTTGTAGCCGATGAGGTTGGGGCAGGCCTGGGCGAGACGCTCCAGGTGATGCGGCTGCAGGCGGCAGACGTTGCGGTTGTAGACCACCACGCCGATCTTGACCGACTTGCAGACCTGTTCGACGTGGACGGCCACGCCGTCCTGATTCGCCTCGGTGAGGTAGTGCGGCAGCAGCAGGATGCCCTTGGCGCCGAGCCGCTCG
This sequence comes from uncultured Klebsiella sp., assembly GCA_964601955.1. Taxonomy (GTDB): domain Bacteria; phylum Verrucomicrobiota; class Verrucomicrobiia; order Opitutales; family UBA953; genus UBA953. The sequence continues at coordinate 37,215 of CAZRPB010000007.1, read as the reverse complement.
GCCTCCTGCGCATACTGGATGGCCAGGCGCGTGGGACCGCCGGCGCCGGCGAGGATGGGCACCTTGCCCTGACAGGTCTGGACCGCCGTACAGATGACCTCCGAATACTCCTTCGGCTCCAAGGAGAAGAACTCACCCGTGCCGCCCGCGGCGAAAAGGGCCGTCGCGCCATACGGCGCCAGCCACTCGAGCCGCTTGGCGTAGGTCGACGGACGGAAGTCTCCGGACGCGTCGAAATCCGTCACCGGGAAGGAGAGCAGTCCGTGCGAGATGGTCTTCTGCAGTTCAAGGGGGGACATCGGGAAGTGACTGGATGTGACGGATAAGCGAACGCGGCCATGAGGGAAGGGGAAACTCCCGTCCGGGGAACTTTCGATTGGCAGGCATCGGGCGGGCAGGGTAGCTTCCGGCATGCCCCACAAGCCGTTCGCGCTGCTTTGCGCCCTGCTGTCCTCCGTCCTCCTTTCCGCCGAGCCCGCCCCTCGGTGGTACAAGGGCAACCTGCACACGCACACCTTCTGGAGCGATGGCGACGATTTTCCGGATTCCGTCGCCCGTTGGTATAAGGACAACGGCTACCACTTCTTGGCCCTCTCCGACCACAACGTGATGCAGCAGGGCGAGAAGTGGTTCGCCCCGGCCAAGCGTCGCGGCGGCAAGGAGATCGCCGAGAAGTATCTCGCCGCCTTCCCGGCCGACCGCGTGAAAGTGCGTGGCGAGGGAGACGCCAAGGAGATCCGTCTGAAGACCATAGATGAGCTGCAGGCGGAGTTCGGCGAGCCCGGCCGATTCCTGATGATTCCCTCCATCGAGAGCACCGATCCCCGCGTGCACGTGAACGTGACCAACCTCCGCGACCCGATCCTGCCGGACAAGTCCATCGACTCCTCGACCTCGCAGGGGATCGTGGCTGCGATGCGTCACGCATTCGGGGCCGTGCGGGCCCAGCGCGCCGCGACCGGCCGTCCGATGTTCGCCCACCTGAACCATCCCAACTTCAAGTGGGCCGTCACCGCAGAGGAGATCCTGCAGGTCGAGCAGGAACGCTTCTTCGAGGTCTACAACGGCCACCCCACCGTCTTCAACGAGGGCGACTCCGTCCATGCCTCCACCGAGCGCATGTGGGACATCATCCTCGCCGAACGCCTCGGGCGTCTCGGTCAGCCGGCCATGTACGGCCTCGCGACCGATGATTCCCACAATTACCACATCCAGCCCGACCGCGTGAACGTGAAGTCCAGCGTGACCGGACGCGGCTGGGTCATGGTGCGCGCCGCCGAGCTCACCCCTGACGCCCTCGTGGCCGCCATCGAGAAGGGCGACTTCTACTGCTCGACCGGCGTCACGCTCAAGGACGTCGTGCGCACGGCCGATTCACTCACCGTCGAAGTCGATCCCGAGCCCGGCCTGCAGTACACCGTCGAGTTCATCGGCACCCGCAAGGGCTACGACCACCGCAGCGAGCCCGTGAAGGACGACAAGGGCGAGGTCTTGCACGTCACCCGACGCTACTCCGAGGACGTCGGCCGTGTCCTCCAGTCCTCCAAGGGCGTGCGAGCCACTTACAAGTTCAAGGGTGACGAACTCTACGTCCGCGCCCGCGTCACCTCCAGCCGTCACAAATCTCCGATCGTCATCGCCGGCGAGATGGAACGCGCCTGGACCCAGCCCTGATTCCCGATGAGACACCTGCTCGCATCCCTGCTGGCCGCGGCCGCCTTCGCCGCCCCGCAGCGGCCCAACATCATCGTCATCCTGGCCGACGACCAGGGCTACGGGGACTTCGCCGCCAACAATCCGGCGTCGAAGATCGCGACGCCCGGACTTGACCGACTCGCTGCCGAAGGCATGCGCTTCACCGACGCGCACACTTCGTCATCCGTCTGCACCCCGACCCGCTACTCGCTGCTGACCGGCCGTTACCACTGGCGCACCCGACTGCAGAGCGGTGTCCTGGGCGGATTCTCACCGCCCCTGATCGCCCCTGAGCGGCAGACCTTGGCCGACCTTCTCAAGTCGGCCGGCTACCGTACCGCCATGTTCGGCAAGTGGCACCTCGGCATGAGCTGGCCCCTGAAGGGGGGCGGTTACGCCGATGACGGCGGCAATTACGCCAAGGCCCCGGACAACGCCTCTCAGGTCGACTGGTCCGGAGAGGTGAAGGGAGGCCCCCTCGACTGCGGATTCGACGAGTTCTTCGGCATAAGCGCCTCCCTGGACATGCCGCCCTTCGTCTGGATCGAAGGACGACGCGCCACTGAGGCCGCCACCGCGACCAAGACCTGGCTGCGCACCGGACCTGCCGGGCCGAGCTTCGAGGCCGTCGACGTGCAGCCTTCGCTCACCGCACGTCTCATCCGTTACATCGGCGAGCGGGCTGAGGACGCCAAGGCCGGCAAACCCTTCTTCGCCTACGTTCCCCTCGCGGCGCCGCACACCCCCGTCGTCCCCACCAGGCAGTGGGAGGGCAGCAGCGGCATCAACGCCTACGCCGATTTCGTGAAGCAGGTCGACGCCGACATCCTGAAGGTCCTCGACGCCCTTCGTCAGAACGGACTCGAGCGTGACACTCTGATCGTGTTCACCTCCGACAACGGATGTTCTCCGGCGGCGAAGATCGAGGAGCTCCAGGCCAAGGGCCACCAGCCCAACGGCGTGCTGCGCGGCCACAAGGCTGACATCTTCGAGGGCGGACATCGCGTGCCCTTCGTCCTCCGATGGCCCGCCGCGGTGAAGGCGGGAAGCGTCGCCCCTCAGCTCGTCGGTCAGATCGACCTCTTCGCCACCTTCGCCGAGATCACCGGCGCCAAGCCGGCCGAAGGGCAGGGCGAGGACAGCTTCAGCTTCGCGCCGGTCCTTGCCGATGCCGGCGTCCCCGGTCCCCGTCGCTCCATCATCAGTCACTCAATCAACGGCAGCTTCGCCATCCGTGACGGAGTCTGGAAACTGTCCCTCTGCGCCGGTTCCGGCGGCTGGAGCGCGCCCCGGCCTGGCTCCAAGGAGGAGCAGGGCCTTCCGTCGTTCCAGCTGTACGACCTCGCTTCCGACCTGGGTGAGACCCGCAACCTCGCCGAGACGCAGAAGGAGCGTGTCGACGCGATGAAGGCCGCTTTGGAAAAGGCCGTCGCCTCCGGACGCACCACGCCCGGGCCCGACCTCAGTAACGACGCTGAGATCAGCATCATCAAGCGCCCTGCTCAGCCCAAGGCCGGCAAGAACTCCAAGAACAAGGCCAAGGCCACGAAGTGACGTAGGCCGTTGACCGACGGCGGGCGCTTGGCTACACGGATGCCATGCCCCGCCTGATGCCCCTCCTGTTGGCGGCGTTCGCTTTTGCGACCGCCTCCGCCCAGTCCCCCAAGCAGACCGTCCCCGTCTCGCCGATCAAGGCGACCGCCCGTGCCGAGCGGGCTGACGCCACCTACAAGGTCGGTGAGAAGGTGACCTTCGGCCTGTCCGTCACCGACAAAGGCAAGCCGGCGGGCGGGTCCGTCGACTGGGTCATCGTGAAGGACGGACTCCCGACCTCCTTCAAAGGACGCGCCCAGCTCGTCGACGGCAAGGCGAGCGTGCAAGGGTCGCTCGATGAGCCCGGCTTCCTTCAGGTGAGGATCCTCGGGTATCGTGAGCGCGATGACCTCAAGCCCGTGAGCCTGACCGCCATGGGCGGTGCGGCGGTCGACCCTCATAAGATTCCCGTCTCCAGTCAGGCTCCGGCCGACTTCGACGCCTTCTGGGCCTCACGCAAGGCAGAGCTCGCCAAGGTGCCCGTCGCTCCCGTGCTTACCCCCGTCAAGTCGACCATGCCTGAAGTCGAAGTGTTCGACCTGCAGGCCCCGTGCGTCGGAGCACCCGTCTCCGGGTATCTCGCCAGGCCCAAGGGCGCTGCGGACAAGTCATTGCCCATCATCCTCACCGTGCATGGGGCCGGCGTGCGGGGCAGCTCCCTCGGCGGCGCCGTCAACTGGGCCTCCAAGGGATTCCTCGCGATGGACATCAACGCCCACGGCCTGCCCAACGGCCGACCTGAGGCCTTTTACGCCGATCAGAACGCCGGCGCCCTGAACGCGTATCGCTACCAGGGGCGCGAGTCCCGGGAGAAGAGCTACTTCACTGGCATGTTCCTGCGACTCGTGCGCGCCATCGACGTCCTCGTCGCCCGACCCGAGTGGAACGGCCGTCACGTCGTCGTCTACGGGTCCAGCCAAGGCGGCTACCAGGCCATCGTCGCCTCCGGACTCGATGCGCGTGTGACCTTCTACGCCGCGGGCGTCTCAGCCGGCTGCGACCACACCGGCATGCTCGTCAACCGCATCGCCGGCTGGCCCAAGTTCGTGGCCCTCGATCCCGCCGGCAAGCCCGAGCCGGCCTCCTTGGAGACCTCGCGCTACATCGACGCCGTCAACTTCGCCTCCCGGTCCAAGGCGGCCGGCTGCGCCCTGACCGTCGGCTTCATCGACACCACCTGTCCTCCGACCTCCGTCTACGCCGCCTACAACAACATCAACGTCCCCAAGGCCATCTACGACGACATTCCGGCCGGACACTCCCAGACCAAGGAAGCCAGCGCCTTCATGCAGGGAGCCGTCATGAAACACGTGGGGAAGTGAGGCGCGGAAGCGGAGCTTCCGCGCAGGGACACTGGCAGGGACAGGGACAGGGGCAGGGACAGGGGCAGGGGCAGTGCGGTGGGAAAAGGCTGGAGAGGTCGGGGTAGGAAGATTGTGATGAGGCATCCCCGATGCGTCTGCTTTCCGCCATTCTGCTGCTGTCCGCCGTCGCCGCGTCCGCCGAGCCGATCTACGAACTGAAGAACCTCGCGGCCTGGTGCATCGTGCCCTTCGACGACCGCAAGCGCTCCCCGGAGGAACGTGCCGAGATGGTCGCGAAGCTGGGCATCACCAAGGTCGCCTATGACTGGCGCGCCGAGCACGTGCCGGAGTTCGAACGTGAGATCGTCGCCTACAAGAGGCACGGTGTCGAATTCTTCGCCTTCTGGTCCTTCCATCCCGACGCGATCCGTCTCTGCCAGAAGCATGGCATCTCGCCTCAGTTCTGGATCATCGCTCCGAACAAGGGTGAAACGCAGGAAGCGAAGATCGCCCATGCCGCTCTTTCGCTGCTCCCTGCGATCGGCGAAGCCGCCAAGGTCGGCAGCAAGGTCGCGCTTTACAATCACGGCGGATGGTCCGGCGAGCCTGAGAACATGGTGGCGATCTGCGAGCGCCTGCGGTCGGTCCATGGCGTCAAGAACGTCGGCATCGTGTACAATCTCCATCACGGCCATTCCCATCTCGAACGTCTTGACGCAGCCCTGAAGACGATGCTGCCGCATCTGCTGTGCCTGAACCTCAACGGCATGGACGTGGCCGGTGACGCCAAGGGCCGCAAGATCCTGCCCGTCGGCGCCGGGACTGAGGACCTGAAGGTGCTCCGTCAGATCCGTGCCAGCGGGTATGCCGGCGTGATCGGCATCTTGAACCACACCCAGGAGAACGCCGAACACCGCCTGCGGGACAATCTCGCCGGACTGCGCTGGCTCGTGCCGCAGATCGACGACCTGCCGCCCGGCCCCAAGCCCGTCTGGCTCACCTTCAAGGACGCTCCGGTCCCTCCATCCAGGCCTTCGCCCGGCATGGTGACCGTGTCCGAGGAAGGCAAAGGTGAGCCGTCCCTGTCGGCGGAGTTCGGCAAAGCGCTCCGGGGCGGGCAGGTCGTTCCTGCGCACCCCGACGTCTTCCGCTGGCCCGTGACCGTCGAGGCCCGTGCGAAGCTCGATTCGAAGAAGGGTTACAACGTCATCGTGGCGGCCGGTCCCAAGAGCTCCAAACGCCACTGGGAAGCTTACACCATGGTCGGCTCCGGACATTTCAGCGTCTACATTCCCGGACGCGGGGGGAACTTCGTCTCGACCGTGGACATCTGCGACGGCAAGTGGCACGACCTCCTTGTCAGCCTCGATGATGAGACCGTGACCCTCTGGGTCGACGGCAAGGTCGTCCTTGAGCGCAAGCCCGCGCCGCCCGTGGACGGTCCCCTGCCTGACAAGATGGCATTCGGACGACTCGTCGAGGGCGGCATCGGCTGCGACGGATTGGTCGACGACGTCCGCGTCTCCCGGGGCGTGATGAAGCCGCGCAAGGTCGAAGGACCGCGTCTGCGGATGGACAACACCGTCGGACTCTGGAGTTTCGACGACCTCGGAGCCGCCGCGCCCAAGTTGCCCGTGCCGCCGATCGCGGCCTTCTCACCCGAACGTGCGCCCCTGCGTCCCGAACAGGTTCCGAGCGCCGGACATCCGGTGAACCGAGACCGCGTCTTTGATTTCTACGCCAAGCAGGCCTTGGCCTTCGTCGGCGCGAAGCCCGCCCCCGAGCTGATTCCCTCCTATCCCGGACTGGACGGCGGTCAGCAGGGCCACTGGGGCAACCAGAACGACGCCGTCACCTGGAAGGACGGACGCTGGGGCGCGGCCGACCATGGCTCGCTGTTCAGCGGCGTGCTGAGGATCGACGGCATGACCGTCCCCAAGGCCCTCTGGGTGCGCAAGGGTGAGGAGGCTGCAGCCTTTGATCCGGAGACCCTGTCCTTCCGCGCCCGTTGGCGGGGCGGCTTCGTGCGCCTCAGCGATTTCCGACACGGCTTCGCGAACGGCCCGGCCGTCGTCGGCAAGACCTTCGCCCGGGAGAAGAATCCCGTGCTCCCGAAAGGGGCGCGTTATCTTGGCCTCTACCGTCATGGGGACGAGGTCATCTTCGCCTACGAGCAGGAAGGGAAGCGTCGCCTCACTTCCGCGTGGCAGACCGATGAGGCCGCGCTCGAGCCTCTGACCAAGGGCGGACCTGCGCGCTGGACCAAGGAGCTCACCACGCAAGTCACGCGCGGCGACCGGAAGCCCTTCGCCGTGGACACCGTCGGGGTGCCCTTTGAAAACCCCTACGGGACGCTTTTCTTCATCAGCGGCATCGACTTCCTTCCCGACGGTTCCGCCGCCGTATGCACCATGACAGGTGAGGTGTGGATCCTCCGAGGACTTTCCGGCGACACCGTGACCTGGCGACGCTACGCCACCGGCCTGCACCATGCCCTTGGCGTGAAAGTCGTGGACGGAAAGGTGCTCGTCCTCGGACGCGACCAGATCACCCGCCTGCATGACCTCAACGGGGACGGCGAGGCCGACTTCTATGAATGCTTCTTCAACCGCTACGTCACCTCGCCGGGCGGTCACGATTTCATCGTCGGTCTCGACCGCGACGACGCCGGCAGGTTCTACGCCGCCTCGGGCAATCAGGGCGTCCTGCGACTGACCTTGCCGGACAAGGTCGAGGTCCTGGCCACCGGATTGCGCAATCCCAACGGCGTGGCCGTCTCGCCCGATGGACGATTCATCACGTCGAGCGTCCAGGAGGGTGACTGGACTCCTTCGTCGGCCGTCTGCATGGTCGAGGCCGGTTTCAGCGAGGGCGCCCACTTCGGCTGGGGCGGTCCGAAGGATGGTCGTGCCCCCACGCCGCCTCTGATCCATCTTCCCCGTGGCGAGGACAATTCCAGCGCCGGCCAGGTCTTCCTCGGAGCCGGACGTTGGCCGTCGCTGGCCGGGCAGGGCAACCTCCTTCACTTCTCCTTCGGCACCGGCAGCGCTTGGACCATCAGCCGGCAGAAAGTCGCCGGAGTCTGGCAGGGTGCCGCGCAGCGCATCACTGGCGCCTTCCGATCCGGGGCGCAGCTTGGCCGATTCAACCCTGCCGACGGCCATCTCTACGTCACCGGCATGCAAGGGTGGGGTAGTTACACCCCTGATGACGGCTGCATCCACCGCGTCCGGCATGTCGGCGGCGCCCCCGTGCTCATCGGTCATGAAGTCCGCGAGAACGGCGTTCTCCTGACCTTTGACGCCCCCGTGAGTGAGGCCGGTCGCGCCAGGTCCTTCGCCCAGGCCTGGAACTACCGTTACAGCCGTGCTTACGGTTCGCCCGAATATTCCGTCCGCCATCCTGACGCCGTCGCGCACGACGTGCTCACGGTCGAGGGCGTGCATGCCGACTCCTCCGGACGCACGGTGTTCGTCCATCTCCCCCAGCTCCTGCCCTGCAGCCAGCTGCACGTCCGACTCGGCGACGAAGCCGAGGTCTTCCTTTCCGCGCACGCCTTGGGCGAGCCTTACAAGGAGTATCCTGGCTACCGTGCCATCCCGAAGATTCCGGCGCATGCGCATGCCGCTGCGAGCGCGACATCTGGAAAAGGTCGTCCCGTGCGTTGGGAGACCGAACTGTGCGGACCTGACCCCGTCATCCTGAAGATCCAGGCCGGCAGCGCCCTGAACTACTTGCAGAAGGAGCTCAGGGCCAAGGCTGGCAAGCCGGTCGCGCTCACCTTTGAGAATCCGGACGTCATGCCGCACAACTGGGTGCTCGTGAGGCCCGGAGCTGAGGATCAAGTCGGACAGGCCGCGGCCCAGATGGTGGCGCTCGCGGACGGCTTTGACAGACATTACGTCCCTGACAGCCCGGACGTCCTCGTCCACACGCGCATCCTAGATCCCAAGACCAGCAGCACCATCTACTTCACTGCGCCCAAGGAGCCCGGGCGGTATCCGTACCTCTGCAGCTTCCCCGGGCACTACCAGCTCATGCGGGGCGTTTTGGTGGTGGAGTGACGCAGGGCGAAGCCTTGCGAGGGACGGGGACAGGGACAGGGGCAGTACATGTGCAAAGGTGCAAACCGGCCTCCGGCCTGTGCAAAGGTGAAGAATGCCAGGGGCAGGGACAGGGACAGGGGCTGACTACGAGGGGCGGGCACAGGGGCGCGGACAGTGGCAGGCAAGGGTGATGCAGGATCGATTAAGCCGCATCATTTCGTTGTCCGAGGCCGCGCAAGGGTGCAGGATGCGACCGCCCCATGAGATTCCTGCTCTGCCTACTGGCCGCGCTGCCGCTCGGCGCATTCGACCAGTCACCTTTTGAGAACCCGCAGAGCCGGACCGTGCTGCAGCTCGATCCGGGCAAGGACAATCCACGCAACTCCGAGGGCTCGTTCATCAAGCTCAAGGACGGCCGGGTCCTTTTCATCTACACGGGGTATTTCGGGACCAGCGGAGCCGACGACGGATCCGCCCGGCTGCTCTCCGTCGAATCCCGTGACGCCGGCCTCACCTGGTCCCAGCCCAAGGTCGCCATCGAGAACCATGGACGCCGGAACATCATGAGCGTCTCGCTGCTCCGTCTCAAAAGCGGGGCGATCGCGCTGTTCTACCTTGAGAAGAACAGCTGGCTCGACTGCCACGTCGTCATGAGGACATCCGCGGATGAGGCCGCCACCTGGACTCAGCCGGTTAGGGTGGGGCAGGCTCCGGGCTATTTCGTCCTCAATAACGACCGCGTGATCCAGACCTCCAAGGGCCGGCTCGTGATCCCTTTGGGATTCCATCGTTCGAGAGGATCCGATCCCGACAGCTCCCGATCCTTCGACGCCCGCGCCATCGCACAGTGGCTCATTTCGGATGATGAAGGCCGCACGTGGGCTGAGTCCGCCAGCTGGTGGGCCATGCCGGTGCGTTCCTCCTCCGGACTTCAGGAGCCGGGCGTCGTCGAGCTTTCTGACGGAGCGCTTTTCTCCTGGGCCCGGACGGACGCCGGTTTCCAGTACGGCTTCAGATCCGTGGACGGCGGACGCACATGGTCCGCGCCCGAGCCAACCACCTTGGCCAGTCCGGTGTCCCCGGCCAGCATCCGACCCATTCCCGGCACCACGGACCTCCTTTGCCTCCACAACGACCATTCCGGAAAGTTCGCATTCAAGAAGGGCATGCGCACGCCCCTCGTGGCCTCGGTCTCCAAGGATGGCGGCCGCACCTGGGGAGGTCAGCGTCTGCTGGAGGCCGACCCTGACGGCTGGTATTGCTACACCGCCATCCATTTCGAAGGCGACGCCGTCCTGCTGGCCTACTGTGCCGGCGACAGCAAGAAGCGGTCCCACCTCAACCACCTCCGTATCCGCCGCGTCTCGCTCGCCTGGCTGACCGGCTCCTGAACCCTTCCCCATGAATCCCCGCGCACTTCACCGTCGATCTCTCCTCAAGGCCGCCGCCGCGCTGCCCTTCTTCACCGCCCTCAGGGCGCAGGAGAAGCCGGTCGCCCTGCCGCCGCCCGAGCTGGTCGACCCGGACCGCGGTCCCGGGGCCGGCTGGAGCATCCTGGTGTTCCCTGACACCCAGAACTATGCCAAGTACGCGAAGAACCAGGCGCACTTCGACCGCATGACCCGCTGGGTGCGCGAGCATCGCAAGGCCTGGAACATCCAGCTCGCCCTGCATGAGGGCGACCTTGTCGAGCAGAACGACATCAAGGTCGGCGGCGGCCGGGGCTACGGCGACCAGAATTCCGAGTCCCAGTGGTCCTCCGCCCGTCGGGCCCTGCTGCCGCTGGCCGATGAGATGCCCGTGATCCACACCACCGGCAACCATGACTACGGTGAGCGTGCGGCCGAGACGCGCGACACCCAGTTCAACGACTATTTCCCCGTCAACTACAACCCGGGCGCCGCGGCCCTCCGCATCGACTCGCCCTTGGCGGCGTGCGGCAAGCCCACCCTCGAGAACGCCGCCTACGATTTCAAGGCGCCCGACGGACGACGTCTGCTGATTCTTTCCCTCGAATGGGGACCGCGCAAATCCGTGGTCGACTGGGCGTCCGCGCTCGTGCGTCGCCCCGCTTACAAGGACCACACGGGACTCCTGCTCGTCCATGATTACCTGACGCCATCCAACATGCGTGACGGACAGGACGGCAATCGCAGGCGTCCCGGCAACCCGCACACCTACGGCACCGGCAAGCAGGGTGACACCCACGACGGCGAGGACCTCTGGCAGCGTCTCGTGAAGGGCGCACCGCAGATGGAGCTCGTCCTCAACGGCCATGAGATGGCCGCGCACGTCGGCTACCGGACCGACCTGTCCGACTCCGGGCGCACCGTGCATCAGATGCTCTTCAACGCGCAGGGCTTCGGCGGCGGATCCGATCACAAGGGCAACGGAGGCGACGGATGGATGCGCCTGCTCACCTTCGAGCCCGACGGACGCACCGTATCCGTGCGCACCTTCTCGCCCCTGCGACAGGACCGCGGCGATCCGCACTACTGGGACGACCCCCGGTGGCGCTTTGCCGTCAGGCTGCACGGATGATGCGCGTCAGTGCATTGTTCCTGGCGGTCTCGGCTTTCGGACAGTCCTTGCCCGGCACGAAGCCCCTGCCGCCTGAGCCGCAGGCCGGATGGTCCGCCTACATGGTCGCAGGAATCGACCGCATGGCCGACCGTCTTCTGGCCGCCGCGCCTGCGACACGGGCGCCCGACAGGACGAAACTTGCCGCGGCCCTTGGCGTGGAGCTGGCTCCTCCGTCTCCGGGCAGGATGGTTCTGACCGGAGAAGGGTCGATCAAGTCCTTCAGTCTCGAAGTGA
>CAZRPB010000007.1:22197-25660 GCA_964601955.1 uncultured Klebsiella sp. | reverse complement strand
GGCAGGATGGTTCTGACCGGAGAAGGGTCGATCAAGTCCTTCAGTCTCGAAGTGACCCCGGGAGTCTTCGCCGAGGGCGTCCTCCATGGCACGCTGACGGGCCCATGGGTCCTTCTGTTGCCGGATGCCGATGACACCGTGGAGGCCGCGCTCTCGCGACATCCGATGCCCGCGGGAGGGACCCTCGTGGCCATGCAGCTCATCAGCCGTGGCGTCGCGCACAGCGAGGATTCCCGGACCGGCATGCGCGCGCACGTCTCGCATCGCGAGTGGATCTACCGACAGGCGTTCGTGCAGGGAGTCAGCGTGCCCGGCCTGGAAGTCGACGCCGCACGGGCCTTGGTCGGTTGGATCCGTCGGCTCGACCCGCAGGCAAGCATCAGCCTTATCGGAGAAGGGGAGGGCGGACATGTCGGACTTCATCTCGCCGCTCTGGATGAACGCATCACCCGGGCTGCCTTGGTCGGCTTCTTCGGTCCGCGGGAGTCCTTGTGGTCCGAGCCCATCGACAGGAACCTCTGCGGCATCCTGAGGGACTTCGGCGCCGCCGAACTGGCCTCAATGGTCGCTCCGCGTCCGCTGGTCGTCATCTCCAAGGCGTTGACTCCCTGGGAAGGCGTGCCTCGCGTTCCCAACACCCGTGTCCTGGCCGCCCCCGGGCGGATACCCGCCGTGTCCGAGGCGGACGCCCGCTCCGAAGCCCTCCGCGCCCTGCGCCTGCGCGGAGGTGACTGGCTGCGCGTCGCCAAGCCGGACGCCGACCCGATGACCGAGCTCTTCGGCCCGAACGTCGGTGCGACGGCGCCGACCATCATCCTCGACCCGTCAAGACAGCAGCGGCTCGTGAGCGCCCTCAACCGTCATCTGCAGGCAAGGTTCGATCTCAACGACACCGTTCGCCAGAACGCGTTCTGGAAGCGCGTGCCGCCCAAGCCGTCCGATTACCCCGCCTTTGTCGCCTTGGAGCGACGCAAGTTCGAACAGCAGGTCATCGGTCGTCTGCCCGATCCGGACGTGCCGGCGAACGTGCGGTCGCGTCTCGTGCGAGAGACCGACAAGGTGAGGATCCACGAGGTCATGATGGACGTCTGGCAGGGCGTGCCCGCCTGGGGCTGGCTGGCCGTCCCCAAGGACATCCCGCCCGGCGAAAGGCGCCCGGTCGTCGTCTGCCAGCACGGACTCGAGGGCCTGCCCGAGGACGTCCTCAACGACCGTCAGGATTCCGCCGCCTACAAGCCCTATCGCGCCTTCGCCCTCCGCCTTGCCGAGCGCGGATACGTCACCTTCTCACCGCACAACCCTTACCGCGGCGGCGACGCCTTCCGCGTCCTGCAGCGCAAGCTTCAGCCCCTGGGCCTCAGCCTGTACAGCGTCATCAACGGACAGCACCGTCGCATCCTTGAGTGGCTGGGCGGCCTGCCGGAGGCCGATCCCGCTCGCATCGCCTTCTACGGCCTGAGCTATGGCGGCAAGTCGGCCATGCGCACCCCGGCCGTCCTCGACGGCTATTGCCTCAGCATCTGCAGCGGCGACTTCAACGAGTGGGTGCGCAAGGTCGGTTCCACCTCGATGCCCATGTCCTACGTCAGGACCCACGAGTATGAGATCCCCGAGTGGAACTTGGGCGGCACCTACAACTACGCCGAGATGGCGGCCCTGATCGCTCCGCGCCCCTTCATGGTCGAGCGCGGCCACGCCGACGGCGTCGGCCTCGACGAGTGGGTCGATCATGAGTTCGCCAAGGTCCGGCGCCACTACGTGCGCATCGGACGGCCCGGCGACGCCGTCATCGAGCACTTCGACGGCGGCCACTGGATCAACGGCGTCGGTACCTTCGAGTTCCTCCGACGGCACCTGGGTCGCTGAACTCAGCGGGGCAGCTCCTGGTTGCAGACGCCTTCCGTGCCGGGCGGCAGAACGTTGTCGACGAACCTCAGGCCCTTCGGGGCCTTGGGGTGCTTGGGGCCGGGGGCGATGGTCACGGCATGCCGGTAGCGCGGCTCGCCCATGCAGTGCAGCAGGTTTCCTTGGACGATGACCTCCGAGAGGGGCGGATCGTCCTCCTGCTGCCCGCCGTCGAACTTGAAGGGTGATCGGCCGGGTCCCCAGATCCAGTGCGCGTCCCCGTGGCCGAAGTCCGAGATGACGTTGTTGGCGACGATCGAGCCGCCGTCGGCGTTGGCGGAGCGAGGATCGCCCTCCTTGCCCGGATGGGCGGCTGCGCCCGGCATGAGGCCGATCGCCCAAAGGTCGTTCCGGACGAACTGATTGCCGATGATGAGCACGTTGCGCGACCCGTGCATCGCCTTGAGCCCCATGAAGCTGTTCGCAATCACATTGCCGCTGACGATCACGTGGTCGGCGTGCAGGTCGACGCCCTGCGCTGCGTTCTCGATGTGGTTCCCGATGATGCGCGTCAGGTCGGAGGATTCCGGAGAGGTCACCACGATGCCCGAGCCCTGCTGCCAGTTGTCCGTCCGGGCCGTCCGCCAGGCCTCCTCGCTGATGAAGCGGCCGCGGACCTCGTTCTTCTTCGTCCAGACCCCGAGCCGGTGCCTCTCCATCAGCTCACGCGTGGGACGAAAGGTCTCCTCGACGACCGTGTTGCCCTCGATGAGCGTCCCGCGGCTTGAACGGACCTGGATGCCCGTCCCGTCCGTGCAATTGAACGCGTAGCCCCAGTCGGCGCTGGCCGTCCGGTCGTCGACCGCGACCCGCATGTAGTTCCTGATCACGCAGCGCGTGATGCGGGCGAAGGAGCAGTCACGGAGCGCGATGGCTCCTGTCGCCGCGCGATTGTCGATCACCCGGATGCCGTCCAGATGGAGGTAGGCGCAACCCGTCGCCAGGACCGCATGCTGCGTCGTCTCCGACCGTTCGGGCGGACGCGTCAGCGTGACGTCCCTGATGGTCACGTCCTTCAGCCCGCTGATCTCGACGACCGGCTGGGACGGGTCGGTCTGGACGATGCGTCCCGGGCCGGCGAGTCCGGCGCCGTCCCCTTTGAGGATGAGCCTGCGGCTCAGCATGTGGTCGCCCGCGGGCACGTGCAGCACCTTGCCCGGGTGGGCGTCCGCGGCCGCCTGCAGGTCCGGATAGGACGAGACGTCAGGCTGGGCCGCGCCGAGCACGGCGGCGAAAAGCAGGGCGCAGGGGATTGCCATGCCCGGAGGTTGCCTCACCCCGGGCCGGGCTTGAAGCGCAATCCGCTTAGGCATCGATTTCGGACCGCCTTGCCCTCATATCTTCCTGGCCCCATGAGATGCCTGATCGTCCTGCTGCTGTGCGCCCTGGCCGGATGTCTTCCGCAAGACGGACCCCTTCTGCGCAGCGAGTTCATCTACGAGCCGGGCCCGCATCCGCAGATCCATGCCACGACCATCGCCGAGACCCCGGACGGCCTCGTGGCGGCCTGGTTCGGGGGCACGCGTGAGAAGCATCCCGACGTCGGCATCTGGGTCTC
>CAZRPB010000007.1:11724-22097 GCA_964601955.1 uncultured Klebsiella sp. | reverse complement strand
GCTCGATCCTCTGTCCCAGCAGCGCGGAGAGCGCCGAGAAGAACAGCCGCTGGACCGTGCATTTCGAAAGACTCTCTCCGGACGGAAAGACCTGGACCGCGACCGGTCCGATCAACGACGGGGTCGCCATCCAGGCCATCCAGCCCAGCGTGCTGTTCCTCCCCGGCGGACGACTGATGGCCCTCGGACGTTCCCGGCAGGACTTCGTCTTCGCCACCGAATCCTCCGACGGTGGGCGCACCTGGTCTCCCTTGGCCCGGGGTTCCCTCCCCAACAACAACAGCGGCACCGATGCCGTCACCCTGAAGGACGGCCGGCATCTCATCGTCTACAACCACGTCGCCGGCACGCCCGGCAAGTGGGGCGGACTGCGGACGCCCCTGAACCTCGCCGTCAGCCAGGATGGCAAGGTCTGGCAGGCCGCCTTGGTCCTTGAGTCCGATCCCGGCGAATACAGCTATCCCTCCATCATCCAGGCTTCAGACGGCCTGGTTCACATCACGTACACCTGGAAGCGCCAGAAGGTGAAGCATGTCGTCGTCGACCCCTCCCGCATCGTCGGCCGACCCATCGTCGACGGACGCTGGCCCCTTTGATCATGAGCCGATTCATCCTCCTTCTCATCGCGTCCGCCGTGTCGGCCGAAGAGCCCGCGCTCGCCCGCCTTCGCTACAACAATCCCGGACTCGTCGTCGACCTCGGCGTCGGGCTCTGGGCCTGGCCCCTTCCCATGGACTTCGACGGCGACGGCGACCTCGACCTCGTCGTGAACTGTCCCGACAAGCCTTCGAACGGCGTCTACTTCTTCGAGAACGCCAGCGGCGACACCGCGCGCGACAAGATGCCCGTCTTCAAGCCCGGCCGGCGCATCAGCAAGGGCCTGCAGAACGTCCAGGTCAGCACCGTCGCCGGCAGGCCTGTCGTGACTTCGCCCGGCGCCGTCTACCCTGACTTCCTCAAGACCGGCTTGGACAAGCCCGCGAAGCTGCCCCTGCCTGCGAACGTCCATCCTAACAAAGTGCGCGCCAACATGTGGCGCTTCGCCGACTACAACGTCGACGGCCGCACCGACCTCATCATCGGCGTCGGTGATTGGACCGACTACGGATGGGACGACGGTTATGACCCTTCGGGCAAATGGGTCCGCGGGCCGCTGAGGGGCTTCGTCTATGTCGCGACCAACAAGGGGACCGACGCCAAGCCTGACTATGCCAAACCCGTCCGGCTGACCGTCGGGGAGGCTCCCCTGGAGACCTTCGGCTGGCCTTCGCCGAACCTCGCCGATTGGGACGGCGATGGCGACCTCGACCTCCTCTGCGGCGAGTTCCTGGACGGCTTCACTTATTTCGAGAACACCGGCGGACGTATCAATCCTGAGTATGCCGCAGGCAGGCGCCTGACCCTCCGCCCCGGCCAGAAGGGGCCTCCTTCGGCCTGGCTAGCGAAGCAGGAGGCTGCCCGGCTGCCTGGCGCGCCTCAGCCTCTGACCATGGACCTGGAGATGATCGTGCCCGTGGCGATCGACTGGGACAAGGACGGGGACCTCGACCTGATCGTCGGTGATGAGGACGGCCGCGTCGCCTTCATTGAGAACTCCGGAGGATTCACCGCCCAGCGGACGCCGCAGTTCCTGCCGCCCCGATATTTCCAGCAGGAGGCCGATGAACTCAAGTGCGGCGCCCTGGCCACCCCGGTCGGCTTCGACTGGGACGGCGACGGCGACACTGACATCGTAAGCGGCAACACCGCCGGCTACGTGATGCTTTTTGAGAACCTCTCCGGACCCAAGGTCGCCGAGCCCAAGTGGGCCGCGCCTCGCGCAATAGAGGCTGACGGAGCCCCCATCCGACCCATGGCCGGCTACAACGGCAGCATCCAGGGGCCCTGTGAGGCCAAGTGGGGCTATACCACGCTCTCCATCGCCGATTGGGACGGCGACGGACTGCCGGACATCCTCCTCAACTCCATCCTCGGCAAGGTCGTCTGGCATCGTAATGCGGGCACCAGGCAGGCGCCGCGGCTCGAGCCCGCCCGTCCGATCGAAGTCGAATGGCAGGGCGCGCAGCCCGCCTTGGCTTACGGCTGGATGAAGCCCGAGGGGAAGGCCCTCCTCACCCAGTGGCGCACCACGCCTTTCGCCGTCGATTGGAACGCCGACGGACTCACCGACCTCATCATGCTCGACCAAGAGGGTCATCTGGCCCTCTTTGAGCGCACGGCAAGGGGCTCCGAGCGCGTCCTCCTGCCTCCCCGCCGTGCCTTCACCGATGCCAAGGGAGGAGCGCTCCTGCTCTCCAAGGGCCTCGCCGGCAAGAGCGGGCGTCGCAAGCTCTGCGTCACCGACTGGGACGGCGACGGACGGCTCGACCTTCTCCTGAACTCATCCAGCGCCAATTTCATGCGTCAGGTCCTGCATGCCGACGGCAAGTGGGCCTTCCAGGACCTCGGCGCCCTCGTGAAGCAGAACATCGAGGGTCATGACGTCAGTCCCACCGTCGTGGACTTCGACGGCGACGGCATCCTCGATTTTCTGGGTGGCGCCGAGGACGGCCGTTTTTATATCTACCGCAACCCCCGCAGCCAGCGATGAGCCCCGCCATCGACCGACGCCGTTTCCTCGCCCTCGCCGCGGCGGCTCCCGCGCTGCTTCAGGCCGGCGCCGGCTCCGTCGTGACCGTCGCCATCGTCGGTCACACCGGGCGCGGCGATTACGGCCACGGCCTCGACACCGTCTGGCTCAAGGTGCCGCAGGCGCGCATCGTCGCCGTGTCCGATCCCGATCTCGCCGGACGCAAGGTCGCCGAGGTGCGCCTGCAGGCCGCCGTCGGCCAGGGGGTCGATGGCATCGCGTCCTTCGCCGACCCTGTCGAGATGTTCCGCAAGGTCCGTCCCCAGGTCGTCGCCGTCTGCCCGCGGCACATCGGGGCGCATGCCGAGGTGATCCTCGCGGCCATCGACGCCGGCGTGAAGGGTCTGTACGTCGAGAAGCCGTTCGTCCGGACCTTGGCCGAGGCGGACGCGGTCATCGCGGCCTGTCGCGCCAAGGGCGTGCGTCTGGCCATCGCCCACCGCAACCGGTATCATCCGGCCCTGGACGTGGCCGTGAAGCTGGTGGGCGCAGGCGAATTCGGCGCCGTCCGTGAGGTCCGCGTGCGCGGCAAGCAGGACCATCGCGGTGGCGGACTCGACCTTTGGGTGCTTGGCGGCCACGGCTTCAACCTCGCGACCCAGTTCACCGGCGCTCCGGTCTCATGCCAGGCCAAGGTGCTGCGTGAAGGCCGGCCTGCCTTGCGCTCGGACGTCGTGCAGGGCGACGAGGGCGTCGGACCCATCGTCGGCGACGAGATCCATGCCGCCTATGAGACAAAGTCGGGAATCCCGCTGTTCTTCGATTCCAGGAAGGGACTTTGGGACAAGAAGGAGGGCTTCGGCGTCAGGGTCGTCTGTGAGAAGGCCACCCTTGACCTGCGCGTCGATGAGGAGCCGCTCATCCATGTCGTCAGGGACGGAAAGCGGACCCCTGTGACCAGCGCGGGCCTCGGCGTGCCTGAGCCGATCAAGGACATCCGCGCTCTCGTCGCCGGCCATCAGGCCGTCGTGCGCGACCTCCTTGATTGCATGCGGCAGGGCAGGGAGCCCTTGTGCGGCCCTGAGGCCGGACGCGAGACCGTCGAGATGATCACCGCCGTGTTCGCATCCTTCGCCGCCGACGGTGCCAAGGTCGAGCTGCCCTTGCGCCGCCGCGAGCACCCCTTGTCCTGAGCCATGCGCCCTCTGATTGCCTGGCTTCTTCTTGCAGCCTCCCTTCTCGCGGCCCAAGGCGCCCCCATCCGGGTCGCCGTCTATGATGACAAGGGCGCGACCGGAAAGGGCATCCCTGCCGTCGAGAAGATCCTGGGCGACGCCAAGGACTTTGAGGTCACCAAGCTCAAGGGCGTCGATTTCACGGCGGACAACCTCAGCCGATTCGACCTCGTCATGTTCACGGGCGGCAGCGGCAGCGCCGAGGCCGCAGGGCTCGGAGAGACGGGACGAGGGCATGTCAGGAAATTCGTGCGTGAGGGCGGAGGCTACGTCGGCATCTGCGCCGGTGCCTATCTCGCCTGCACCGGATTCGACTGGGGCGTCGGCGTGCTGAACGCCCGCACAGTTTCCAACAAATGGCGTCGCGGCACCGGTGACCTGCAGGTCGCTCCGGCCGAGGGCGACGCCGTGCTCGGCCTGCCCATGGCCGAGCGCGTCATACGCTACAACAACGGCCCCGTGATCAAGCCGGACGCGCGCAAGGACCTGCCCCCTTACAAAGTCCTGGCCCTTTTCAGGACCGAGCTGGCGGAGAATGGCACTCCCGTCGGCGTGATGGTCGGAACGCCCGCGTTCGCATCAGGTGACTACGGCCTCGGCCGCGTCTTCATCTCCAGTCCCCATCCGGAGCAGACCGCCGGACTCGAGCCTCTGGTCGTGCAGGCCGTGCGCTGGTCGGCGCGTCGCGCCGGTCCGACCGCCGAACTCTGGAAGCGGCTCGAGGCCATGGACGTCGAGAAGCTCTGGTTGCCGGGCGCCATCGTCGACTGGAAGACCGGTCTGCCCACCGGACAGCCCTTCACCGACTCCCCCAAGCGGCATACCCATTGCAGCCAGTTCGTGGCCGCGGCCTCCCTCCGGCTCAACGTGCCGCTCCTCCGTCCGCCCGAGCATTCCATCATCGGCCTGGCAAATGCGCAGAACGCCTGGCTCGACACCGATGCCGCCCGCAAGGCCGGCTGGATCCGTCTGAAGGACGGCGCTGAGGCCCAGCGTCTTGCCAAGCAGGGTCGCTTCGTCCTGGCCTCCGTGAGCAACCCCGACCCCAAGCGGGCCGGACACATCGCCATCGTCCGTCCCGGGGACAAGGACGAGGCTCTCCTGACGCAGGAGGGGCCGGACATCATGCAGGCCGGTGGCACCAATTTCCAGAAGACGTCGCTGCGTCGCGGATTCGCTAACCACCCCAAGGAGTACGACCAGATCGCCTTCCACGCCCACACCGTGGAACTGCCCGAGGGCAAATAGGCCTGATTCAGCGGACCGTCGCGGCGCAGACCATCTCGAGCACGCGGGGGATGCTGTAGGTCTCCCACGCGCCGTTCTTCGGGCTGACCACCGGTTCGTCATGCCTGCCGAAGCTGTCCGGCGGCTGAGGAAGGCGCGTCAGGTCCGGACTCCACTGCCCGTCCTTGCCGCCGAGCTTGTAGATGACCAGGTCGAGCGAGGGCACCACGTAGAGGCAGAAACCACCGGCGCCGGTCTTGTAGAAGGCGTCACGCGGCGCCCCGGCGATCTGGCCTGCGTGGTTGTGCTCGAACTGCAGGCTGAAAGGGAAGTGCGGGTTGTATTTCAGCGGCTCCCGGCACATCCGGAGGTAGTCCGACGGGATCAGCTGCCGTCCCGCCCATCGCCCGTCCTGCGCCAGGCAGTAGCCAAGGCGTGCCGCGTCGGTCGCACGGAGCGCGATCGAGCCGGCCCCGTTGGCGTGGTTCATGACCACGTCCCCGCGGTAAAGGCAATAGCCCCAAGGACCCCAGCCCATCGGTTTCCCCAGCTTTTCATCGACGTAGTCAGGCAGTTCCTTGCCCGTGACCTTGCGCAGCACCATCGAGGCGATGTGCGGGGCGGGGGAGGAGTAGGAGTAGCCTTCGCCCGGCGCGGCCCAGAGCGGCGCCCGGAGCGACGAGCCGTCGACGTCGCGGATGTCCTGTCCCTTGCTCGCCTTGAGCGGCGAGGCCGTGCCGCGGACCACCGCGGAGGGCGTGGCGCCCTCGCCATTGTGTCCTGAAGTCATGCAGAGCAGATGGCCGAGACGGATGCCGGCCTCGCGAGGATCACGCAGCGGGAACGCCTCGGGCAGAAGTTCTTTCGTGTAGACCAAGGTATCCAGCCCTTCGGGCAGCCGCGCCTTGTGTTCGGCGAGCATGATGCCGCAGGCGATGCTCGTCACCGCCTTGCCCGTCGAGGCCATGTCAGGATTGGCGCCGCGCCGTGCCTTGCCGAAGTAGCGTTCCATCACCAGCCACCCCTTGCTGACCACCAGCAGCCCGCCGTTGTCGGTGTTGGAACGTTTGGTCGCCATCCACGCCGATTCCAGCCGGTCGAGGTCGATGCCGGCCTTTTCCCTGGCCTCCTGGGCGTCCTTGGGCGTGCGCCAGCCGCCTTGGCTGTCGGGCGGCGGGAAGTAGTCGGCGCCAGGGCAGAGGGAAGCGGTGAGCAGGAGGATTGCGGCGGTTCGCATGCGGGATGGTCAAATCTTCCCGTCTTTCGGGCAAGCCCTCACTCGACAGGCCTTCCGGTCCGAGACAGCATCCCGCCATGACTCTCTCGCGCCTCGTCACACTCCTGGCGATGTCCGTTTCAGCCTTCGGCGCGGCCGAGCGGCCGAGCTTCCTCTTCATTCCCATCGATGACCTCAACCATTGGGTGGGGCATCTCGGCAGGAATCCGCAGACCAAGACCCCGAACATCGACCGACTCGCCAAGATGGGCGTTAGCTTCACCAAGGCCTACTGCACCGCGCCCGCCTGCAATCCCTCCCGCGCCTCGCTGATGTCCGGCCTCCGTCCGACCAGCACCGGCTGCTACGACAACGGCCAGAACTGGCGCCCTGGCATCTCCGAGGACCTGCTCCTCAACACCGTGCTCTCCAAGAACGGCTACCGCGTCTACGGAGCCGGGAAGATCTACCACGGGGCCGGGGACCGCGGAGGCCTGTTCGACGACTACTTCGCGGGCAAGGGCGGGGCTCTCAAACGTCACCCTGACGCCAAGGACAACGGCGTCGGAGGCATCAATTTCGCTCCGCTCGCCTGCACCGATGAGGAGATGCCGGACCATGCCGTCGTCAGCTGGTGCATCGAGAAGATGAATGAGAAGTCCGACCGCCCCTTCTTCATCGCGGCCGGTCTCGTTAAGCCCCACATGCCATTCAGCGTGCCCAAGAAGTGGTTCGACATGTTCCCTCTCGACCAGATCCAGCTGCCTCCGCATCTGACCGACGACCTCGCGGACGTTCCGCCTGCCGGCGTCAAGATGGCCAAGCCTGACGGTGACCATGCGCGCATCGTGGCTTCCGGACGCTGGAAGGAGGCCGTGCAGGCCTACCTGGCGACCATCGCCTTCTGCGATTACCAGGTCGGCCGGCTCCTCGACGCCTGGGAGAAGTCGCCCCGCCGGGACAGCACCGTCATCTGCCTGTGGTCCGACCATGGATGGAGCCTCGGGGAGAAGTCCCATTGGCGGAAGTTCGCCCTCTGGGAGGAGCCCACCCGGACCGTGCACATCTGGAAGGCCCCGGGCGTGACGCCGTCCGACGCGCGCTGCGACCGGCCCGTCGACTACTCGAGCATCTATCCCACCACCCTGGCCCTGGCGGGCATCCCGATTCCCTCCCATGCCGACGGTAAGGATGTCTCATCTCTGCTGCGGGATCCTGCTTCCTCCTGGAGTCAGCCCGCCATCACCACGCATGGCAGGGGCAATCACGCCGTCCGATCCGAGGACTGGCGGTACATCCGCTACGCCAACGGCGACGAGGAACTTTATCACGACGCCAAGGATCCCCTCGAATACGTGAACCTTGCGGCCAAGCCGGAGTTCTCAGCCAAGAAGGCCGAACTGGCCGCCTACCTTCCGAAGACGGAGAAGCCGGACTTGCCCCGCACCCGTGGCGGCGAGGAAGGTGAGGGCGGCGAGCCAGCCCAGAAGAAGGGCAAGGGCAAGAAGAAGCAGAAGTGAACCCTTTGCCATCGGCACCTCCGTCCATGTCGCGCCTTCTCATCGTCCTCTGCTCGATCCTGCTGGCCGCCTGCGCCACCTCCGAGGTGGGCACGCTCACCTATGACAAGGCCGTCGCGAAATACGGTCCGCCCGACAAGGAGACCGTCGTGAACGGACGTCGCGTGTCCGTCTGGAACGTCGGATCGACCACCCGAAAGACCCGCTTCCTCAACGAGGACATCTTCGACACCCGGAACAACCAGGTCATCCGCACCTTCGACGCGCAGGGCCTGCTGGTCGAGCAGTCCTTCCGCTGAGTCAGCGGACTTCGAGCAGCCGGCGCAGTCCGTCCATCAGCACCTTCTCCACCTCTGGTGAGACATTGGAGGACTGCTGGCCGGTCTCATAGCCGCCCTCCGCGTAGGAGCAGCCCATGCCGATGTAGGCCGGGCCGTAGTCGCCGTAGGCGGCCATCGTCACCTGGAGGTCGGGGCGCATCGCCTTGGCGGCGAGCTGGTATTCCACGAAGAGCTCGCCCGGCATGCCGATGACCCGGGCCGTGCCCACGCGCAGGCAGGTGAGGTCGATCCGATGACCTTCCTCATGGCGCGTGACCCAGGCGAGCTGATCCGCGTGCGACACGTAGCCGCGGGGCGGAGCGCCCTTGAGCTTGGCGGTGAGCGACTCCTTGTTCAGGTGTCCCGCCAGCGGGAGACGGACTAGGTCGCGCGTCCATCCGATGTCGGCCGAGTCGAGGGGCTTCTTCACCGTCGCGTCATAGGCCTCCTTCATGCCGTCCGCCAGACGCTGGGCCAGGTCCATCCGGGTCGCGTGGGAGCCGTCGTTGTATTTGCCGGCGGTGACGTTGCCGCCGGCGCCGTTGAAGTGCAGCTGCAGCGCGAAGGGCAGCGACTGGGCGCGGATGAAACGGGCGATGCCCGGGAAGTCGGGGTGCGGGATGCCGAGCCGGTAGTAGCTCTGCGGATGGCAGGCGTAATGCGTGAGCACCGCGATGGCTCCGTCCTTGTTCCAGAAGCTGAGCGCGGTGACGTCGGGGTCGATCGTGCCCTCGGGATAGGCGCGCACCTCGGCCGACTTCGTCGAGGACGTGCGCGTGTACTTCACCTTGCCGTCGGGTCCGAGGATGCGCCGCTGGCTGGCCACGTCCTTCACCTTGGCCTTGCCCCAGCCCCAGTGCGTGGCCTCGCGCGCGACCGGTAGGGCCGCCCTCACCGCGTCGGCGGCGCGTGCGATGACCGTCCGGTGGAAAGTCCCCTCGAAACGGGAATAGCCCTGAACCCCGAGCTCCTTGACCAGACGTTCGGCGGTGAAGTCGCAGCCGGGCGCGTCGTGCTGGTGCAGCACGTGCACCGCGACCCGGTCCGGCGTCGTGCCGGCGGCCTCGGCCAGTCCCTTGCGGAACGCGTCATGGCCTTCGTTCGCGATGCCGATCCAGTCGACCGCGCAGAGCACGATGGGCGCGTCGGAGCCCAGGATGACCACGCCCCGGCAGCGCAGCGTCATCTCATCGAGACGCTTGACCACGTCGTAGGCCATGGGCGAGCCGAGCGGCGGCGTGGCGTCCACGTCGAACGTGGCGACCTTGACCGGACCGGCGACGAGGCCGGCGGCCAGAAAGAGGAGGGCGATCAGGGTTCGGGCGGTTTTCATCGGCGTAAAGAATCGACGCCCCCGGGCAGAGCGTGCAGGCGGGCGATTTCCTCGTCGGACAGGGCGCGGTTCCAGGCCGCCAGGTCGTCGAGCGCGCCCACGTAGGCGGCGCCCAGCACCAGGCGGACCGCGGCGGGGTCCCAGCCGAAGGTCAGGTCATGGCCGCGGATGACGCCGATCTGCCGGCCGTCGACATGCAGCCGGGCCTTGGGCGGGGCGGCGTGGTCGTTGATGCGGTCGAGCACGAAGACCACGTGCGTCCAGCGTTCGCGGGTGAACGGAGCCTTCTCCATCTTCACCATCGGGCGGCGCTCATCGGGTATCTGCTCCCAGCCGACCGAGTCCGGGTTCCAGATGTGGAACAGCGGCCGCACCGCGAAACGGAAATGGCGGGGCGTGTGGTCCTTCGACCATTCGAGGAAGATGAAGCCCTTCTTCACGTCGTCGCCGACGATCTGGACGGGGTCGCAGTAGCCGGGCTCCAGGTCCTTGTCGGGGTCGAGCCTGAGCCAGACCGAGACCGTGGCCGACCATGAGGTCGTGCCGTAGGCGAGCGACTTCGACGCCGCGAACTCGGGCCGAACCGACCCCTTCTTCGGGAAGGTCAGGCAGCCGCCGAATTTCCCTCCTTCTGAAAGCCGCAGTTCGGGGCCTGGCGCGGCCGGGGCGGCCTTGCCGCCGACCCTGATGCGACAGGCGGCGTCGTCGGCTGAAAGGGCGGCGTCGAACTTGCCGTCGAACGGCGCGTGCAACGTCAGGCCGCGACGCAGCCCTTCGTCCGCCAGGCAGCAGGCGGCGATCAGCAACGACAGGCAGGCGGCGCGCATCTCAGAGCGACTTCACGAAGATGTTGCGCCAGCGGATCTCGCCTCCGTGCGTCTGGAGCTGGATCGGGCCTTTGGCGGGCAGGGCGGCCTTGGGGTCCCAGTAGTTCTGCATGCGGGCGGCGTCCA
>CAZRPB010000007.1:6234-11624 GCA_964601955.1 uncultured Klebsiella sp. | reverse complement strand
TTGGCGGGCAGGGCGGCCTTGGGGTCCCAGTAGTTCTGCATGCGGGCGGCGTCCACGACCAGCTTGCCGTTGAGCCAGACCGAGGTCACGTCGCCCTTCTGCGTGATGCGGAACGTGTTCCACTCGCCGAAAGGCCGGTCCGCCTTCACCAGCGGGTCGCGTCCTGGCGTGCCCGGGGCGTTGTTGAAAAGTCCGCCCGACCCGAGGTGCGGCCTGCGGTCCGGCTTCTTGGGATCGAACTCCTGGTTCGGATCCCAGATCTGGACCTGCGGCGTGCCGCGCAGGTAGATGCCGCTGTCCGCCTTGGCCACCGTGCGGTATTCGATGCGCAGCTCGATGTCGCCGAATTCCTCGTCCGTCGTCGCGTAGGGGCCCGTGCCCGAGTTGATCAGCTCGCCGTTCTCGGCCCTCCAGTGCAGAGGCAGATCCTCCCGCATCTTCTTCAGGGCGGCCGTCTTCTTTTCTCCCGTCAGCTTCGCCACCGAATGCCCGTTGTATCCATGCCAGCCGGACAGGTCCTTGCCGTTGAAGAGGGATCGGAACCCTTCGGGCGGTTCTGCGGCGACGGCGTTGCAGGCGAGGAGGAGCAGGGCGTATCTCATCGGAGTGTCTCGAGGTAAGTGAGCAGGTCGGCCATGTCCGCGGGCGTGAGGCCGGCTTCGAGCCCCTCGGGCATGAGGCTCCGGCCGGTCGAGGAGGTGCCGGCCACGTCGGAGCGGCTGACCCGGCTTTCGGCTCCGCCCGGCATGCGCAGCGTGAGCGACGTCGCGTTGTCGTCGACGATGATGCCCGCCCTGGAGCCTCCGTCCTTCGTGCGCACCTCGAAGACGGCGTATTGGGCCGCGACCTCGCGATTGGGGTTGATGATGGCGTCGAGGATGCCGGCCCGGCCGCGGTTCTTCACCGTGACGAGGTCCGGACCCACCGCCTGGCCCTTGCCTTCGGCGCGATGGCAGATGAAGCAGCGTTGTTCGCAGATCTGACGGCCCTTCTCGGCATCGCCCTTCGCGTCCGTCGAGCCGACGAATTTGCGTGCGACCTCCTCGCGCGAGGGCGGGAGCACCGAAGCCAGGGCCTTGGCGGCCCTTGCGGCGACGGCCTTGTCCGAGGCTCGCAGGAGGGACTCCATCTGGTCGGGCGCGAGGGCCGAAGGGTTCAGGGAGCCGTCCTCCAGTCCCTGGAGCAGCGCGGTGGTGCGTTCAGGCCGGGCGCGCAGGGCGACGAAGGCCGCGTCCTTGGCCGGCCCGTCCAGCGAGCCGAAGCCCTTCACCAGCCACTGGGCGGCCTCGGGGCCGGAGAATCTGGCCGCGGACTGCACTGCCAGCAGCCGGAGGGCGTCGTCCGTTCCTTTTTGGAGCGATGCGTCGAGCGCCGGTCTGATCCGCCGGAAGTCCGAGAGCGCGAGCAGGCCGAGCGCGCGTCGGCGCGTCGCGACGTCGCCTTGCGTCGCCTCCTTCGCGGCCGCGTCGAAGCGGGCCTTCAGACGTCCGTCCTTGTCCGCCTTGGCCAGGCTCGAGCCCGCCCTGCGCAGTCCGGCGTCGAGCGCCCTGATCCATTCCACCTCGCCGCCGTCCCTTAGCGCGAAGTCGAGCAGGCTGTCGTAGGACTCCGTCTTGAGACCGAGCGGAGCCGTCTCAATCAGTTTGGCCGTGAAGTCCTTGGCACTGAGGCCCAGTTTCCTGTCCTGCAGGAAGACCGGCAGCACCTCGCGGGCCAGCGTCGCGGGGCTGGCCGAGAGCACCGCGGGGGCGATCCAGACGTGGGCGTGATCCTTGACGGCGATCGCCTGCAGCGCCTGACCCAGGCGGAGGGAGTCGGTTTTGTCCGAGAGCCGTGCCGCCGTCAGGGCCAGCTCGAAACGAACCCTTGCGTCCGCATCTTCAGCGAGAGGGACGAGCAGGGGGGTGAGCCTCTCGCCGCCGGCGGGAGGTCCGTCGCGGCGCAGCGCCCAGAGCGCGCGGGCGCGCAGTTCGGCCGGCCCTTGGAGCGCGGCGGCCATGGCGGACGCATCCATCCAGCCGAGACGGCGCAGCACGTTGAAAGCCGTCAGCCGCGTGGCCGCGGCGGGGTGTTCCTTGAGCGTCGTGATGAGCAGCGGGCGTGCCGAAGGGTCAGCCCTTTCCGTGAGCAGTCGTGCGGCCGTGTCACGATGCCAGCCGTTGGCGTGGCCGAGCGTGGCCATGAGTTCCTTCACGTCCGCCTGATGCAGGCTCACCTTGCCGCCGCGGGACGGCCGTCCCGCCTGGGGGATGATCCGCCAGATCCGTCCGCGGTCATGGCCGCTGTTGAGGTCGATGTGCTGCTTGATCTCCTCCGGGATCGACCAGGGGTGTTCGATCACCTCGCGGTACATGTCGATCAGGTAGAGGCAGCCGTCCGGTGCGTTGGCGAAATTGACCACACGGACCCAGGTGTCCGTGCTGGCGGCGAACTCGCGGCCCTTTTCGTCGGAGGGACGGGCGCCGGACATCCCGACCCCGTCTTCGGCGCGCGTGAGCACCTTGCGGTGGGCGAGCTGGCCTCCCGCGTCTCCCGTGAACGTGTTGCCGATGAAATCCGGACCGTAGGCGTCGCCGCGGTAGACCGTGGTTCCCGTAGCGCCCGTGAAGTAGCCGCTGACCCGGCCGCCGCCCTCGACCGCGCCTGGCACCGCCCCGGAGACGCGCCAGCGCGTCCGGATGATGCGCCACGGTTCGTCCGGCGAGATTCGGAACACCTCGGCCGCTCCGCCGTCCACGGCGATGCTCCGCCGGCCGGAGGGCAGGGGGGCGACCGGGTTGAGCCCCGCGTCGGGTTCTTCGTGCGTCCAATGCTGCAGGTGGTCCGAATTCGAGCAGCCGTATTTTCGTCCCACGTCGTCGTAGCTCATCCCGTACTGGGCGCCGCCCGGTTCCAGTCCGAAGGTGTGCGTGCGCGGTTCGAACCAGAAGTCACGGCCGCCCAGCTCGACCGACGGCTGGTCAGGTCGCAGCGGTGAGGAGACCTTGCCGCGGTTGCCACCGCCGGCGAGCACGTGCACCCGTTGGTCCGGACCCCATTGCAGACTGTTGGCGAGACCTTGCACATTGAGGATCTTGAGCCCCGTTCCGAAGCCCGTGAACGCGACCTTGCGGACCTCCGCGCGTCCGTCGTCGTCCCGGTCCTCCAGACGGATGATGTCCGGCGTGGCGGCCACGTAGAGACCGCCGTCCGCCCAGATGAGGCCCGTCGGCCAGGGCAGGTCGTCGGCGAAGACCTTGGCCGTCTCGTAGCGCCCGTCGTCATCGCGGTCCTCCAGCACCGAGATGCGTCCCAGGTGCGGCTTCACGTCGCGCATCTCCGAGTAGTCGATCATCTCGCAGACGAACATCCGGCCCCGCTCGTCGAAGCAGATCGCGATCGGCGAGCGCACGGAGGGCTCGTGGGCGGCGAGCTCCATCCGGAAGCCTTCCTTGACCGTCCAGGTCTTCGGGGCCTCTGCCGGAGCCACCGCCGGATAGCGCGGCAGCTCCTTGGCCGCGTCGACCTTCGGCGAGCCCTTTGAGGCGCCGTAGGCCTTGGAATAGGTCGTGAGCGTCTTCACGCCGTCGCCGGACTGGGCCAGTGCCAGGCAGGACAGAAGCAACGGTATGACGCGGCGCATCATGGGGTGTCCGCGATGTTGGAGCCTGCCTGCGTCACCGCAAGCGGCCAGCCGTCTCCTTTTTCACCGAGAACGAGCATTTATCGACCCCGTGACGCCCCCTTCGGCTTGCCACTGGGACGCCTTTGTCCGCTCATCCCCCTTCAGTTTCCAATCGGTCCGCATCGTCTTCATGAGCCAACCCATCGACTCATCGTTCAGGCCTGGCTGGGCCTGGCTGATCGTCTGGGCCTTGCTGGGCGTCGTACTCTTCGTGGGCCTTCATCTGTGGCAGGCCAACGATCCCGTGGCGGAGGCGGCCGGAAGGGGCGTGCAGGAGATCGAGCGTCGACTCGCCGAGCTCGCGCCTGAAGAGCTGAGGTCGCCTGCGTCCAGGCTGGCGGCCTTCTTCACGGACAAGTTCGTCCGGCCTCATGCCGAGGTCGCGCGGGTCGTCACTTCCGGCTGGGGGCTCATCTTCGGCGTCATCATCCCCCTGGCGATGACCTTCATGGGCGCGCTCCTGTCGCATGGCGTCCTCACCGTCACCGGCGGGGCGTCGGGCGGCTGGCGTGAGACCCTCCGTGTCTTCGCCTTCAACCGCATCATCGCGGAAGTCCTCAGCCTTGCGCTCGTCATGGCGGTCATCGGCGTCGACTGGGGCCTCGCTCTCAAGTTCGTGCTGCTGTTCTTCGGCCTTCCCCTGATTCGCATCGGCGTGTCCGTGCATCTCACCGTCTCCTTGTGCGAGGCACATCGTCTCGGCGTCGGCCGCGTGCTGCTGCTCGGCGTGCCGGGCATGCTTGCGGGCGGCGCCGTGACCGCGGTGCTGGCCCTCATTCCCGCCGCTTGGTTCTGGCTGCACTGCGCCCTGGCGGCGCTGCTGGCGCCCTGATCAGATGTCCCGGAGGTCGTCGGGCCGCGGGCCTTCCCGTCCGGGGGTCGGAGGCGCATCGGCCCTCGTCTGGATCGTTCCGCGTCGCCGCGAGACCAGGGCCGTGAAGGCGGCGTTGACCCGGTCGTCCGTCCTGCCGTCGGGTCCGCTCATGTAGACCCAGCGCGTCGCCCGCGTGACCGCGACGAAGAGCATGCGTCCGGCGGAGCCGCGGGCGGCGCGCAGGGCGTTCGCCGAAAGGCCCGGGATGAGCACGCTGTCGAACGTCAGTCCCTTCGCGCTGTGGAACGTCAGCACCACCGGCCTGCCGGCGGCGAAATCGAGCGTCGGCCGTCGTCCCTGTCGGTCGGTCTCCGGCTGCCTGGCCGCCAGGATGCCTTCCGTCCGGAGAAAGCCGGCGTAGTCCTGCACCTGGCGAAGCGTGGGGAACAGGATGCCGACCCGTTCATTGCGGTGCAGCCGTTCACGCAGCACCTCGAGCAGCCGCCGTCGCTCATCGCCTTCATCGGCGGCGCGGTAGAGCAGGGGAGTCTGACGCTCCTCCTGTTCCGTCGCCGCCTGGCTGCGGAAGACCTCGCGTTGCGTCGGATCCTCGATGAACCCGCAGGCGAGGTCGACCACGAAGGGGCAGGCGCGGTAGGTCGAGGCCAGGTCGATCTCCGAGGCGCGTCCGCCCAGCGACCGCGGCAGGTCGTCGCCGGCGGCGTCGCGGTAGATCGCCTGGCGCGAGTCGAAGGCCACCGTGACATGTCCCGCCGCGAGGCGCAGCAGCGCGTAGCAGGTGTCATCCAGGTCCTGACCCTCGTCGACCAGCGCCGCGTCGAGCGAGGGCGGCGCCTTCAGACGTCGAAGGGCCGCGAGCAGGTCACGGCGGATGCGCAGGAAGTCCGGGAA
>CAZRPB010000007.1:0-6134 GCA_964601955.1 uncultured Klebsiella sp. | reverse complement strand
CCGCGGAGCACCAGCGGGGCGGAGGCCGGCGCGCGCACGGCGGCCTGCTGGACCGGCGTCAGACGGTCCGCTGGAGTCAGCCAGATCAAGCCCTCGGTCCTTCCTGTGCGTCCGGAAGCAGCTTGGGAAGCAGTCCCGGGGCCTCCTTGCGCAGGCCGAAGCCAGCCTTGATGCGCCGCTGCGATTCATTCTCCGCCTGTCGCATCCTGGCCGCGTCCCCTGACATCGCCGCGCCGGACTGGAACCACGAGAGACTCACCTCGTCGAGCGCCGAGAGGTCCTTGCCGTAGCGACGGAACGCGTCCGCCAGCGCCGCGTCGGCCCCCTTCCTGTCGCCCAGCGCCTTCAGGCAACGGGCCAGCAGCACCGTCGCGTTGGCGTTCGGCTCCTCGGCCTCGTAGCGTCGGCAGAGCTCGGCCGCCTCGCTCCATCGGCCCTTGCGCGAGTAGAGCGCGGCGAGGTTGAACATCGCCACCGGGCTGCCCGCGAGCATCGCCTCGAGGAACGTGCGTTCCTGACGTTCCGCGTCGCCCTTGCGGCCGTAGGCCGCCGCCAGGTGGCAGAGCGCGGTCGCGCGGAACTCCGGGCATTGCCGCACGACCCTGCGCAGCAGGTGGGCGGCCTTGTCGTGCATGCCGACCTTGCCATGGAGCACCGCGAGCTCGATGAGCGTGTTGGGCAGGTGTTCGCGCGGGACCAGTCCGGCGCGCACCTGGCGCTCGATCTCCAGGATGGCCTCGCGGTCCTTGCCCGGGTTGACCACGTTGTGGAGCGGGGATTCCACCCGTCCCTCGAAAGGCTCGCCGTCGCCCGGCGTGACCCGGAACGTGAAGCCCTGGTTGGCGTCCAGCTCGTATTCCAGCGCCAGCGGCGTCCCGGCCTCCACGTCTTCCGTGAGGCCCGTGAACACCGGCCGCTCGCATAGGCCCTGGCCGGCCCAGAAGCTGATGCGCACCGGACCGCCTTGGGAGACCAGCCGATGCCCCCTGCCTGAGACGTAGCGACCCTTGGCGGGCAGAGGCTTCCCCTTCTCGATGAGCGTGTGCTGTCCGCGGTCCGTCTGGATCGAGAGACGGTCGCTCGCCACCGGCGTGAACAGCCCCCGTCCGTAGAGTTCGAGCAGCAGCGCGTGGTAGGCCGCTCCGCGGGCCACCGCCACCTGCATGTCCAGCGCGCTTTCGAAGCGGTGGACCAGGAATTCGCCGAAACGTGACTTCAGCGCCTCGATGACCAGCGGGTTGAGCGAGCTGCCGCCCACCGCCAGCAGGAAGCCGATCTGCGAGGCCTTGAGGCCTGCCCGGTCAAGCGCGTCTTCGACCGGTGCGAAGACCGAGCAGGAGAGCGTGTATTCGTCCTCCTTCACCTGGCAGTGTTCTTGGTCGACGAAGGGCGCCATCACTTCCACGAACTCATCGCCCGTCATCGTCGGTTCCGAGAACCTGAGCCTCGTCCCGTCCTCCAGATGGAGCGTCTGGATCCCGGGGTAGGCGCGCACCGCCTCCTCGACCGCTTCGGCCATCGTCTCGCCCAGCGAAAGCCGGTGGTTGAGGTGGTCGCACATGCCGACCTTGAGCTGCTCCGCGGTGGCCAGCAGCTGCGGTTCAAGCTGCTCCTTGCGGACCTCGTAGTCCCAGCCGTCGGCGTCGCGTCCGTTCTGGGCCGCGAGCTGCGGGATGAGCACCTCGTGGACGATGGCGCGGTCGATGTCGGCTCCGCCCAGACGGTGGTAGCGGGAGACCGCTCGCGGACTGACCTTGAGCCCGCCGTCCTTCAGCCGCCCGATGGTGAAGACGGCCACGTCGCAGGTGCCGCCGCCGAAGTCGACGATGAGCGCCTCCGTCTCATCTTCCACCCCGTCGAGCACGGCCGGGCCCTGCCGGGCCAGGAAGTCGATGAATGCCGCCACCGGTTCGTCGATCAGGTCGCCCGGACCCAGACGGAGCCCGCCCAGCTCGGCGGCGAGCAGCGTGTCATTGCGTTGTCCGATCTGGAAAGAGGCGGGCACCGACACCACCGTCCTCGCCACGGCTCCCTTGGCCTGGGAGCGGAGGAACTTCAGCACCTGTCCTGAGACTTCGGCCGGGGATCGGCTGCCTTGGCGCGCCTGAGGGTAGATGCGGCCCGTGCCGATCTCGTTCTTCACCTCCGCCAGATAGGTCGCGTTGGGCCGCAGCCCGAGCTCCACCGAACGCGTCAGCGTCCGTCGGGCGCCTTCCCCGATCAATTCACGATCCTGCAGGTGAGCGACCACTGACGGCACCAGGACCGAAGTATGGTCCCCGGACAGGGTGGGCTGGACGATTTCGACGCATTCGGCGAAATCGACCTCATCCGGGCGCAAGGGGGACCAGCGAACCTGGGCCAGCGTTGAATTCGTGGTCCCGAGGTCGATTCCGAGCGCTCGGAAGGCCTTGAGGCCGGCCTTGGGCGCCACTCCGGGCGGACGCAGGTTGGCGAGCGGGTTCATGGGGCGGAGGTCCGTTCTGACAGGGTGGCGGGCGGTAGGCAAGCAGGGGACATTTTCTAGGTGCAACGACCCCTGGTTGCTGGTGTTTCTAAGGTATGACCCTGAAGGCATCCCACCTAGGCATCCTGACCCTTGCCCTAGCGGCCGCCTGTCTGGCGGCGGCCCCCAAGAAGAAGGCGGCCAAGGCTCCCGCCAAGGGGTCCGCCGCGGTCTCCGCACCCGCCGTCGCCACGGCGCCCGTCCGTCCCGTCGAGGACCGTCCGCAGATCTGGCATCTCTGGACCGACGTCGAGGGCCGCAAGGTCGAGGCCATGTTCTGCGGACTGTCCGGCGACATCATCTCCCTCCAGACCAAGGACGGCCGCAACTACCGCTTCAGCATGTCGATCCTCACCGCCGAGGACCGCGATTTCGCCAAGGCCTGCGCCGGCAAGCAGGCCGGAGGTTTCTCCCGCGCCGTGGTCGCCGCGGCGGCCGCGGACATCGACCGCGTCGTCGAGGCGCGGCTCACCGCGGAAGGACAGAAGCCCAACCGGCCCGCGACCGACGAGGAGTTCCTGCGCCGCATCTACGTCGACGTCATCGGGCGTTCCCCGACCGCCGAGGAGGCGGCCGCCTTCCTTGCCGACGCCGGGGCTGACCGGCGTGAGCGGCTGATCGACCTGCTGCTGCAGTCCCCGGGCTATTCCCTGCAGATGTACAACTGGCTCGCCGACCTCCTGCGGGCCAAGGACGTCATCGGCAAGCGCATCCCCGCCTTCACCTTCGAGGACTGGCTCAAGGCCCGCATCACCGCCAACGCCACTTGGGACGTCATGGTGCGCGAGATGATCTCCGCCGACGGACGCATCCTGGACAACGGCGCGGCGGGCTTCCTCCTCTTCGACGCCGACATGCCCCTCGACGGCGTGTCGAACCTCATCACCACCTTCCTCGGCTCCAACATGTCGTGCGCCCAGTGCCACGACCACCCTTTGGCCGACTGGTCCCAGCGGCAGTTCTATGAGATGGCGTCCTTCCTGGGCGCCGCCGACATGAAGAACGAGTCGATGCTCGCCGAGGTGAGGAAGCTCTCCCGCGCCGATTCCGGACTGAACAAGAACTTCGTGCGGCTCATCGGTGAGATCAACGCGCTCCGGATCGCCGATTCAGGCCAGAACCGGCTGACCTTCCCCAAGGACTACAAGTATGACGACGCCAAGCCGGGCGACCCCGTGAAGCCGGCGCTGATCGAGTGGGACGCCGGAGACGCCAAGCGTCCTTCCTACTCCGTCGCGACGAAATCCCCCGCCCAGTTGCGCGACGAGTTCGCCCGTTGGCTGACCAGCCCCGACAACCCCCGCTTCGCGACCAACATCGCGAACCGCGTCTGGAAGAAGGCCTTCGGCATGGCGGTGAAGGAGCCCGTAGACGACATCGATGACGTCACCGCGGCGAGCAACCCGCAGCTCCTCGCCCATCTCACCCAGGTCATGCGCGCCGCGCGTTTCGACCTGCGGGAGTTCCAGCGCGTGATCTTCAACTCCCGCACCTACCAGAGCGCGGCCTCGGACGCTCCCGACCTTTCCAAGGGCCCCTACCTGTTCAACGGGCCCATCGTGCGCCGCCTCACCGCCGAGCAGGTCTGGGACAGTCTCGTCGTCGCCGCCGTCGGACCCTCCGCGGACAACATCCTGCTCCGTCGCGGTGACGACCTGAAGCCGTTGGCCCTGCCGGAGGGCAAGATCACCGTAGCGCTGGTCAAGGACGCGGCCACCAAGATGCAGGGCATGCGCTCGACCAAGAAGTCGGCCAAGAATTCAGCGGGCACGGAAGCCGGCCTCAAGAACGGCTACGACGGCGAAAAGCCCCAGAGCCGCCAGGGTCTCCTTCTGGCCCGGGCGAGCGAGCTTCCTCAGCCCGCCCCGGAGACCCACTTCCTGCGCGTCTTCGGCCAGGGCGACCGTCTCCTTTCCAACTCATCGACCGTCGACGGCAGCGTGCCGCAGGTCCTTCAGCTGATGAACGGCCCCGTCGCACGGCTGCTCACCGACGCCAAGAGCCATGCTGTCCAGACGGCCGCCAAGGAGACGACGCCGGCCGCCCAGGTCCGCTCGCTCTACCTGGCCTTCCTCTCACGCAACCCCACCCCCGCCGAAGCCGCCTCCGCGCAGAAGGCTCTCGAGGGAGGCCTCGGGCTGCCCGACGTCGCCTGGGCCCTGGCCAACACCCGTGAATACCTCTTCGTACGCTGATGAGCCTCCATACCTTCGCTGACCGCCTCCGCACGCCCGAGGACCGCCGCGCCTTCTTGGAGAAGGCCGCCACGATGGCCTTCGGGCTCACCGTGCTGCCCGCCTTCGCAGGCGCGGCTGAAAGCGCCGCGCCCAAGGCGCCCAACGCCTCGCTGCCCGGATTCGGAAAGGCCAAGAACGTCATCTTCCTCGAGCTTCAGGGGGGCATGTCGCACATCGACACCTTCGACCCCAAGACGGGCGCCTCGAAGGGGCCCGGCGACGCCGTGTCGACCAAGGCTGGCTTCCAGATCACGTCCTTCCTGCCGAACACGGCCAAGATCTCGGACAAGATCTGCGTCATCCGGTCCATGACCGCCAAGGTGGGCGTGCATGCCTCGGCGCAGTATCTCATGCGCACGGGCTTTGAGCAGCGCGGCGTGATCCAGCACCCCAACTTCGGCGCCTGGGCGCAGCACTTCCTCGGTCGCAGCAGCCAGACCCTGCCGGCCAACGTCTGCGTCAACCGTCCTTCCAACCAGGGCAACGGATGGTTCCCCGCGTCCCATGCGCCGTTGCCGATCCTCGATCCGGCGACCGGCCTGCCCAACACCTCCGGAGTCGGTGACGCTTCCGCCCAGCAGAAGCGCGCCGCCCTCCTTTCCGAACTCGACCGAGGGTTCGGAGGTGCCGTGGCCGACAGCAACGTCAAGGCTTACAACGATTTCTACGCCTCGACCTTTGAGCTGATGCGCAGCCGTGACCTGAAGGCCTTCGACATCTCCTCGGAGCCCAAGGCCGTCAGGGCCAAGTACGGCGCCGACAAGTTCGCCCAGGGCTGTCTGCTGGCCCGGCGTCTGGTGGAGCACGGCGTCCGTTTCGTCGAGGTCCGCAGCGGAGGCTGGGACATGCACGCCACCCTCGAGGACAGGATGGAGGACGTCGGCGCGGAGTTCGACGCCGCCTTCGCCGCCCTCGTCGAGGACCTCGAGTCCAAAGGGCTGCTCGATTCCACCTTGGTCGCCGTTTCCACCGAGTTCGGGCGCAAGCCCAACTTCGAGGGCGGCGGCCGCGGCCATCATCCGCTGGCCTTCTCCACCGTGCTCGTCGGCGGAGGCGTCAAGCGTGGCTACGTCCATGGCGCCAGTGACGCCAAGGGCTATGACGTCGCCAAGGATCCCGTGACCGCCGGCGCCTTCCATGCGACCGTGGCTCACGCCGCCGGCCTGCCCGTGGGCGCGGAGATCATGACTCCCTCCGGACGTCCGATGATGATCGGCAACAAGGCCGCTCCCGTCGCCGCGGTCTTCGCCTGATACGCCTCAGCGACGCAGGACTGCGGCGGCAAGGTCGTCCGGGCGCTCCAGGTGCACGGCGTGGCCGGCGTCGTCGACTTCGCCCAGCCTGGCCCGGGGGATCAGCGTGACCATCTCGCGTCCGATGGCCGTGAACTT
>CAZRPB010000006.1:0-39896 GCA_964601955.1 uncultured Klebsiella sp. | reverse complement strand
AAAGTCTGGAGGGGTCGGCCGAGGGCGGATGATATGATCGGACCATGCCCCGACTGACCCTGCTGCTACTGGCGCTGGCTGCTTTCGCCTCCGCCGCCGAACTCAAGGTGAACCGCCTTTTCTCCGACCATGCCGTGCTGCAGGCCGGGGAGTCCGCCGTCTATGGCAAGGCCCGTCCCGGGGCCAAGGTCACCGTCTCCCTCGGTGACGCCAAGGCCGAGGCCGTGGCGGGCGCCGACGGCGTCTTCCGGACCTCCCTCAAGGGCCTCAAGCCCACCGAGCAGGGCGCCGAGCTCGTCATCGCTTCCGGCGACGAGAAAGTCGTGGCCAAGGACGTCATCGTCGGCGAGGTCTGGGTCGGCTCCGGTCAGTCCAACATGGACTGGACCGTGAACGCCACGCACGACCTCAAGGATGCCGTCAGCCGCCCCGCTGACGCCGGCATCCGCATGTTCACCGTGGCACGCGTGCCTTCGGCCGAGCCCGTCGAGGACCTGAAGGGCGGCGCCTGGATCCTCGCCGACCCGAAGACCATCCCCGGCTTCTCCGCCACCGCCTTCTATTTCGGCCGCGAGCTCCGCGCCAACATCAGGCAGCCCGTCGGACTCATCGTCTCTTCCATCGGCGGAACGCGCGCCGAGGCCTGGGGTCCCAAGGGCATGTATGCCGACGTCCCTGAGGCCAAGGATTTCGACGCCAAGGAGGCCGCCGGCATGAAGGCCCGCGCCGAGAACCTGAAGAAGCTTCAGGAGCGCATCGCCAAGGAGAAGGACGCGAAGGCCCTGGCCAAGATGAAGCAGGACGCCGGCCGCCTCGGCCCCGTCTGGAGCAACGGCCCGCACATGAACTGGAACGGCATGGTGCATCCCTGGATCGGCCACAGCTTCCGCGGCGTGATCTGGTATCAGGGCGAGTCCAACGCCGGCGCGCCCGAGGCCTACAAGTGGGTCCTCGGCTCAATGATCAGGTCCTGGCACAAGGCCTGGGGCCGCGAGTTCCCCTTCATCATCGTGCAGCTCCCCCGCTTCATGGCCCGCAAGCCTGACGCCGTCGAGGACGCCTCCGCCACCTGGCCCCGCATCCGCGAGTCCATGGAGTGGATCGCCGACAACGTCCCGGGCGCCATGATGTCCGTGAACATCGACCTCGGGGAGGAGAAGGACATCCACCCCAAGGACAAGCTGCCCGTCGGCGAGCGTCTGGCCTATGTCGCCCTGCAGCGCGTCTACGACGCCCGCAAGGACGGGGAGGCTCCCCGCGTGGTCAAGGCCGCGCGTGACGGCGACGCCTGGAAGCTGACCTATGACCGCCCCGTCACCATCCGCGGCGAGGGCAAGGGCTTCGGTCTCCTCAAGTCCGACGGCCAGTGGGCGCATGCTTCCGCCAAGGCGGACGGCAAGGTCGTGACCGTCACCGCCGCCGGCGTGACCGAGCCCAAGGAAGTCCGCTACGCCTGGGCCAACTTCCCCGAGGTCTGCGTCTATTCCGCCGGCAAGGACGGCCTCCCGGCCGGTCCCTGGCGCAGCTCCAAGTGAGCCGACTGCGACTCGCCTGCCTCTGGGCCCTTCTGGCGTCGGCCCTCTGCGCCGCGCCGGAGGCGCCCGGCCTGCGCGTCGCCACCGCCGGGCACAGCTTCCACGTGTGGATGGCGCCCATCGTCGACGAGCTCGCGAGGGGCGCCGGCATCGAAGGGCACCGTACCGTCGCCTCGTCCTTCATCGGCGGTTCGGCCACTTCGCAGCATTGGAACCTGCCGGATGATCGCAACAAGGTGAAGGCCGTTCTGACCGACGGAGGGGCGGACGTGCTGACCCTTTCGCCCACGCTCGTGCCGGATGAGGCGATCCTCAAGTTCGCCCGGCTCGGACTTGCCAAGAATCCCGGCCTCAAGGTCACCGTGCAGCAGAGCTGGATTCCCTACGATGACCTGAGCTTCTGGATCGCGCGCAAGCGTCCGGCGTCCGTCGAGCGCGACACCAAGACTCCCGAGCAGCTCAGGGCCGCGCATGCCGACTATTTCAAGCTGATCGACGCGGAGGTGCGTTCCGTGAACGCCAAGCTCGGCAAGGAGATCGTCAGGATCGTCCCCGCAGGTGCGGCCGTCCTTGCTCTCCGCGAGAGAGTCCTGAAGGGCGAGGTGCCCGGTGTCGCCAAGCAGTCACAGCTTTTCAGCGACCCTCTGGGGCATCCCACCGAGCCCATCAAGGCCCTCAACTCCTACTGCCATTTCGCCGTCATCTACGGACGCAGCCCGGTCGGACTGCCCGTCCCGAAGGGCCTCCAGCGCTCGGCCGAAGCTCCCCGCCTCAACAGCCTGCTGCAGCAGGTCGCCTGGGACGCCGTGCTCGCCCATCCTCTGGCCGGCGTGCCCCGTCAGAAGTGACATTCGGCCATGCGCAGGGCCGTCTGCATCACCAACGTCGCCCATGAGGGCTCCGGCCTGCTCGGTGATCTCGCCGCCGACGCCGGGTTCACGCTGACTGAGGTGGAAGCATGGAAAGGCGAACGCTGGCCTTCGGACCTTGGCGCAGGGGATCTAGTCATCGTGATGGGAGGCCCGATGGGCGTGGCGGACGTCGGCCGGCCCGGTTTTGAATGGCTTGGTGAAGTCGTGGAGCTCCTCCGGCTCAGGCTCGCAGCCGACCAGCCGTGCGTCGGCGTCTGCCTCGGCATGCAGCTGCTGGCGCATGCCGCCGGCGCCACCGTCGCGCCCATGCGGGACGAAGCAGGCGCGCCCGTGAGAGAAGTCGGCTGGGGTCCGGTGCAACTTGTAGGAGCCTCGCCCATGCTCGCAGGGCTGCCCCGTCCCATGGACGTCCTGCACTGGCATGGTGACGCCTGCGAACTCCCGGAGGGGGCCGAGCTCCTGGCCTCCACGCCGGTCTGCCCGGTG
This sequence comes from uncultured Klebsiella sp., assembly GCA_964601955.1. GTDB lineage: Bacteria > Verrucomicrobiota > Verrucomicrobiia > Opitutales > UBA953 > UBA953. Next base: position 37,003 of record CAZRPB010000006.1, on the reverse strand, counting down.
CAGATGTTCTCGCTCGGACGGTCCGTCGGCATGCAGTTCCATCCCGAGGTCGACGGCGCCACCGCCTGCATCTGGGCCTCCGAGGACGCTGCGTTCGTACGGGGTGCCAACGGCCCGGACGGCGTGCAGGCCCTGCAATCGGCCTCGCCCGCCGCCGCGGCCCGCACCTCAGCCTCCAGGCGCCGCCTGCTTTCCAACGTTCTGCGGCACGTCTTGCGTCCCTGAGGGCTTGAACGGCGTCCTCGCAAGGGTGAGCATGCCCTCACCCCGATGAACCTCCGTGCCTTTGCCCTCGTCCTCCTGCTCGGCCCCCTGACCTGCGTCGCCCAAGTCACCAAGGGCGAGCCCACCAACGCCAAGGAGGCGGCCGCCAAGAAGGCGGCGCAGGACGCCTTGGTCGACGCGCGTTACGAGGCCTGGCTCGCCAAACTGTCGCCCGAGGAGCTCGCTTGGGAGAAAGTCCTGCAGTCGCAGCTGGGCGGCTTCTACCTGCCGCTGCACAAGCGCGACAAGATCGCCGGCAAGTCGAACGCCTGGGATTTCGTGAAGGACGACCCGAAGCTCCCGCGCGTCCTCCTCATCGGGGACTCCGTCTCGCGCGGCTACACCCAGCCCGCCCGCAAGGCCCTGGCCGGCAAGGCCAACCTCCACCGCGCGCCCGCCAACTGCGGCCCCACCGCCTCCGGCCTGAAGAACCTCGACATCTGGCTCGGGGAAGGGAAGTGGGACGTCATCCATTTCAATTTCGGGATCCATGACCGCGCCACCCCTTTGGCTGACTACCGCAAGCGCCTCGAGGAGATCGTCGTCCGACTCAAGAAGACCGGCGCCCGTCTCATCTGGGCGGCCACCACGCCCATCCCCGACAATCCTGCGCAGAAGCAGACCGCCGCCTCGGTCGTCGAGCGCAACAAGGTCGCCGCCGAGGTGATGGCTGCGCATGGCGTGGCCGTGAACGACCTCTTCGCCGCGATGACTCCGCGCCTCGCCGAGTACCAGCCGCCCCTCGACGTGCATTTCAAGGCCGAGGGTTACGATTTCCTCGGCGCCAAGGTGGCGGAGGCCGTGCTGGCGGCGAAGTGATCCGACCTCCCGCCTTGCCACCTTCCGCGACGGCGTCTCTCTAGAAGCATGTCAGAGCAGACCGTGCATGTCGCCCGGCAGGGCAAGGTCCTCGGCGTCATGCCGATGAAGGAGGCCGTGGCCCGTCTGGCTTCCGGGGAGTTCCGTCCCGTCGACCATTACTGGATGCCCGGCATGGCCGAATGGCGGGCGCTTTCTGAGCTGGCGCCGCCCCGTCGCAAACCGCCTTTCCCCCGGCCCGTGCCGGAGCCTGCGGGCCTCATGGACCGCATGTTCGGCCGGATGCACCCCAACGCGGCCCTGGCCGAATTCTGGGACCTCCTCAACGAGTCCCCTGTGGAATGCCTCCTGGTCGCCGACCGTCTCGCCGAGCTGGAGCGTCGCGTCGGATTCGACGTCCGGAGCCGCTGCCAGAAGGAGCTGGACGCCTGGTATCTTCAGGCCGTGGCCGCCTTCCTGGCGGACCGTCAGTTCACCCCTCAGGAGCGGGTCAACTTGGGCAACCTCGCGGCCACCTTCGGCATGAGCGAGGCCCGCGCCCTTGCCCTCCGACGCGCCGCTTTCCGGGCCCATCTCGTGAGCGGGGTGCGTTTCGTGCTGGACCGCGACGCCCCGCCGGAGGCCAAGGCTGCGGACATCCGTGAACTTTCCCTCGGCGTACCGTTGCCCCCCGCCGAGGTCGAGGACGTCCGTCAGGAAGTCGTCGGCGTTCACATGGATCGCATCCTGGGCGAGATGGTCGAGAAGGAGGACGGCGAGGAGCTCCTCGATCCCAGGTCCGCCGAAGCCTTGGAAAGGGAGGCGCGTCTGCTCGGCGCTCCGCTTGCCGAGGGCGCCTTCGCCGGGCGCCTGGACTCCGCCGTCCGCGCCTGGAAAGTCTTCCGTGGACCCTTGCCGCAGGTCCCATGCCCCCTGGAGCTCGGCAGCGAGCCCTGCCATTGGAGTTCCGAGGTCGAGCTCATCCAGAACAAGCGGATCGTCACGCGTCGCTCCTATGGCGGCCTTTTCGGATCCAGCCGTTCCATCATGGGCGTGCGCATCCGGGCCGGCAGCTACAACGTCCATCGCGAGACCGAGGACCAGCTGACGAAGATCGACGACGGCGTGGCCGTCTTCACCCCGCGTCGCGTCCTGTTCGACGGCGCCTACAAGAACTTCACCGTGGCCCACGCCAAGATCACCGACGTCGTCGCCTACACCGACGCCATCCAGATCAGCCGCGAGTCCGGACCTGACGTCTACTTCGTCTTCCGTCAGGATCCCGAGGGCGTGGCCCGCCTCCTGCGGCGACTCGTGCGCGAGGCCCGCCGCTGAAACGCGTTGCCCCCGGGCGTGACGCCGGGCATCAAGACCGCATGAGACCCGCCCAGGTCCTGCCGTTCCTCTTGGCCTGCCTGGCCGCGCTGCTACCGGCCGCGGAACGCAGGCCCAACGTCGTCCTCATCCTCGTCGATGACTTCGGCTATGAGTGCGTCACCGCCAACGGAGGGCAGAGCTACCGCACCCCCGTCCTCGACCGCATGGCCAAGGAGGGCGTCCGCTTCACCCAGTGCCACGTCCAGCCCCTGTGCACCCCGACCCGTGCGGCCCTGATGACCGGCGTCGACAATTTCCGGAATTACACCCGCTTCGGAAACCTCGACCCCTCGCAGCGTACCTTCGCCAACCTGTTCCGTGAGGCGGGATACTCCACCGCCGTCGTCGGCAAGTGGCAGCTCCAGGGCGGTGCCGAGGGCGTCAAGGCCTTCGGATTCGACGAGCATTGCCTGTGGCAGCTGGACCGTCGGCCCAGCCGATACCGCAATCCCGGACTCGAGGTGAACGGCAGGCAGGTCGACTACGTCAACGGCGAGTACGGTCCTGACGTCCTGAACGCCTACGCCCTCGACTTCATCTCCCGCAAGAAGGACGGCCCCTTCTTCCTCTATTACCCGATGGTGCTGACCCACGACCCCTTCGAGCCGACTCCTGATTCGCCCAACTACGGCAGGAAGCCCGGCGAGAAGCAGGCCAACTTCAGCGACATGGTGTCCCATGCGGACGCCGAGATCGGAAAGTTGCTCGATGCACTGGCCAAGGCCGGCGTGAGGGATGACACCCTCGTGCTCGTCGTCGGCGACAACGGGACCGGCAAGCCCATCGTCTCGAAGTTCGAAGGCCGTGACTACGCCGGAGGGAAGGGCGGACGGACCGTATCCGGCTCGCACGTCCCCCTCATCGTGAGCTGGCCGCGTCGCGCATCATCTGGCCGCGTGAGCGAGGGCCTCGTTTCCGCCGTGGATTTCCTGCCCACCGTGGCCGAAGCGTGCGGCATCGAGCGCCCCCGGAGTCCCGTCATCGACGGCGTCAGCTTCCTGGGTGAAATCACCGGACAGTCCCGCACAGAGCGGACCGCCATCCATTCCTGGTATGCCCGTGAAGGCGGGACAAAGCCCTCGCATCAATCGGCCCTCGATGGGCGTCACAAACTGTACGCTGACGGGTCGCTCTATGACGTCATCGCCGATCCTGAGGAGAGATCCCCCGTTCCCGTCCCTGCGCAGAACGAAGCGCAGGCCCGCGCCAGAACCGTCCTGACCGCCGAGCTCGCAAAATTCAGCGGGACCAGGCCAGAATGGACTCTGGCCAAGTCGGGTCCCGGGGCGGAAACTCCGGTCAAGACCGTGAAGAACAAGAAGAAGGCCAAATGATTTCCACGATGCGACTCCTGACCCTCCTCCTGCTTCTGCCGTTCGCCCTCACCGCCGCCGAAAAGAAGCCCAACGTGCTCGTCATCGTCAGCGACGATCAGGGCTACGTCGACGCCGGCTTCCAGGGCGGCAAGGACGTGCCCACGCCCAACCTGGACGCATTGGCCAAGTCCGGCGTATGCTGCACCAGCGGTTACGTTTCGCACCCCTTCTGTTCGCCCACCCGTGCCGGCCTGCTCACCGGACGTCAGCAGCAGCGATTCGGGCATGAGTACAACCCCGTCTACGACCCCCTCGACCCCAAGGAGGGACTGCCTCTCTCGGAACGTCTCCTGCCCCAGTTCATGAAGGACGGCGGCTATCGCACCGGCTGGGTCGGCAAGTGGCATCTCGGCGCTTCGCCTGCGCACGTGCCCGTCGCGCGAGGTTTTGATGACGCCTACGGTTTCGTGGGCGGCGGACACCGCTTCATCAACTGGAAGGCCGACGGCCGCCAGTACACCCTGCCTCTCACCCGGGGCGGCAAGGAGGAGTCCATCGATCCGACCGAGCATCTCACCCTGCGCTTCGGCAAGGAGGCCGCGCGTTTCATCGGTGCCGAGGCCGGTCGTCCCTGGTTCCTGTATCTGGCCTTCAACGCACCGCACACCCCGCATGAGCCAACCCCTGAGGCCGAGGCTCCCTTCGCGCACGTCAAGGAGCCGAACCGACGCAAGTATCTGGCGCAGGTCGCGCTGATGGACCGGGCGATCGGCGACGTCCTCGAGGCCTTGCGCAAGAGCGGACAGGACCGTGACACCCTCGTGTTCTTCTTCTCCGACAACGGCGGCCCCGTGAAGAACGGCGCGAACAACGGCGTCCTCTACGGACAGAAAGGCCAGGTCTTCGAGGGCGGCGTGCGCGTCCCCTTCATCGTCAGCTGGCCGGCCGTCCTGCCTGCCGGCGCCACCTACTCACGGCCCGTCTCGTCCTTGGACGTCTTCGCCACCGCTCTGGCCCGGGCGGGCGTGACCCCGCCTGCGGACCGCAAGCGTGACAGCGTGGACCTCGTGCCGTTCCTGCGTGGCGAAGCCAAGGGCGATCCTCATGAATTCCTTGCCTGGCGTTCATCCGTGAATCTCGCCTGGGGCCTTCGCCAGGGCGATTGGAAGCTCGTCCGCCAGCGTGGTCAGCCCGACCGCATCTTCGACCTGGCTTCCGACGTCGGCGAGACCAAGGACCTGTCCGCGGAAAAGCCCGAAGCCCTCCGTCAGCTTGCCGCCCGTCTCGAATCGTGGAACGCCGAGCTCATCGAACCCGTCTTCCTGGGCTCGAGCGCCAAGAGCGAGGATTTCGGACCTGGCGGCGTGAACCAGAAGCCCGGGGCTTCGTCCAAGAAAAAGAAGGCCAAGTGACCTTTTCGCTCAGTTGAGCGCCTGGCCCGTCTCCTGCGAGAAGACCTTGCGGAACGGACCGATGAAGCGGCCTTCCGGCGTGCTGTCCACGATGGCGAACGTCACCGCATGGAAGGCGCCCCTGAACTCCCGTGTGAGGGCCTGGCGGAACATGCCGGCGATCAGGTTGCCGTCGTTGCCGAAGGCGCCGCAGCCCCAGGCGCCGAGAACCAGCGCGTCATGCCCGTGCCGCTGGGCGACAGAGAGCACCTTGAGCATCCGCGACCACATCACCGGGCCGATCTTGGGCTGGTCGAGCGCCGGAACCTCCGTCGCCAGGCAGGCCGCCGAGGTGATGATGCTGAGCTTCCACGGGTCTGGGATCGTGGCGTGGTCGTCACCGCGGAACACCGGAACGTCCGGCGAGTACGACATCGCGTCCGTGTAGAGCGGGTCGCCGATCGCGCGATGCAGCGCGTACATCGGTGAGCCATGGAGGCAGGCATGCAGCGTCGAGGATCGGCAGAGGTACTCCTCCTGGGCGCGGGCGCCGTGCAGGAAGCCGCCGCCAGGGGAGGTCGCGGACGCGAAGTTGAGAGCGGCGGGGCGCAGGCCGCGTCCGATCTGGCGTCGCGCTGCCGAGAGCGTCGTCTCGTTGGTCACCTCGAATTCCGTGGCCGCGCCTCCCGTGCGCGGGTCCGTGTGCGCGTGGTCGGGCGGGTAGTGGACCGTGTTCGCGACCGCATGGCCGATCTCGGCGTCGATGACCACTTCGATTCCCCCGGACGGCAGCGCGTAGCGTCCGCGTCGGGCGACCTCCACCGCCTCTTCGCCGAGCTTGCGGGCGAAATCCCTGGGAATCCTGACTTCGAAGGCGGACATGACCTCATCCTGCCCGGGGTCCTGAAGTTCGCAACGCCTATGACAGGGGGTGACATTGCCAATCTGTCGGCCGTGAGCATAAGAATTCTCATGAGCAAAGATTCAGCCCTGCGTCCCCTGCGCATCCATTATTCGGAGGCCTTCTGCCTGCCCAACGGCCCGGAGACCGTGACCAAGTCCCGTCTGGTGGCCCAGTCCGTCCGACGCCATCTGCCCTCCGTCGAGATCGTCGCGCCCGCGCCCGCCACCAAGCAGGAGCTCCTGGCCGTGCACGATGAGGCCTACTTGGACCGCGTCTTCGGGGCGGACGGGGGCGAGACGGCTCTTGGCGACTGGTCCGAGCCCCTGCTGGCGAGCATCCTCGCCACCACCGGGGGCGTGCGCGACGCCGTCACGGAGGCCTTGCGCAGCGGCCGGTCCGGCAGCCTTTCCAGCGGACTGCATCATGCCGGCCGCAGTTACGGGACCGGCTATTGCACCCTGAACGGCCTCGCCTTGGCGGCGCTGCACGCCCTGCGGAGCGTGCCGTCCGTCGGCATCCTGGACCTCGACGCCCATTGTGGAGGCGGCACCGCTGACATCCTGGCCGCCGACCCGAGGGTGCGGCTCGTGGACGTCAGCGTCTCCTCCTTCGACCGTTGGACCCCTTCCGACAAGGCCCGTCATCATCTGCGACTCGTGAAGGACCCCGCCCAGTATCTCGCCGCCGTGGACGAGGCCCTCGGTCGCCTCGAAGGAGTCTCCTTCCTCATCTACAACGCCGGCATGGACGCCCATGGGGCGGCCGGCGGACTCGAAGGCGTCGACACCCCGATCATCCGCGAGCGCGAGCGACGCGTCGTCGCCTGGGCGGAGTCACGGCGTGTCCCGATCATCTTCGCCCTGGCCGGCGGCTATCGCTGGGACGGACTCACCTTGGAGCAGGTGGCGGACCTGCATCTGGAGACCGTCCGGGCCTTCGCGGCCTGAGTTCAGGCGGGCGGGACCTCGAGCGCCTTGAGCCGGTGTGCGCCGTTGCCGTCGGGAATGACCAGGAACAGCGTGCATGACTGCGTCTGGGCGAGCGCGATCATCTTGGGCCAGTGCGTCTCCTCGACCCCTGCGATGATGAAAACGGCTCCGTCGGGCGTCCCTTCGATCGTCACCCCCTTGTGCGTCAGCGAGAACTCGGCCGAGAACCAGCGTCCCAGCTGCTTGGCCAGCATGCGGAGGTCGGAGACCCCGGGTTCGACCTTGGAGGCGTCGACCAGCGCCGTCAGCGGGAAAGCGAACGTATGGAACCTGCCATCCATGCCTTCAGGCCTGCCGGATCAGGTCGGCCGTGGCCGGGATGTCCGAGATGATCTGTTCGGGGTCGGGTCCGATCCCCACGTAGCGCAGGTTGGGCAGCGAGGGGAGCGAGCCGCCGCGCGAGGCAAGCCTGACGATTTCGGCGACCGTGAAGGCCACGTAGCGTCGGGCGGCCGCGGGCAGCGCGGCGAACGAGCGCACCTTCGAGATGTCCTCCGTCCAGCCTGGCAGCGTCGCGTAGACCGGGCGGAGCGTGCGGCGGACGGCGTCATTGCGCGGCACCCCGGACATCGTCCGTCCCGAAGCGTCCACGTAGCCCGTGCAGACCTGCAGCTCTCCGCCCTTCCAGGGGCCGTGGGGCGAGAGCGCGTCGAGCTTGTTGATGACCAGGTCGTCATAGCCTCCGTAGCGGAGCGCGTCGGCCTTTTCGACCAGGTCGGACCAGCCCACCATGCGCTGCCGTCCCGTGCTCGTGCCGAACTCAAGCTTCGCCAGCGCCTCGCGCAGCGGGTGCCCGTCGGGCATCTTCGTGAGGAAGACGTGCGTCCCCACCTTGGTGTCATAGGCCTTGCAGCAGCCCACCGTATGGACCGTCTGGGCGGGGATGCCGGCTGACTGGAAGAATTCCGGAACGTAGGTGTGGGAGGCCGTGACGTTGGGCGCGAAGCCCGCCCGCTTGTCGAGCCAGTAGGCCTGGCCGAACTCACCGAGCACCGTGCGGCCTGCGGCGAGGTCGCCGAGCACCCGTTCACGCACGTCGCCGACGCAGCCGGCGAGCCGTGAGCCCGCGTCCCACCAGGCGGCGAGCACCGCCGCGTGGTCGAACGTGAACGGTTCCTTGCCGGCGAAGCGCGTGAAGTCGAACTCCGAGGCGGGGAACACCCCGGCGTCGATGGCGCCCTTGTTGGCTCGCTGCTCGGCTTCCGTCAGCCGGACGAAGAGCCCGGCCCATTTCTCCGGTGCCAGCCGGCAGACGTCGCGCACCGTGGCGGCGGCGCGGTCGAGCCGGGCGGAGAGCCGGGCCGCGTATTCGGAGCGGTCCGCGAGGAACTCCGCGTAGTGGATCTGGAACTGCCCGACCTCGTCGGCGTAGGCCGGCGTGATGCCGCGCCCCGTCGAGCCGCGCGGTTCCTGGCCGAGCCGTTCCACCCGGTAGTCCTCCCAGGCCAGGTCGAGCACCCGGTGGGCGACGTCGCTGACCATGCAGCGTTCGTCGATGAGCAGGCGGGAGAGCACCGGCAGTCCGGCGCGTTCGAGCGGCAGCGCCTCCCAGAGCGCCTTGCGCGGGTCGGCGACCACGCCAGCGCCGAGACCGAGGCAGGGCACGTCGCGTTCCGCGACTCCGCCTGGCAGCAGGTTGAGCTTCAGTCCGGCCACCGTGTGGCCCGAGTTGGCGCCGCCGTTGACCTTGAGCACCGTGCCGACCGCGTCGCGGCGTCCCGTGGAAGCCTGGAGTTCGCGGACGATCTCGGGGATCAGACGGCCCTTGCCCTCGTCCCCCATGCTGATGCCGACGTCGGCGATGAGACGGCTGCGGAAAGGAGTGAGTGCCATGGGCAGGGGAGGGCGTCGGCGCGGGGCGCCGTCCGGGAGCCTACTGGGTGGTTCAGGCGCCCTTCTGGCGCTCGTAGAAGTCGTTGATCTTCTTGGCCACGTCGCGGAAGCCCGAGTCGGCCATGTAGATGGCCTTGTACTCGTCGACCGACTCCTTGGCCTTGCCCATCTTCTCGTACGCGAGGCCCAGCTCGTAGATGACCTCCTTCTTGAGGTCGTTCATCACCTGGATCTCGCCCTTGGCGGCGGTGAGCTGCTCGACCGCGAGGTCGAACTTGCCGGAGACCACGAACGCGCGGCCGATGGCGAGCAGCGCCGGCTGGCGGTACTTCGGGTTGCGCTGGGCGTACTGCAGCTGCTGGACCGACTCGTCCGTCCGGCCGGAGGCGAGGAGGAGGATGCCGAATTCGTAGCGGAAGGCGTAGTCGTTCGGATAGCGTTCGACCAGGCTAGCGGCCGTACGCAGCCGGTATTCGGCGAGCTCGGTTTCATTGGCGGCCAGCTCGGCCTGGGCGGCGGCGTCGCCCGGCGCGGCGTTGGCGCGTTCCCGGAGCTGCTTCGAGCGGTTCTCGTACCTCTGGACCACGAGGTCGGTCTCCTGCCTTTCGAGCGACGTGTCGGCCTTGCCGAGGGTCGTGAGACGTCCGCGCTGCAGCCAGGCGATGGCGTTGTCGAGGTCGCCGATGGCGATGAACTGGCGGACGATGTCGCGGTAGAGGTCGATGCTGTCGGGCTGCTCCTGGAGCTTCTGGGCGAGCAGGGCGATCTGCTCGGCGGCGGTCGAGGCGTCGGTGACCTTGCGGGCGGCCTGCTCGAGCCGGAGCGCCTCCTCCTTGTCCTTGAGCTTGGACTGGAAGTCCCCCTTGTCCTCCCAGTTGCCCTTCTTCATGGTCTTGTTGACCGAGGCGCGGCGCACGGCCTCCTGCAGGTCGCCGTTGCCGGGGAACAGCTTGAGTCCCGCGTCGGCCGCGTGGAGGGCGTTGTCGTATTCTCCGCCGGCGATCCAGGTGTTGGCCAGGTCGACGTGATGCTGGACCTGCTTGGGGTCATTGGCGGCGAGCTCCTCGTAGGCGAAGGCCGCGAGGGCGTGGAAGCCGAGCTTCGTCGCGGCGAGGGCGATGGTCTTGTTGGCGTTGGGGTCGGTGGGCTTCTTGGCCAGCGCGGCCTCGGCTTCGCCGATGGCGGCCACCGGGTCGGCCTCGACCGCCTTGGCGATCTTGCTGGAGGTCAGGACGCCGACCACGCCGTCGAAGAGGCCTTTGCGGGTGCCGAGGACGGCCTTCTGGGCCTGGCGGAGCGAGCGGCGCACCTCCACGCAGCCAGGATTCCGGGACAGGATGCCGGAGAGGATTTCGACGGCGTACTGGGGGTTGGACCGGATCTGCTGGTCGGCCTGGGCCACCTGCTTCTGGAGGCGGGGGTCGAGCTCGTTAAGGGCGACTTTTTTCATGAACAAAGGGTCGGGAATGACCCTCGGAAAGTGAGCGTCCCCGGCGAGGGGGTCAATCCCTGCTTGCCCCGGGGTGCCGGAGGTGCCGCCGGAGCGAAGTTCGCAGGGGCTCGGCCACGATGCGGCCTGCGCAGGAGGGGCTGCCGCAGAGGCAGGGGTGGGTGAGCGACTCGGCCAGACTGAACCCGTAGTCGAAGGTCACCTCCGTGCCTGCCGGAAGATCCTGCCTTGCCGAGAGCCAGGCCGCGCCCTCGGCCTCATCCCAGACCAGGTCGGCGTTAGGTTCACAGGAATGGTTGGCCGCCCGGGCCGGGTTGTCTTCCGAAGAGCCGTCCAGCCAGAGCCCAGGGCGGACCTCCAGACCGAAGACCATGCCGTCCGAGGGGGGCGGGGGAGTGACCGAGGTCGTGCCGGCGTAGCGGGCCAACCTTTCGCCGGCGGCGAAAGGCCTGGTCGTGAAGAGCCCATCGCCCGCGATGGCCGAGCGTCGGCGTTCCGTACCCGGATCCGTCACGATTCCGAGCGCAGGTCGCGGGTCATCAGCGCCGTGACGCCCGCGCGGGGATCGAGGCCCGCGTACATGATGTCGTGCAGGCAGAAGAGGATGGGCGCGTCGATGCCCTTGGCCTTGGCGAGACGCGTGAGCGTCTCCGTCGCGCGGTGGCCTTCGACCGCCTCCTTGCGTCGTGCCAGCGAGGCCAGCGTCCCCGGCGCGTCCTTGGCCAGTTCCTCGCCGAGCGAACGGTTGCGGCTCCAGGGGCCGTGGGCCGTGGCCATGAGGTCGCCCACGCCTCCCAGCCCGAGGAACGTCTCGATGCGCCCGCCGACCGCCTGGCCCACCCGGATCATCTCCTGGAGTCCGCGGGTGAGCAGAGCGGCCTTGGCGTTGGAGCCCAGGCCGAGTCCGTCGCAGAGGCCGGCGCCCACCGCGTAAACATTCTTGATCGTGCCCCCGATCTCGACGCCCGCCAGGTCCGAGGACGTGTAGACGCGGAGCGTCGGTCCGCTGACCGCAGCCTGGACCTCGCGGAGGAGGTCGTCATCCCGTTCGGCCGCCAGCACCATGGCCGTCGGCAGTCCGCGCGCCACCTCGTCGGCGTTGCTCGGGCCGCTGAGCGTCGCGACCGGGGTCCCCGGGAAGGCCTCGGCGATCATCTCGCTCGGCCGGCGCAGCGTCGCCTGGTCGAGCCCCTTGATGAGCGAGACGGCCATGCGCGGCCGGGCGGCCTTGGCGGCCGGGCCGATGCGGGCCAGCAGTTCGGAGAGCCCCTTGGAGGGGCAGGCGAGGAACACCAGGTCGGCGTCCATGAGGGCGGGTGCGGGCTCCAGTCCGATCTGCATGCTGTCGTCGATGGCGTGGCCGGGAAGATAGTCGCGGTTCTCCCGGCAGTCGGAGATGGCGAGCGCCTGCTCGAGGCGGCGTGGGACCAGCGTGACCGTATGGCCCTGCCGGCGGAGGTGAATGGCCATGGCGGTGCCCCAGGCGCCCGCTCCGAATACGACGCAGTTCATCGGGAAGATCGGCGGACCTTGGCGGCCCAGCGGCGGATGGCGGCGACCGCGTCGCGGTGGAGCCGGGCTTCCGGCCGTGCGAAGGGCGGAGGCACGGGCGTGAGGCCCAGCAGGTCATGGATGACGAGGATCTGTCCGTCGCAGCCTCGGCCGGAGCCGATGCCGATCGTCGGAATGCCGACCGCCGCGGTGATTTCGGGCATGAAGGAAGGGTCGACGCACTCGACGACCATCGCAAAGGCGCCGGCCGCTTCGATCGCCCGAGCGTCCAGGAGGATCGACGCACGTTCCGAGGGCGTGAGCCCCTGCCTTCGCAGGCCCTTGGAGCGGGAGCGTTGCGGGAGCAGCCCCACGTGGCCCATGACCGGAATGCCGGCGTCGACGAGCTTGGCGACCGATTTGGCGAGCGAGGCGCCGCCCTCGATCTTGACCGCCTGGGCGCCACCTTCCTGAAGCAGCCTGCGGCAGGCGTCCAGAAGCCGGCCGAAGCTCTCATGGGCCACCCCGAAAGGCAGGTCGGCCACCACCAGCCGGTCCTGGACCGTGCGGGACACCGCCGCCGTGTGGTGGACCATCATGTCCAGCGTGACTCCGACCGTGTCAGGCAGTCCCAGGACCACGCTGCCCAGCGAATCTCCGACCAGGATGAGGTCGGCACCCCCTTCGCAGGCCATCCGGGCCGTGGGGGCGTCGTAGGCCGTCAGGCAGACGACGGGCCGGACCCCCTTGAGGGCGCGGACGGACCTGGCGGTGGACTTCACGTCATGTCATTACCCTCGCATCCTTCGCTTGTAAAGCGTCCGGGAGAGGTTCATGAAGGAAGGGATGGTCCGATTGCTCGATGCCCGCCGTTGGAAGCGCCGCGATTACCGCGAGGGCTCCTACGTGCACCGGGACCTTTCCGACCAGACCGTGCTTCCGTGGTACGTGCGGATGAGGATCTCCTTCTCTCCGGTGAACGGCGTCAATCATGCCGACCTCGATGACGCCGGCGCGAGGGTGCGTCGTCGCCGCATCTTCCTGGCTGCGCTCGCCCTGGCCGCGGGATGGCTGCTTGCGCAGAGCCTTCCCGGCTGGGGGTTCTTCGACTGAGAAGGTCCTCAGGCCGCGGGAGGGAAGCCGCTCAGCTCGATGCCGAGCTCCTTGGCGCGGGCGACGACCGCGGGGCGGTCGATCATGAGCACGCCGTCGGCCTCGAGCGAGGCGCGCATCACCTTGCCTTCCGCCATGCATTCCAGCGTCCTCAGTCCGAAGCAGGGGACGTCGAAGCGCCAGTCCTGCCCGCTCTTGGAGGCCTTGGTGAGGAGCATCTCCTTGCCGCCGGTGGCGGCGCAGCGGCGCAGCATGTTGTCCGTGCCTTCGAAGGCTTCGACCGCGATGACCGTGCCCTTGGCGGTGACGACCGACTGCCCGACGTCGAGCCGGGCCATCTCGCGCGCCATGCGCATCCCGAAGGAGACCTCCGGGGCCTCGGCGCCGAAGTTCCGTCCCGTCATGCATCCGACCGAGGCCAGGTGGTCGTCGAGGAAGACGCGGGCGTCGAGCATGCGCACGCCGGCGGATTCGATCTCCGCGGAGACCGCGCCGAAGATCGTCTCCGCATTGCGCTCCTTCAGCCGGGCCAGCAGGGCGACCAGCCTGAGGTCGGGCACCATCCCGGAGAACAGCTTGCGCGGCGTGACCTGTCCGGCCATCACCGCGCCCGCCGCGCCCAGTTCCTTGAGCGAATCGATGAGACGGCCGAGCTTGCCGACCGCGACCGAGCGCCGGCGGGATTCCGGGAAGGCGTCGAAGAGCGCCGGGTCCGTCTCCTCCTCGAAGGCGACGAGGGCGACCTGGGCGCCCCGGGCCTTGGCGCATTCCGCGAGCAGGGCGGGGTAGCGCCCCTTGCCGGCGATGATGGCCACGGTCCTCTCCGGACCGAAGTCGCTGGGAAGGAAGCGTGAGGCCGGCGCCATGACGCATAGTCGGCGCGGTCCCATCCGGGGACAAGCCTGCTTTGGGTTGCCTCGGTGACAGGTCACGCAAGATGGAGGCCGATGTCCGTCAAGCTCGGCATACTCGGGGGCACCTTCGATCCGCCCCATCTCGGGCACGTCGCGGCCGCGGACGCCGCGAGGCGCACGCTGGGACTTGACACCGTGCTCGTCGTGCCGGCCGGACGGTCGCCTCTGCGCGACGCCTCGCCGAAGGCCTCCGACCCGGACCGTCTGGCCATGGCCGCGCTCGCCTTCGCCGACCGTCCTTGGGCCAGGGTGGACGCGCGCGAGATCCGGCGGGGCGGCGTGAGCTGGTCGATCGACACCGCCCGCGAACTTGCGGCGGAGCATCCCGGAGCCGAACTTCACTGGATCCTGGGGTCGGACCAGCTAGTGCGTCTCGACCGCTGGAAGGACGCCGCGGACCTGTGCCGTCTCGTGACGTTCGCCGTCTTCCCGCGTTCCGGCCTGGGAGCGGACGTCCCCGCGACGTTGCGCGGCCTCGCGAAGGTCGTCGTGCTGCCCGCGCCGGAGGAGCCCTGGTCCTCGACCGCGATCCGCGAATCACTTCGTGCGGGAGGCCGGACCGGAAACGGCTTGCCCCCGGCCGTGGCGACACTCATCGAAGAGCGCGGACTTTACCGCGACTGAACATGCCTCCTGCCAAGAAGAAGCCCGCCTCCAAGAAGCCCGTCCGCAAGGCCGTCAGGAAGCCCGTGGCCAAGCCCGCGAGGCGCGCTCCCGCCAAGACCGCCTCCTCCAAGGCGCGCGGCAGGTCCGCCGCGCCCGTCAAGGCGCCGGCGCAGCCCGTGCCCGTGCCGCCCGCCCACGTCGTGGCGGCCGTCAGGGCCCTGGATGACAAGAAGGCGGAGGCCGTCCGCGTCCTGCGCCTCGGACAGCTGTCTTCCGTGGCCGACTGGCTCGTCGTCGCCACCGGCAATTCCGAGCCCCATCTGCGCGCCCTGCGCATCGAGCTCGAGCGCTCCCTGGACGAGTCCGGTTCTCCGGCGCGGGGCATCGAGTCGCACAAGGACAGCGGCTGGACCGTGGTGGACGCCTTCGACGTCATCTTCCACCTCTTCCGTGAGGACGTGCGCCGCGACTACGCCCTTGAATCCCTCTGGAAGGACGGGCTCGACGTGCCGGTGTCGGCCATGCTCAAGGCCTGAGTCACCGGCCTGGTGGTAGCGGGCGGGATCGAACCGCCGACCTAGGGCTTATGAGTCCCTCGCTCTAACCAACTGAGCTACGCTACCGTTCGGCCGGGTGCGGAGTCCACCTGCGGGCGGCCTCTCCGTCAAGCCCTTAGCGGTTCAGGAGCCTCCCTTGAGGAACCAGAACATCACCAGCCAGAAGGCCAGTCCGAGGACGGCCAGCATGACGGACAGCCTGCCCTGGGCCTGCCTGAGTTCGCCCAGCCCCTCGTGGTCCAGCACCGAGCCCACGCGCCTCACCATGGCGACCGGCAGCAGGCTTCCGACGATCGAGCAGAAGGCCAGCAGCACGAAGCGGGACAGCGGCTGCGTCTCCGGCACCGCCAGCACCCACAGCCAGACCAGCAGTCCGAAGGCTGGCGGAAGCAGGAAGGTGGAGCCGCACCAGAGGTAGCCTTCCCGCACGGCGCGCTCAATGGAGTCATCCGACGTCCGTCTCCCCGTCGCGACGTCGTCCCGGCGGTCGGCCTCGCGGGTCTCCGTGGCGGCCATTGCCGAGGGGGCGCTTTCGGACCGGGGGTGCGTCCCGCGGAGGAATTCCCGCACCGTGATCCAGCGGCCTTCCGCTTCGACCGAATGGGCGAGGCTGACCTCCCCCGCACGGAGCATGTCGATGATGACCGAGGCGGTGAAGGGGCCGCTGACGGCGCCTTTCCAACGGATCCTATGAGTGCCTTCGAAGCGCATGGGGTCAGAGGTCGCGTCCTTGCAGGATGGATTCCCACCCTCCGGGCGGGACGGGGACGCCTTCGTTGCCGGCTGACTTCGCGGCCTCCTCCACCGTGCCAGGCATGCGCAGCAGCGGCGAGTAGGGCGCGGCGTCGACGACCTGTTCGGGCGCCCCTTGCGGGTCGGTGCGGAAGAGCAGCGCGGGCTTGCCGTCCCGGTTGAGTCCGAAGAGCCCCTCGCCGGGGACCTTCTCGCGCACCACCGGGCGTCCGTCCGCGCCCACGTGTCCGGCGAAGACGGCCTGTTTGGAGCGCAAGGCTCCGGCGAGCGTGCGCCAGAAAGTCGCCTCCTTGTAGTAATCGGGGCCGGACGACCGCACCAGCGCCAGCGTGAGGTCGGAGAGCGAAGCCGCCCAGCGTTCACGGAAGAGGAAGTCATGCTGGCCGACCGCGTTCTGCGTGATGCGACGCAGCTTCTCCGCGTCGCGCTGGGCCGAGGGGGAGAACGTCAGCCCCCAGGCCTCCGGGCGCATGGCGGCGACCTTGAAGAGCTCCTGGGCCTGCCAGGCGCGCAATTCGACCGGCGCTTTGTCGGCGCGGCGGACAAGGTCGAGCGTGCGCAGGACCGGCGCCGTGGCCCGGCCCGTCTCATCCACCAGCCGCGCGAACTGCCTGAGGTGCGAGGCCTCCGTCACCGGCCCCTCGTCCGTCAGGAAGTCGCCGACCTTGACGTCGTTGTTGAATTCGATGCGACGCCAGCTTCCGCGGACCACCGCGCCCTCGGGGGAGAGTTCGTCGGCCGTCGTGACGTATTCCGTGCCGTTGTTGATGACGTTGCGCTGCGTGACCGGCTCGCCGATGACGACGATCGGCCGCATCGGCCGGCGGCCTCGCGGCTCGACGTAGTAGTGGCTCAGCCGGCGCAGCCGACGCGTCAGCGAGTCGTCCCCGATCCGCTTCAGCGTGGCGGCCTCGCCTTCGCTGAGCGTGGGCGGCAGGAAGCTTCCGGAACTTTCGGGCGTGCCCGCGGCGTCCCACATGGCGGCGAAGCGCGGGGCGAGGGCCGCCCGCGGCAGTTCGCGCAGCGAGGGTGCGCCGGCGAGCACGAGGGAGGCCCTCCGGTGGGATTCGGATCCGGCCGGCATCTCCCTGAGCGCGCCGCTGAGCGTCTCGAGGTAGGCCTTGAGGTCGGGGGACTGCTCGAGGGAGCGTCTGATCTCGATGGCGCGCCTTTCGTCGGCGAGCCTGACCGAGGCGCGGTCGGCTTCGGCCGCGAAGGCGTCGAGCCTCACGTCTCCCGCTTCCGTCAGCAGGCGCACCAGCGCCTTCATGCGGTCGAGTGCGGCGACCGCGGCCGCGGGATCCGCGGCCCGTTCGCCTTCGCCCAGCGCCGCCTTGAGCGCGGCGGCCTGGGCGGAGAGGTCGGAGCGGGCCTGGTCGAGGGAGCGTGCGCATTCCGCGGCCAGACGTCCGCCTTCGGGAAATTCCTTCTCCAGGGATTCGCGGACGGCGGCGCCGGCCGCTTCAAGCCTGGTCATGTAGGCGCGCAGGCGTCGTTCCACCTTGGCGGCGTCCTCGGCGCGTACACCGGCCTTCAGGACGTCGCGCAGGTAGGCGGCGTCCTCGCGCAGGCCCGTCTCTGTCCTCCGGTTGGCGTCCAGCGCGGCCCTGAGGGCGGCGAGCTCCTCCGGTGTGGCGACGCCGGTGGGCAGCGACTGCAGAGCCTTCTCGGCGGCGCCGTGTTCCCAGCGAGCGACCAGGCCGCGGACCTGTTCGAGGCCCTGCGCCGCGCGGAGCTGTTCGCTCTGACGCTGGCTCCACCAGACCGCGCCAGCCCCGATGACGAGAAGGGCGGCGACCCAGCCGGTCAGAAGGAGCGTGTAACGTCGGCTCAGGCGCGCCCGGGCCTTCTGGCGGAGCGAGCGGGCCTCCTTGGCCGAGCCTTCGGCGATCCGGTCGCCGTGCTCGTCGGCGCGTTCGAGCCAGCTGCCCAGCCTCGCGATGAGCGCCGCCGGGTGCAGTCCGCGGGCCGATTCCTCGCGGAGCCGGTCCAGTTCCTCCGCGAGTTCCTGGACGGCGGTCCTGACCGCGGCCTCGCGCGCCGCATCGGCGGCCAGGGCGCCCGCCCACGATTCGATCTCCGCGATGTCTTCGCCCGCGGGGTCGAGGCGGTGGTCCCTTTCCAGCGAGCGCAGACGCGGCAGGGCCGTCGCGCAGGACTCCCAGTCCCCGGCGCGTCGGGCGGAGCGGATCTCCTCAGCGAGCGTCGAAGCCTGTTCCGCGGCGCGCAGGCGGAGCCAGGCCTGCCGACGCGAAAGGGCCTCTTCCCAGCGCGGTTCGCCCGTCAGGTCGCCGGTGCCGAAGCGTTCCATGCGATCCATCAGTCCGGCCGCCTCCGACTCCCTGCCTCCGGCGAAGGCCGCGGCCACCTTCACCAGCGACTCGCGCAGGAATTTCGAGGACAGTCGGGACAGCTCCTGGCGGGCGTTGGGGTCGTCGGGATTGATGCGGACGATGGATCTCAGCACCTCGAGGGCGCGTTCCTCATCGCGTCTGCGGATCGCGTCGCGGTAGTCGCGGTAAAGCGGGTGGCTTTCGCCGATGGCGCGTCCGTAGAGACCCTCGACCGCCAGCAGGTGGCGGTCGTCGAGCGGAAAGCCGGCGGGCAGCCCGTGTTCGCGGCAGAATCCGTGCCAGCGGTCCGCGTCGGAGAAGCTCAGGTGCGCGCAGAGTCCCAGCAGGTCGGGGTCCGCCTCGGCCGCCTGGAACGCGGCGTGGTCGTCGCCTGCGCCGATGAGCGTTGCGCACTGCTCCAGGCGTTCCCGGACCCGGGAGCAGAGGGCGGCGTACTCGGCCGCGAGCGAACGTGACTCAAGGTCGGGGGTGCCCAGCTCCAGCTGGAGCCTGATCCGTGCGATGAGACGTTCGGGGGACACGATCAGCGGAATTCCAGCAGGACCGGACCGGCCTGTCCTCGGGCGTCCACCGCTCGCAAGGACCAGGGAGCCCCGGCTCCGACCGTGTCGCCGGCCTCGAGGAGCCGCCGACGGCGGGAGACCTCCTCCTGGCTGGGCGCGGACGGACCCGTGGCCCTCTCCAGCCTGATGAGGTCGGTCTCCAGGAGTGAGCGCGTGGCGCGCACCGAGGGCAGGTCGCGGTCGGGGAACTCATGCCCGTCGGGGTAGAGGCCGACGCCGCCGGCCGCGTGCACGAATCCGTTGAGCGCGTTCTCCGCCCACGGGGCGGCGCGGACCGCCTTCGTGTCCGGGTCGGCGATGAGGGCGGAAGTTCCGAGGTCCAGCGGTCGCAGCGCCTTCGGCGAACCGATGAGCGCGAAGGCCCGGCGTTCGCCGCCGGGCAGCTCGACTTCCAGCAGACGGTTGGCGTCGCGGTCGCCGCCGCGTCCGTCGGTGAACTGCAGCGTCACCTTGCGGGCCTTGGCCCCGATTCCGACCATGATGGAGGACAGCCTGCCGGGTTCCGGCGTGGCCTCGATCCAGTCGGCCTCTCCGCCCTTGCGGATCTCCCCTCCGATGAAGCGCGTCGCGTCCTTGCGATGGAACGATTCGAGCGTCACCACGCGCAGGCGCACGTCGACCGACCTGGACTTGGTGATGCCGACCGAGCTGATCAGGGCGGCGAAGGCGTCGGCGCCGGCGGGCGGCAGTTCGAAGTCGGCCTGGGACGGGCCCTTCGGTCCCGAATCAGCCGTCACCCATGTCCCGACGATGAGCGTCGTGGGTCGGACGTCGAGTTCGGCCGCCTTGCGGAGCTTGGTGACCGTCGCCGTCAGGGCGGCCCATCCGGCGTCCTCGGGGACGCCCAGGCTCTTCCCCACCGAAACCGCCTCCTGCGCCTCCTTGAGCAGGTCGGGGGCGGCGGTGACGCCCTTCCGGTCGAGGTCCGAGGACAGCTTGCGCGCGGCTCCGGCGGAGTACCTCGACCTGAGTCCGGGGAGGTTCTGCGTCGCGTGGCGTCGGGTGAATTCAGGCGAGAGCTCGGCGCTCCGCAGCCAGAGCTTGGCCGCCTCGACGAATTCCTCCCGTGCGATGAGTCCTTCGATGGCTCCGAGGGCGGCGTTGACGCGCATGATCTCGTCGGCCCTGGCGATCTCCTCCGCGGAAGGGGCGCGGGGCGCGGCGGGCGGAGGGGGAGGGGGAGGAGGCGGCGGCGTGCGGAAATAGGCGAAGCCCAGGCCGACGGCCGCGACGGCGATCAGCGCGACCACGCCGATGAGCAGTCCGGATGGGCCGCTTGCCCTGGCCGCCGGTTCCTTGGGTCGCGGCGTGGCGTTCGAACGGACCGGCGTGGCGGCACCGGTGGCGGCCGCCTTGGCGGCGGGGCCGGTCGGCGCGGGGAGCGAGGCCGCCTGGGAAAGGTCGAGCGTGTCGAGGCGTCCTGCGGCCGTGCCCACGCACCAGTCGAAGCCCTCGCCTCCGGTCACGCCTGCGTCCGTCGTGAAGGAGACGGACCAGGCGCCTTCGCCGAGCAGGGCGGCGGATTCGGCCAGCAGGCGCAGCGTGCGCGGCGTCGCGGGCGCGTTGATCAGGCAGACCGGCGTCGCCGAGCTCCCTTGGACCAGCCAGGCCGCCTTGGAACCCGTGCCCGTAACCTCGCGCCAGGTCACGGCGGGCGTGAGCGGCGCGTCCTTGGAGAGCGTCAGCGGACGGTCGTGACCTTCCAGCCAACGGGGCTGTTCCGTCCACTCGTCCTTCCAGCCCTTCCAGCGCAGGGCCACCGATGCGGCCGGCGGCAGCACCGTCGCCTCTTCGGGCGTGAAGACCAGGTGGTGCGCGAGACGGTTGTCCCGGCGCGTGTAGTCAAGCCCCCGGGCGACGAACCTCGAGAGCGCGATCCAACGCCGCCCGCCGGCCTCGATCTGACGGCAGGTGAACGTCTCCCCTTCGCCCGCGGCGTGGGGCGTGCCGAGGGACTCCAGGATCTGCACCAGGCGGTCGGGCATCTCCCGGTGGCGCGAAACCGTGCAGAAGCCGGAGCGTCCGGCGGCCAGCCCCTGCGGAGCTGAAGTGAAGATGAGCTGCAGGGGCATGTCAGGGGGCGGAGGGGATGAGGTCGGGGGAGGCGAGCCGGAGGAGCCAGTAGACCGGCTCGTGCACGTGCGCGGGCGAGAGCCGCAGGGGGTCCGGCGCGATGCGTCCGCGGTTGGGTCCCGCCTCGACCGTCACCGGGCAGTGACCGAACGAGGTGGCGGCGAAGTAGCGCAGTTCGGAGGCGAGCGACTCCGCCGAGGCGACGAGCCCGGGGCAGAGTTCGGCGAGGACCGCGCGCACGCGGCCGGAGTTGCGGTCGAGAGCGGCGAGGTCGAGTCCGCCGTCGCGCACGACCGGCTCGAGCGGCGAAGGCAGCAGGTGGGCCCAGGTGTCGCACTTGCCGACCACGAACGCCAGCGGCGTGGCGATCTTCTGCTCGTGCGAAAGGCCCAGCACCCGCTTGATGCGCGTCTCCATCTCGGCGAGGATCGTGTCCTGCTGGTCGATCCGGCCGCGCATCGTGAGCTGGGGGTCCTCGACGCCCACCAGCCTGGACTTGAATCGGGCGTTCGCGGTGGGGTCGAAGAGGAAGATCAGCCCGGAGGAGGTGGCGACGTGCATCGCCCCGGGCGAGTCATGGATGTCGATGCCCGGCTCGAAGTGCTCGCCGGCGTTGTCGTAGAAGATCATCGAGTTCTCCTTCGAGCGCTGGCCGGGCCGGCCCACCGAGTAGATGAACGGACGCGGGAGGGACACCATCTTGCCCAGGCGCGGCAGCTTCTCATAGGTCGCGCCTTCCAGGGCGGTCTTGCCGAGCAGCGCCTCCTCCGGCGTGGTCGCGGAGAAGAGCGAATTGCGCATCTGGTTGAGCAGCATGTTGCCGCTCGGGTCGCCGTCGCGGAACGCCAGGCCGAAGTCCGTCGGCAGGCGTTCCTGCAGCACGCGCGTGAGCACGGCCAGGTAGTAGGACTTGCCTGAGCTGGGCGCGCCGATGAGCGAGATGATGCGATGGGGAAGGTCGAGGTAGCCGGGCGGCAGCTGGCGGCGGCAGTGCGGGCACGCCATGTCGGTGCAGGCGAGGCCCTTCGGATCGAGCGCGAGACCCTGGTCGTTGAAGCGCGTCGGATGGAAGCGCAGCCTGGCGTCGGAGCCCAGCACCGGATCGCCGCGCAGGTCCTCATGGACCGCGACGCTGAGGGCGTCGCCGGCGTCGAAGCGCGTCCAGCAGACCGGGCAGACGTGGGCCCCCTTGTTCAGTTCCGCCGTAAGCGAAGCCGTGGCCGACTTGACGGGCTCGGGGGCGGGAGCGAGCAGGGGGGCGACCTTGGAGAGGCTGAACCCGATCTCCAGGCCGCTCGGCGTGCAGCCCAGCGTGTCCGGGGCGCGACCCAGTTCGGCGGCGCGGTCCAGCAGCGCGGACGCCGGGCACTCCGCGATCTGTTCGCCCGTGGCGACGTCGAACAGCGCCCACCGCGAGCAATCCGCGGCCTCGATGGTCGTGTCCTCCTCCGGGCCGACCACCAGGAGCGCCCCGTCGGTCTGCAGGGTGGAGGCCTCGGTGAGTCCCGTCGGCGAGCGGAAGGCGGCTCCGTTCAGGAACGAGGGCCTTTCGCCGGGCTCCAGCATGAGGTCCGCGCCGCCTTGCATGACGCGGACGGAGCAGTCCGGATGGGCCGCCGAGAGATCCTTGGCCAGGCCGCGGGCGCCGGAAAGACAGTTGAGCCAACGGACTTGGGAGGACTTCTTGAAAGAGGGCAGCATGGGGCCGGACGGCTGGGCGGCCGGAGATTGGAAAGAGCAGTTGAAAAGTGGGTTTTTGTCAGCATCATTTCCCTTCATCGGACCCCATGGAAACCGAAGCCGACCAGTCCGCCCTTGATCGGGCCAGAAAGGGCGACCTTTCGGCTTACAATGAGCTCGTCCTGAAATATCAGGGGCGGATTTTCGCCAAGGTGTTCTCCCTGCTGCGCAACCGTCAGGACGCCGAGGAGATCACTCAGGACACCTTCATAAGGGCTCACCGAGTCCTCGCTTCCTTCCGCGGTACGGCCACTTTTTCGACCTGGATCCATCAGATCGGCACCAATCTCGCTCGTAACCGCTACTGGTACTGGCGTCGTCGCAAGCGTGATCAGTCCATGTCCTTGGACGCCGACCTGGGCGAGGACCCGGGAGCCACCCTGCATGACATCCTTCCGGACGGATCCCAAGGTCCGGGCGGGGAGGCACAGCACAACGAATTCGTGAGCAAAGTGGCCGAGTGCATGGAACAACTCAAGCCGGAGCACGCTCAGATACTCACCATGCGGAACGTCCAGAACCTGTCCTATGAGGAGATCGCCGAGGAGCTCGGCCTTTCCATCGGAACGGTCAAGAGCCGCATCAACCGGGCCCGCGAGGCCCTGCGCGATCTCATGGGAGGGGAGTTCAGGCAGTGAACGTCCTGCAGTTCGAATCATTGGTCGTCCGCTACGTCGAGGGGTCCGCCTCCGCTTCCGACCTTTCCGACCTGCGCGCCTTCGTCTCCGGATCTCGCGACAACCGGGAGCTCTTCCGCGCCCGCGTCCGGCTGCGTCGCGCCCAGCGCGGCCTGGCCAGCCGCGAGGCCGCTGAGGCCGTGCTCCGCAAGGAGACGCTTCCCTCGCTCGCCGAGTTCGACCAGCTGACCTACGCCTACCTTGACGGCGTGGCCGGCCGGGCCCAGGTCCTGCGGCTGCGCGACGCGATCCGGGCCTCCGGCGATCTGAGGAGCCGTTTCCAGTCGCGCATGCGGCTGCATGCGGCCCAGACCGCCTACCTCCGTTCATGCCGTCAGGCCGGCGTGACCCAGGTCCTTCGTTCCCTGAGCGCCTTCGCCCAGAGGCTCGGACGCGTCTCCGCGCATCTCTGTCTGCTGCTCCTCATCTTCGTCGAGCTGAGGGTGACCGTGCCCGCCGAGTATTCCGGCCTGATGTACTACGTGGAGTCGGCGGTCGGCTCAGTGTCCGAACCTGAATTCCCCCTTTCCGTCTCCCCTGACGAGCCTGACGCATCGGTTTCCACCGGCGTCTTCGACGGCTTGCCGCCGCCCATGCCCATGCCGGCCGCGCTTCCTGAGCCCGGACTGGACGAGGCGTCCGAGTCTGATTTTGCGGAGGCATAAGGCCTTGCCACCGTCACTTGCGGGCGTGAACTGACATCCCGCATGCAGGCTGAAAGTCACAGGACCGAGGTACGCCTCGTCGGCACGGCCTCCTCAGCCGGAGTGGCCCGTGGGCCGGCCTACGTGCTCTTCCGGGGCATGGCGCTCGTTCCGTGCCTCGAGAACCAGGATCCTGAGGCCGAAATCCGTCGCCTGGAGTCGGCCATTTCCGCCACCCGTGCCGACATCATCAAGGTGAGGGACGAGGTCGCCCTCCGCCTCAACGAGGCCGAGGCGCAGATCTTCGACGCCCAGCTGCTCGTCCTCGAGGACGTGGCCCTGCTGGATGACGTCGTGTCGCGCACCCGCGCCACCCGCCGCAACATCGAGCACTGCTTCAAGGAGAGCGCCCAGCATTACGTCGGACTCTTCGAGAGCATGGAGTCCGAGATCACCCGGGGCCGGGCGGCGGACATCCGCGACGTGACCGGACGCGTGCTCGACCATCTCGTCGGCGCCCAGCCCGAGCGCGGCGACCAGGTCGGCGGCGGACGCGTGCTCGTCGCCCGCGACCTGACGCCCAGCGACACTGTCAGCGCGGAGTCCGGCGGCATCGCCGCCTTCGTCACCGAGGAAGGCGGGCGCACCAGTCATTCCGCCATCATGGCGCGCGCCCTCGGCATACCCTCGGTCGTCGGCGTGACCGGCCTGATGGCCGCGGTGAACGACGGCGACCTCGTGCTGGTCGACGGCGAGGACGGCCTGGTCATCGTCAATCCCACCGCCCCGACCCTCGAGTCATACCGCGCGCGTGAGCTCATCATCCGGACCCGACGCGACCGCGTCATGTCCGAGGTGGCCCTCGAGGACGTGATGTCGGACGGCTCCCGCTTCGAGCTGCGCGCCAACATCGGCGGGCCTTCGGACATGGAGGACCTGAAGGCTTTCCATGTGCGCGGCGTCGGACTCTACCGCACCGAGAACCTCTACCTCAGGATCGACGACTGGCCGAGCGAGGACGAGCAGTGCGGCGAGTACACGGAGGTCATCCGTCGGGCGGCGGGCGATCCGGTGACCTTCCGCACCCTGGACCTCGGCGGAGACAAGCGTCTGGGCGTGCTCGAGCCGGAAGACAACCCCTTCATGGGTTTCCGCGCCGTCCGTCTCTGCCTGGCCCACCCCGAGGTCTTCCGGCCGCAGCTCCGGGCCATCATCCGGGCCGCCGTGCACGGCCCCGTCTCCATCATGTTCCCGATGATCTCGGGCGTGGAGGAGATGCTGGCGGCCAAGGCGGCGTTCCGCGAGGCCGAGGCCTCGCTGGCGGCGGAGGGCGTGCGTCCCGCGGCGCCCGTGCGACTGGGTGCGATGATCGAGATCCCTTCGGCCGTGGCCGTGGCGGACCGTCTCGCGCGCGAGTGCGACTTCTTCAGCGTCGGCACCAACGACCTCGTCCAGTACCTGCTGGCCGTCGACCGGGGCAACCGCAAGGTCGGCTCGCTTTACGACCCGTGCCATCCCGCCGTGGTGCAGAGCCTCCGCGCGATCTTCCGTGCGGCCGAGTCGGCGCGCATTCCCGCCTCCGTCTGCGGGGAGCTCGGCGGCGACCCCGAGTGGGCGCCCCTGCTGCTCGCGCTCGGCGCCAGCGAGCTCAGCATGTCGGCCTCGGCCATCCCCGAGGTGCGCTTCCTGCTGCGCCACTGCCAGCGTCCGGAGCTCGACGCGCTGGCGAAGCGGGTGCTGGACGCGTCCGATGCGGCGCAGACCCGGACGTTGCTCCGTGAGTTCGCCTCGAAGCGGCTGGGACATCGATGAACCCTTCGCCTTCGCCCAATCCTCACGTCGCGGCCATGTCCGCCTACGTTCCCGGCGAGCAGCCGCAGGGCGGGGCGTGGGTGAAGCTCAACACCAACGAGAACCCTCATCCTCCCAGCGAAGCCGCGCTCGCCGCCATCAGGTCCGCGGTCGCCGGCGACGGCGCGGCGCTCCGTCTCTACCCCTCGCCGGATTCATCCCCCTTGCGTGAGGCCGCCGCCAAGGTCCACGACTTCCCGGCCGACAGGATCGTGGCGGGCAACGGCTCGGACGACCTGCTCAACCTCATCATCCGCGCCTATGCCGGGCCCGGCCGCGCCGTGGGCATGCTCGACCCCAGTTACTCGCTCTACCCCGTCCTGGCGGCGGCGCAGGGCGCCCCGGTGGTCAAGGTGGCGGTCCTGCCTGACCTGGGCTTCGACCTGGAGGCGGCCGCCGCCTGCGGCGCCGCCGTCTTCTTCCTCACCAATCCCAACGCGCCTCTGGGCATGAGGTTCACGCCCGACCGCGTCTCCGCTTTCGCGGAGCGATTCCCGGGACTGCTGGTGGTCGACGAGGCCTACGCCGCCTTCTCCGATTCCGACTGCGTGGACCTCGCGCGCGGATCGCCCAACGTCGTCGTCACTCGCACCCTTTCCAAGGGGCATGCCCTCGCCGGGCTCCGGGCCGGCTACGCGCTGTGTCCGCGGGAGACCGCCTCCTTGCTGCACCGCGTGCGCGACAGCTACAACCTCGACCGTCTCGCCCAGGCCGCGGCCGCGGCGGCGCTGCTCGACCGTGCCTGGCTTGACCGCACCGTCGCCGCGGTGAAGTCCACCCGTCGTCGCATGCTTGCGGAGCTCGCCGCCATCGGATGGAGCAGCGTGGAGCCGCACGGCAACTTCGTCCTCACCGAGCCCCGGTCCGTCCGCCGTCCGCCGTCGCCCGAGACCTCCGCTCATGCCTTCGAATTCCTGAAGGCGCGTCGCATCCTCGTGCGCAGATTCCCCGGGCATCCGCTCACCGAGAAGTGCCTGCGCGTGAGCGTCGGTACCGACGCCGAGGCCGACGCCTTCCTCGCCGCGGCCCGTGCCTGGACGGCCGAGGGTTGACATCGCAAGCCGCCGGGGAGAGTTTGACCCCATGAGCGCAGGGTCCCGCAAGGCCAGCATCCGCCGTGACACCGCGGAGACCAAGATCGCCCTCGAGGTGGACCTTGACGGCACGGGCGCGTCCGAGGTCTCGACCGGCGTCGCCTTCTTCGACCATATGCTGACCCTGCTGGCCCGCCACTCCATGGTGGATCTCAAGGTCAAGGCCGACGGAGACACCGACGTCGACTATCACCACACGGTGGAGGACGTCGGCATCGTCCTCGGCCAGGCCATCAAGCAGGCCTTGGGCGACAAGGCCGGCATCCGCCGCTACGGCTTCTTCATCCTTCCCATGGACGAGACCTTGGCGCGCTGCGCCGTGGACCTGAGCAACCGGCCCATGCTCGTCTATCAGGCCGACGTCTCCAATTACATGGTGAAGGACTTCAACATCGCCCTGGTGCGCGAGTTCTTCCAGGGCCTCGCGAACTCCCTCGGCTGCAACCTGCACCTCAAGCTCGAGTATGGAGAGGAGCCTCACCACGTGGCGGAGGCGCTCTTCAAGGCCTTCGCGCGCGCCCTCAGGCAGGCCGTCGAGACCGACCCCCGTCAGGGCGGCCGCGTCCCCAGCACCAAGGGCACCCTGGCCTGACGTGACCGGAAGCGTCGCAGAGCGTCGCCCGCGGGTCGCCGTGATCGACTACGGCATGGGCAACCTGCGCAGCGTCTCCCGTGCGCTCGCCGCCGTCGGGGCCGATCCATTCCTGGCGGCCGCTCCGGCGGAGGCCGCCTCGGCCGAAGCGGTCGTCTTCCCCGGGCAGGGCGCCATCGCCGACTGCATGGACTGCCTCGGTCGGTCCGGCTTCGATGACTTCCTGAGGGGATGGATCCGGGAGGACCGGCCCTTCCTCGGCGTATGCCTCGGCCTGCAGGCCCTCTTCGAGCGTTCCGAGGAGGCCGACCGACGCGGCCTCGGCGTCTTCCCCGGACAGGTCGTCCGCTTCGTCTCCCGGCCCGGCCTGCGCATCCCGCACATGGGCTGGAACGAGGCGGTCTTCCGGCCCGGCGCACCCCTGACCCATGGGCTGCGCGCCGAGGGCGAACCCTTTTATTTCGTGCACAGCTACCGCGTCCCGGACACCGATCCGTCACTTGTCTGGTGCGAGACCGATTACGACGGACGTTTCGTGAGCGGCGTCCGCAAGGGGAGGGTGTTCGCCGTGCAGTTCCATCCGGAGAAAAGTCAGGCCAAAGGCTTGCAACTCTACAGGAACTTCGTGACCTTGAACGTCCGCTGAGGACAGCCCTGCGTCCTGGCGGAAAACCCCCGCCATGACCGAAAAGAACGCCACCCTGAAGCTGGACGACAAGGAAATCGTCCTCCCCATACTAGTCGGCTCGGAGAACGAGCGCGGCATCGACGTCCGCAAGCTGCGCGACGAGACCGGCTACATCACCTTCGACGACGGCTACGCCAACACCGGCGCCTGCGAGTCCAAGGTCACCTTCATCGACGGCGAGAAGGGCGTGCTGCGCTACCGCGGTTACGCCATCGAAGAGCTGGCCGAGAAGTCCAACTTCATCGAGACCGCCTACCTGCTGATCTACGGCGCGCTTCCGACCACGGCCCAGCTGGCCGCCTTCAAGGCGCGCATCCTGGACAATTCGCAGATACACGAGGGCCTGCGCATCGCCCTCAGCGGCTTCCCCGGCAACGCCCATCCCATGGCCGTGCTTTCGGCCACCCTCAACACCCTCGGCTGCTACTACCCGCAGCTGGGCACCAATGACCGCGCCAACGACCTGGCGCACTTCGACGAGACCGCGGCCGTGCTCATCTCCAAGGTCCGCACTTTGGCTGCCCTCGCCCACCGGTCGAAGGAAGGCGAGCCGCCCGTCTATCCCAAGCCGGGCCTCGATTATTGTTCCAACTTCCTGCACCTGCTCTTCTCCCAGCCCAACGCCGACTATCAGGTGCATCCTGAAATCGCCAAGGCGCTCGACCTCATCCTCCTCCTGCACGCCGACCACGAGCAGAATTGCTCCACCTCCACCGTCCGGATGGTGGCTTCCGGCGGGGCCAACCTCTTCCCCTCCGTCTCCGCGGGCGTCTGCGCCCTCTGGGGTCCCCTGCATGGCGGCGCCAACCAGGCCGTGATCGAGATGCTGCAGGAGATCCACGCCTCCGGCGACGACGGTTCCAAGTTCATCGCTGACGCGAAGGACAAGACCAAGAACGTCCGGCTGATGGGCTTCGGTCACCGCGTCTACAAGAACTACGATCCGCGAGCCAAGATCATCAAGGCCCAGTGCGACAAGGTGCTGAAGGTCCTCGGCATCAACGACCCGCTCCTGGCGATCGCGATGCGCCTCGAGGAGGCCGCCCTGAACGATCCCTACTTCAAGCAGCGCAACCTCTACCCGAACGTCGACTTCTACTCGGGCATCATCCTGAAGGCCATCGGCATCCCGACCGAGATGTTCACCGTCATCTTCGCCATCGGTCGCATGCCGGGCTGGATCTCCCACTGGAAGGAGATCGCCGAGACGCCCAAGCAGAAGATCCACCGTCCCCGTCAGATCTACGTCGGTTCCGCCTCCCGGGCCTACGTGCCGATCGCCCAGCGCTGACCGTCGCGTCGCTGCGGACGGAAGGGGAAGGGCCGGGCGTCTCCGCCCGGCCCTTCGTCTTCTGAGTCGCACACTGTAAGCCGGATTCTGTCCGGGGCGGCTCTCACCGACCCCCTGCGCGTCCATTTCTCTGGCCTTGCGGTCCCGCCTTGCGGCGGTGCGACAACCCGGGTCCTCGGCGGGCGGCCTGATGACGGCCCCTGTTTGTCTTGCACCGGATTGGGTTTTCCGTGCCTCCTCGGTCGCCCTCGGAGCGGTGGGCTCTTACCCCACCTTTTCACCCTTACCCCTCGCGGGGCGGTCTGTTTTCTGTGGCACTTTCCGTCACGGCTTGCGCCGTGCCCCGGCTTGCGACGGGAATCCTGCCCTGTGGTGTCCGGACTTTCCTCACGGATCGCTCCGTGCGGACGCGCGTATACGACTGTCCTGACATGATTGATGCTGCCGCCCGCAGGGGCGAGCAGAAACCTCATAAGTCCTTGGAAAGAACCCCTTGGGGGCCTTATTCATGGCCATGAGCCGCCTTCTCGCCTCCTTTCTCCTTCTGCTTCTGACCATGTCCGCCCGCGCCGCCCAGCCCGTGAAGATCGCCTGCGTCGGCGACAGCATCACCCAGGGGGTGGGCGCCCAGCGCGGCAGATCCTACCCCTCGCAGCTGCAGGAGCTCCTGGGCGACGGTTACCTCGTCGGAAACTTCGGGGTGAGCGGCCGCACCCTGCTGCGCAAGGGCGACTTCCCCTACTGGAAAGAGAAGAAGTATCGGGACGCGCTGGCCATGGAGCCCGACGTCGTGGTCATCATGCTGGGCACCAACGACACGAAGCCTCAGAACTGGAAGCATGAGAAGGAGTTCACGGGGGACTGCCGCGACCTCGTACGCTCCTTCCAGACGTTGCCTTCGAAGCCGCGCGTCTTTCTCTGCCGTCCCTGTCCCGTGCCTGGCGAAGGGAACTTCGGCATCAATGAGGAGAACGTCCGGAAGGAGATCCCGCGCATCGACGCCCTCGCCAAGGAGCTCGGCTGCGGCTTGATCGACATGCACGCGGCGTTGGTCGACCACCCCGAGATGCTGCCTGACCGCGTGCATCCGAACACCGCCGGGGCGGCCGAGATGGCCAAGGCCGCCGCGGCCGCGATCAGGAAGCGGTGACGGTCCGGCGGGCTGACTCGAGCGCGAGCAGGGCGTCATAGGACGCGCGCTTCAGCGCCCGCCAGCGTGGCCAGGGGTGCTCCGGCCCGTGGGCGATGAGCTGCAGCGTGCTGCGCCATTCGAGGGCGGCGCGCTCGAAGTCGCCCGCGTCGGCGCCGTCCTCCGACTGCGGCGGCGTCTTGCCGTGGAGGGCGTAGGCACGGAGCGCCTCGGCGCACCCTTCGCCGAAGCCCGTCGGCAGGCCGTCGCGAAGGTAGCCCTCGGCGGTGAGCGAACGGTAGGTGAGACGGCAGACCGCCCCGAGCCGGCTGGCATTTCGGCCCGACGCTCCCAGTCGGTCGCCTGCGCGCAGTTCGGCCAGATCCCAGGCAAGGTCTTCGGCGTCATAGCCTTCATCCTCGAGGGCCGCGGCGACGGCTAGGCCTTCGCCGTGCAGGAACAGGGAGGCGATCTCACCCCGGCGCGTGGGGCGTCCGGACGGATCGATGAGTCCCAGCCGTCGCCAGAGGCGTCCGGCGCGGGCCGCATGGAGCGTCGCTCCCCCGAGCGCCTCCGAGAGCACGATGTCGCGCTTCTCCACCTCCCGTCGCTCGGGGTTGAGCAGGGCCGCGCCGGAGGCGTCCTGGAATGCGTCCACCATGACGCCCGCGTAGTCGAGACGCACTTGGACGCTGTCCCGTCCCAGGAAGATCTGTCCCGTCGCGACGCCGCCGTCCGTCAGACTCGGCAACAGGGGGAGAATCTGGTTTTCCAGCGTCTCGAGCTTCCAATCCAGCCGACGTGTCCGGCCTCCGTCCAGCTTGCGCAGGGCCTTGAGGAGCCATTCGGCGGGAATGAGCCGCGTCGCCCCTTCCTTGGCGGGGAAGTGCGCGAGCGTGACCGTCCGGCCGTAGCGGGCGGAGCCGTCGGCGGTCGCCAATTTGCACGGCGTACCATGCCTGATGAAACGGAGCGAGTCCGGCTTGGAGACGGCAGGGTGCCAGTCTCCCTTCACTTGGTAGAGCGTGCGGTCGAGCCGCAGCCTCACCAGGGGGCGTTCGCGTTGCCAGGTCCCGTCCGAGCCCTTGATCTCCCTGATCTTGCGCAACGGTCCTTCGGAGACCGGAGCCGTCGGGTCGTCGAGTTCCTCCAGCCGGTCCAATGCTAGGTCGATCGGTTCCTTGGTGAAGAGCGAGCCTGCGAATCGTGCGGCGGCTGCCATCGGTTCATCGGCCTTCCGCATCAGGTGAAGGAAGGCCGGCCAGTCCAGCCCTTCGGCGCGTCGGAGCTGGAGCGGGCGGGCTTCACCCAGACGCGGGGAGTCCCCGGTCCAAAGCGCGTAGCCCCTTTCGTCCAGTCCCCGTCGCCCGGCCCGTCCGAACATCTGCAGCAGCTCGTCCGGCCTGATCTCCCGCTCGGCGTGCTCGGACATGTAACGACGGTCCGTGACCAGCACTGAGCGCAAGGAGAAGTTGATTCCCGAGGCGAGTCCGGTCGTGGCGACGACCACCTTCAGCCTGCCCGACTTGGCCCAGGGCTCGACCAGGTCGGCCCGTTGCGAATAAGTGAGTCCGCTGTGGTGGAGTCCGACCCCTTGTCGGAGCAGCCTCGTCAGGCGGTCGCCGGCCAGCGTGCGTTGCCGTGAGGAAAGTTCCGGTCCGCAGCCCAGGGGGAGTCCGGCGGCGATCGCGTCAGCCAGCTGTTCCGCCGCCTTGCGTCGTGGCGCGAAGACCAGCACCGGTCCCAGGTCCGCCATCACGGCCTTGATGACCGCGCGGGCGACCGCGCCGCGTGCGTTGGGCGCTTCACTGACCTCGAGTCCGTCGAGCGAGGCCTCTTCGAGCGGGACCGGCCGGTTCGTCTCCACGATCAGCTCGACCTTGCGTCCCAGGCCCCGCAGCCAATCAGCGACCGCGGCCGGATTGCCGACGCTGCCGCTCATGAGCAGGAGCTGCGTGCCCTTGCCCGCCAGGGCCAGCACCGTCTCATAGGCCATCCCGCGCCTCGGGTCGGCCAGCATCTGGAACTCATCGATGACCAGCAGGTCGGGTCCCCGGCCATCGAGGATCCGTTGTCGCTGGGTCTCCAGCGTCGCCACCACCACCGGTGCGCCGAGGTTCTCGCTCAGGTCCCCCGTGGCGATGCCGACGTCCCAGCCGGCCGCCGACCATTCGGCACGCTTGTCGTTGGCCAGGGCGCGCGTCGGGACCGTGTAGACCGCCTGACCGCGGTGCCCGCCGTCCACCAGCAGCTCAAAGACGTGGGTCTTGCCGGCTCCCGTGGGAGCCTGCAGGACCACGTCCCGCCCCATCCGGAGCGCCCGGAGCGCCTCCTGCTGCCAGAGGTCGGGTAGGATGATCCTTTCGGCCGCCATGGCAGACGTGACCAAAAGCGGTCTGCCCTCGGATGCAAGCCGCGCCCGATTGCGGTTGCGGCGTTTCTGACCGCCGTGCTACGACTCACGTCGCATGGGCACCGCAATCAGCAACGATCTGGCCAAGGGCCTGCGCAAGGTCGACAAGGACCTCGACTTCATGATGGGCTGCTTCGTGGACGTGCTCGAGCAGCTCGGCCACAAGGACATCGCCGGCACGCTCCCGTGGATGGGCAAGCGCAAGCTGCGCGGCGTGCAGATCTTCTCCTACCGCGGCGTGCAGGCCTACTCCATCGCCTTCCAGCTGCTGAACATGGTGGAGGAGAACGCGTCGGCCCAGTCCAAGCGCCTCCGGGAGGACCGTCACGGGCTCGCTTCGGACCCAGGCTCATGGGGCAGGGCGCTGAAGGAGCTGAAGGAGGCCGAGCTGACCGACCGCCAGATCGCCAAGCGCCTCTCCCGCATCGTCATCGAGCCCGTGCTGACCGCCCACCCGACCGAGGCCAAGCGCGCCACCGTGCTCGAGATCCACCGTGAGATCTACAAGCTGCTCGTGCGACGTGAGAACAACATGTGGACCGCGGCCGAGCAGCGCGCCATCCGCGAGGAGATCAAGGTGGCGTTGGAGCGTCTGTGGCGCACCGGGGAGTTCTACCAGCAGAAGCCCGACGTGCAGTCGGAGCTCCGCAACATCCTGTACTTCCTGACCAAGGTGTTTCCGGACGCCGTCGTGAGCATGGACCTGCGCCTCCGTCAGGCGTGGGAGGAGGCAGGCTTCGACCCTGAGCGCATCGAGCATCCCGACGCCCTGCCGCACATCTGCCTCGGCACCTGGGTGGGCGGGGACCGTGACGGCCACCCTCTGGTGACCGCCGAGGTGACCAAGGGCGCCCTTGAGCAGCTGCGTGCCGCCGCCCTGGGCATCTGCCATGAGCGGCTGGATCAGCTGGGCCAGCGACTCTCCCTGGGCGATCATCTGCAGGAACCTCCGCCGGTCTTCATCCGGCAGGTCGAAAAGCACGCGGCCGCCCATGGCGAGGCCGGCGAGGCGGCCCTGAGGCGCAACCTCGGAGAGACTTGGCGCCAGTACATCAATCTCTGCCGCCTGCGCGTGCCGAATGCGGGCGAACCCCTGCGGCCCGGCCAGCATGCCACCCCTGACGGCGTCGTGGCCGACCTCCTGTTCCTCCGCGAGACCTTGGTCGAGGTGGGAGCGGGGCGCATCGCACGGTCGGAAATCGACCCCTTGGTCCGGTTCCTGCGCACCTTCGGGTTCCACATGGCCTGCCTGGACATCCGCCAGAACAGCGCCTTCCATGACAAGGCGATCGGCCAGCTGCTGGACGCCGCCGGACAGTCCGATCACGACTATGCGCATTGGGAGGAGTCGCGCCGGCTCGGTTTCCTGGACGCTGAACTGCGCTCACCCCGTCCTTTCCTCCGGGAGCAGGCCAGCGTCGGCGCGGAGGCTGACGCCGTGATCGCCTGCCACCGCACGTTGGCTGAGCACATCGCCGCGCATGGCTCGGCCGGACTCGGCTCCCTGATCGTCAGCATGACGCGGTCCGTCTCCGACCTCCTTTCCGTCTACCTGCTCGCCCGTGAGGCGGGCATGACCGCGGGCGGACCTGATGAGGCGCATTGCCTGCTGCCCGTCGTGCCCCTCTTTGAGACGATCGGCGACCTTGAGCGCAGCACCGGCATACTCGACGAATTCCTGGCGCATCCCATGACGCGCCGCACCCTGGAGGCACGCCGTGACGCAGGTCTGACCGACGGCCTGGTCCAGCAGGTCATGATCGGCTACTCCGACTCCAACAAGGACGGCGGCATCCTGGCCTCGCTCTGGAACCTCTATCGCGCCCAGCAGAACCTCGCGGGCATCGGTGCCAAGCACGGCGTCCGCATCGTCTTCTTCCACGGCCGGGGCGGCACGATCTCCCGTGGCGCAGGCCCCACCCACCGGTTCATCGACGCGCTCCCGCCCGGCACCATCAACGGGCAGTTCCGCATCACCGAGCAGGGCGAGACCATCACCAAGAAGTACGCCAATCACATCACCGCGGTGAACAACCTCGAGCTCCTCACCGCGGGCGTGACACAGAACACGCTCCTGCACGAGGTGGCCGTGCGCAACGAGGTCTCCCTCGGCAAGGTCATGGACCGTCTGGCCGAGTTCTCGAGGGAGGCCTATCAGGAGCTCATCCGCACCCCCCGTTTCATCGAGTTCTTCAGGCAGGCCACCCCCATCGACGTCATTGAGGCCAGCCGCATCGGTTCCCGTCCTTCGCGTCGCACCGGCGCGGCCTCCCTGGAGGATCTGCGCGCCATTCCCTGGGTCTTCGCCTGGAGTCAGGCGCGGTTCTACCTCTCGGGATGGTACGGCGTCGGCAGCGCCCTGGCCCGTCTCAAGGAGGAGGACCCCAAGGGTTACGAGCTCATCGTCAGCCATCATGACGAATGGGCGCCCCTGCGTTACATGCTCAAGAACGCCTCTACCAGCGTCATCGCGGCCAACCGCACCATGATGCGCCTGTATGGCGGCATGGTCACCGACCGCAAGCTGCGTTCGGCCTTCCTGGGGCGGATCCTCACGGAGCATTCCCTGGCCCGTCGCATGCTCGACGAAATATCCGAGGGGACTCTCACGGCCGGCAGGCCGAGGCTCAGGAAGGTCATCGGTCTCCGTGAGTCGGCGATCGACCTACTCCATGAACAGCAGGTGGCCCTCCTCAAGGACTGGCGCCGACACGTCGCCGCGGGTGAGAAGAAGGAGGCGGACGCCCTCCTTCCCCAGATGCTCCTGTCCCTCAACGCCATCGCGGCCGGACTGCAGGCGACCGGCTGAGGCGTCGGAGGCGCTTCAGACGTGGGTCCAGAAGTCCGTCAGGAACTTCGTGGCCAGTCGTGCCAGCAGCACGATGTTCCAGAAGACGAGCTGGAGTCCCAGCGAAGGCCCGAAGCCCATGGACAGCACCTGGGCGCAGGCGCTCGTCACGAGCAGTACGGCCACGCCCGTGCAGATCGACACCGTCAGTACGTGCAGGCTGGCCGGTACCAGGCCTGAGAGGCTGCTGTCCGCCATGCAGACCACGGCGAAAGTGAGTCCGACGGAGACGATTCCGGCCGCACCGAGCCCGGCCAGGGATGACTCAGTGCCGAAGAAGTGGCGTGCCGCGAGTCGGCCGAGCAGCGGGACGTAGACCAGCGCCATGGCCACGGCGATCCAGAGGCCGGTGGAGCCGGCGGCCTGACCGAACACGTTCTCAGCGTGACGGGCCAATGCGACCTCGAAGGACGTGCCGGCGGCGGCGACGGGTTCGATGAACATGGACCCGCAGGATGGGGCGGGGAGGGCGGATGTCGACGATGAACCCCCTCAGCGGGTCCACTCCTCGCGCGCCGAAGCCCAGAGGTCGTAGTTAAGCGGCCTCTTGCCGGTCGGGACCAGACGGTAATGCCCCCCGGAGGCCCGGATGATGGCAAGTCCGGCGGCGACATCCCAGAGGTTGGTGCCCGACTCGTAGTAGGTGTCCGCGACGCCTTCGCCCACGTAGGCCAGGGCGAGCGCCGCGGAGCCGATCATGCGGATCTTCTTGTAGCGTCGGACCTGGTCGATGAACAGCGCCATGGCCGGGCCTGACTTGTCGGCGGCGGCGGGGAAGCCCGTCATGATGCAGGCGTCGGCGATCGTGTCAGCCCAGCGCGGCGTGATCCGGACCCCGTTGACCGTCGTTCCCTCGCCGGGCACGCCCAGGTAGGTCTTGTCGGAGGTGAAGTCCCTGATCACGCCCAGGACCGGCTCAGGTCCGCGCATGAGGCCGAGCGAGACGCAGGTCGAGGGCTGGGCCCGGAGGTAATTGTAGGTTCCGTCGAGCGGGTCGACGACCCAGTAGAGCTCTTTGGAGTCGAAGAGGGCGGGGTCGCCGCCGAGTTCCTCGCCGATCACCGGAAGGCCCGTGATCTTGAGCTTCTCCCGGACCAGCGTCTCCGAGTCGACGTCGGCCTGCATCTTGACGTCATCGGCCGTGCTGGCGTTGACCTTCCTGGAGGCTCCGTTCCTGAGCAGTTCGCCCGCGGCCAAGGCCGTGGCAAGGGCTGCCTCCCTCAATCTTCCGTCAATCGACATGCTGACACAGTGCCATGGCGTCGGCCTCCGGGGCAATCCCTCCCTGCG